>JBAQHZ010000306.1:0-2965 GCA_049288585.1 Chania sp.
GGTTAGGGATCGTTGCCATAGCGCTAATGCTGCTGGTGGGCTGCGAAAGTTCAGGGCACGACACGGTGGTGGGTCGCGGCAGTTATCAGTTGGAAACGCTGCATCAGGCGCAGGGAGCCGATCAGCGCATCCGTTTTCTGGTGATGCATTACACCGCCGAAGATTTCCATTCCTCGCTGAAAACCCTGACCGATGAACACGTCAGCGCCCATTATCTGTTGCCTGAGCACCCACCATTGCGCGAGGGTAAACCCGTCGCCTTTCAACTGGTTCCTGAAGAGATGCGCGCCTGGCATGCCGGGGCCAGCAGTTGGCGCGGGCGTAGCAGTCTGAATGACACCTCGATCGGGATTGAGATCGTCAATCCAGGTTTCAGTCGTACTTTGCTGGGCAAGCAGTGGCAACCCTATGCCGCCGAGCAAATCGATCTGCTGATTCGCCTCAGCAGCGATATTGTACAGCGTTATGCCATGCAACCGACGGATGTGGTGGGCCACAGCGATATTGCTCCGCAGCGTAAACAGGATCCGGGGCCGTTATTCCCTTGGCAGCAGCTGGCGCAGGCGGGTATCGGTGCCTGGCCGGATAAGCCGGTGGTAGAACGTTATCTGGCGGGGCGCGATAAACAGCTGCCGGTGCCGATGGCCAGGCTGTTGGAGAAGCTGGCACGCTATGGTTACGGCATCGATCCACTGTGGGATGCAAAGCAGCAGCGCAATGTGGTGGCGGCATTTCAGATGCATTTCCGGCCCAGCGATTATCGCGGTGAGCCGGATGCAGAAAGTGAGGCGATTATTGATGCGCTATTGGCAAAGTATGGCGCAGTTCGCTGATCATAAACCGTGCAGTTTGCCGTGATCCTTCAACCAGCGGGCTGTGCGGCTGATGCCTTCTTCCAGCGAAATCAGCGGCTGATAGCCTAATTCCTGCTGTGCTCTGGAGGTATCCAGCGTCAGATCAAAGTTGAGTTTGGCTACGCCATAATGGGTCAGTACCGGCTCTTTCTCGCTTTTGTTGCTCAGCTTTTCCATGCCGCGCGCCAGCATATCCAGCATCGGATAAGGCACTGAGCGGATGCGGCACTTCATGCCCAGTTCGTCGATCAGTTGCTGCACCACCACACGCAATGGGCACACCTGCTGATTGGTGATGTTGTAAGCCCGGCCAGACTGGGTATTTTCTTTCTGGGTCGCCAGCCACATGGCGTGGACCGCGTTTTCCAGATAAGTCATATCCACCAACGCATTACCGCCGCGCGGCAGCAGCAGGCTGCCATAGTGCTTAATCATTTGCAGCAGGCGCGGCAACATCACCTTGTCGTGCGGGCCAAACAGCCCTTGAGGGCGCAAAATCGTAAAGTGGGTTTGCGGGTTGGACAACGCCAGTTGCTGGATCACCTGTTCACCGGCGGCTTTGCTGCGGGCAAATTCATTAGCAAAGCGCAGCGGGCGGAAATCCTCACCCACGTTGCGATGATGCCGGTAATCGAAGTAAATCGCCGGTGAAGAGATATGAATAAACTGCGAAACACCGTATGCCGCCGCCCATTCACCCAAACGGCGGGTGGCACGCACGTTGGCCAGTTCAAAGGCCTTTTCCGTGCCCCACGGGGAAGTAAAGCTGGAGCAATGCCATAACACGTCCACATCCGCCAGCATGGCCTTGGCCTGCGAGGAGATCAGATTAGTGAGATCGGCATGAATGAATTCGGCGCCCAATTTTTCCAGCAGGCTGCCCATTGCCTGGTTACGGCCGGTGGCACGCACTTTTATGCCCTGGCGGCGGAGATATTCAACGGCGTTACGGCCTAAACCACTGGTTGCACCGGTGACCAATACCTTCATAGCGAACTCGAGTTCTCACCAAAAATCAGGATGCTGAGCGGGGAGTTGCTACTCCCCGGCAAATAGGGCGCCATTCTTTCGTGAATCTGTGCGCTATGCAATCGGAAAGCACTCAACCGCAGCGGCAAACTGTGCGGTTGATCGGTAAATAGCCGTTACCGCCATGTTCAAGGGTGCTGGTGGTCGTATTCTTCGGCCAGCTTGGCGATGCGCTTAGCCATACCGCGGAAAATAAACAGGTGCGCAGGCATCATGACAAACCAGTACAACAGCCCACTGAAACCGGCAGGGTGCCACCAGGCGCGAACATCAAGCTGGCGGTGGTCGCCAAAATCTTTGATGCTGAATGTCAGCCTGCCAAGGCCCGGTGCTTTCATGCCGAACATCAGTGCCAACTGGCGCAGCGGCTTCATGGTGATCACCTTCCAGCCGTCCACCAGATCGCCAACCTCTAGCGTATCCCGCGCGGGTCGGCCATAAACGATGCCATTACCCGCAATATCATCCATGCGTGCGCGAATTTGCCACAAAATGTTGGCATAGAAGTAGCCTTCCTTGCCGCCCAGTTGCTGAACCACGTGCCACAAGGCGGCGCTGGAGGCTTGCGTATCCAGCGTGCAACCTGCGTGCTTCGGGTAAAACCCGTAGCCAGGCCGCCAGCGGGCGCGAGCTTCGGGATCGTAACCCCAGTCGGCGGAGTCGATCACTTCATCCTCGCGGCGCAGCGTTTCTTTTACCGCTTCATCAAAGGTTTGCAGCCGTTGTGGGATCAAGGCTTGCAGAGGCGCGCCGTCGGCGGGGAGATCGTGATTTAATCCCTGGATCAGTGCGCTGGCAATCGAGGTGGGAACCGAGGTAATCATGCTGATAAACCACACCGAAATAAAACGCGTTGGCAACGGTACTGGGATCAGCCAGCGTTTTTTGCCACTGATGACGATAAAGCGCTCGAACAAGGTTTGGTAGCTGATGTATTCCGGCCCGGCAACGTCAAAAATGCGGTTTTCCTGCGCCGGGTGTTGCAGCAACTCGGTCATATAGACCAGCAGGTTTTCCAGGGAAACCGGGGAGGATTTTGAACGCACCCAGCGCGGAGGGGTGAGGATCGGCAGGTTATAGAC
>JBAQHZ010000307.1:0-13846 GCA_049288585.1 Chania sp.
TGGTCCATGTCACCAAAGACCTGATTTTCGCCAACCATACCCCAGATAAAGGTATAACGCTTGGTGCCTACACCAGAATGAATGGACCAGCTTGGTGAGATCACCGCCTGTTCATTCTGTACCAGTAGATGACGTGTTTCCTGCGGTTGCCCCATCATGTGGAACACTGCGGTGTCATCGTCCATGTCGAAATAGAAATACACTTCCATGCGGCGATCATGGGTATGACAGGGCATGGTGTTCCAGAGATTACCTTCCGCCAGTTTGGTCAGGCCCATGGTGAGCTGGCAGGTGGGTAAGACGTCCGGAACGATGAATTTGTTGATAGTACGGCGGTTGCTGGTGGCATCATCACCCAGCGTTTGCGGTGAAGCTTCTGCCAAGGTGATCTTTTTATTGGGATAATGAGTATGTGCAGGGGCGCTGTTGTAATAGAACTTGGCAGGTTGCTGGGCATCCACGCTGCTGAATTCAACGCGCTGCGCACCTTTGCCCACGTACAACGCTTCTTCATGGCCAATTTCGTAGGTATGACCATCCACCACCACAACACCCGGCCCGCCGATATTAATCATGCCTAATTCACGGCGCTCAAGGAAATAGCTCACGCCCAGTTGCTTACCCACTTCGTCGCCGATGCTGACCGTAGTATTCACCGGTTTAACCCCACCGATAATGATGCGGTCAATATGGCTGTAGGTCATCGTGTAGTTGTCGGTTTCGAAGATATTCTCAATCAGGAATTCGCGGCGTAATCCAGCGGTATCGAGCTGTTTAGCGTGGTCACTGTGAATGCTTTGACGAACGTCCATTGCAATGTCTCTCTTCTTTGAAGTTCACCATTGAGGAAGAAAGCACCGGGCCGCCAACTGGCGCTGTGTGGCAGTAACAGCGGTCATCGGCTGCCCGGCGTTTTCTTTATGGTGCCAGCATAGAACGCCTGACATACGAATTCAATAAAAATGAAATGCCGTTTTATTTATTTTATGACGCAGTCGGGGTTTTGCAGTAAAAAAGCGCGGTCGATACAACATAAGGGGAAATAAACGGCATCAGCAGGGGCCGATGCCGACAGGGTTTTATGCCAGGTGCTCGGCAGTCAACTGCTCAAGGTTGTGCAGTTTGTAATCAGCCAGAGCCCAGCGAGGATCCTGACGATACTCTTGTGCTGGAATGACAATGGAGCGCATACGTGCCGCTTTGGTGGCAATCATGCCGTTGAAGGAGTCTTCCAGCGTAATACAGTGCGACGGTTCGCTGCCTAAGCGCTCTGCGGCAATCAGATAAACCTCTGGGTGCGGCTTGCTGTAGGGCAGATACTCGGCAGAAACCAGCTGATCAAAATAGCTTTCCAGATCGAACATCTTCAAAACCTGTTGCTGCATGCGCAGCGGTGAAGCGGAGGCCAGGCCGATATTCAAATCCAGGCTGCGGCACAGTTCTAACGCTTGTTGCACGCCGGGCAACAGTGGACGTTGTTCTCGCACCAGTTCTATGGCCCGTTCGATAATGCGCCCGGCGACCTCTTCTTGCGACACCCCTTGCCACGGCATCGACTGGTACCACATTTTCACCACCAGATCGATACGCAGGCCCAGTGTATCTGGCAGTTTGTGACGATCGGACAGATCCAGCCCCAGCGAGCCGAAGATATCCAATTCCGCTTGTAACCACAGGGGTTCCGAATCGATCAATAAACCATCCATGTCAAAAATAGCGGTTTCTATGCGTTGCGAATAAGTCATTTAATGATTAGCTCCTACTGCGCCGGTAAAAGATCACGTTTTCCCCACTTTATCATTTTTGCTGGTGGGTCTGTACCTCTCTGGCTTGGCTCGCTTGGTCAAAACGCAGCATCTGCCCATCGATTGGTAAAGAAAACGGTGGGCGAGCTTCCTTAACTACGGGTAGACTTAGCCCATTGACGGTTACGTCACTTACAAGGGGAACACATGACGTATCAACAGGCTGGGCGCATCGCCATACTGAAACGTATTTTCGGATGGGTGATTTTCATCCCTGCGTTACTTTCCACGCTGGTTTCACTGTTGAGCTTTGTTTATCAACACAGTGAAAAAACCAAAGGCATTAACGCTGTGATGCTGGATTTTGTTCACGTCATCGTGGATATGCTGCGTTTTAATACCTCGTTCCTGAATATTTTTTGGTACAACTCGCCAGTGCCGGATGTCGACAAGAGCCTGTTCAGTGGTGCAAACCTGATGTTTATCATCATCTATTTTCTGATTTTTGTTGGGCTGGCGTTACAGACTTCTGGTGCGCGGATGTCGCGTCAGGTGAAGTTTATCCGTGAAGGGCTGGAAGATCAGATGATTTTAGAGCAAGCCAAGGGGAACGACGGGCAGACGCGGGCGCAGTTAGAAGAACGAATTACGCTACCGCATCATACTATCTTCCTGCAGTACTTCCCGTTGTACATTTTGCCAGCGGTGATCGCGGTGGTTGCCTATTTCGTGTTTAAACTGCTGGGGCAGATGGCTGGCGCAGCCTAATGTGGCAAAGGTTTGATAATTTGGGCGCTGCTTGCAGCGCCCAAATTATTTAGAACACATCAGGATGTAGCAAGGCGTCGATGGCGCGCTGTGCGGTCACCAGGTGCTGGCCGCCGAACAGGTTGCTGCGGTTAAGCAGGTAGTAGAGTTGATACAGCGGCTGGCGCTCAATAAAACCGGTCTCTAGCGGCCAGATGCTTTGGTAGCCATCATAAATCTGTGCTGGCAGGTCCGGGTAAAGTGGCAACATGGCAAGATCGCACTCGCGATCGCCCCAGTAGCAGGCCGGGTCAAACAGGAAGGGGCCATCAGCGGCCAGCGCGCAGTTGGCGGGCCATAAATCCCCATGCAATAGGGAAGGCTGCGGCTGGTGGTGTTGTAGCCGCAGATACACTATGTCGATGATTTCATCGATATCGCCGAAGGTCATGCCCTTTTCGGCAGCCAATTGCAACTGCCAGCCGATGCGCTGTTCGGCAAAAAATTCGGCCCAGCGGCGTTGCCAGGCATTGGGCTGCGGTGTGGTGGAAAGATCGTTATCGAAATCCAGACCGAACTGCGGTTGTTCGCTCCATTGGTGCAGGCGGGCCAACTGTTGACCCAGGCAATGCGCACCGTGCGCATCTAATGGTTTAAGTGGTTGATATTCGAGCAGCAGAAAACTGTAATCGCGATCGCTACCCACTCCGTACACCTCGGGTACGCGTACGGTCTTACTGCGCGCCAAGAGTGCCAGTTGATCGGCTTCGGCAGTAAATATCGGCAGCAGTTCGCGGGTATCGCATTTCACAAACACCTCGCTGTCACCGTAACTCACGCGCCACGCCGAATGGATTTCTCCGCCGGGTAGTTCAGTCCTTTCGCGGATTTCTGCGCTGCCAAGATGTTCACTTAACAGACGACTAACGGCTTGCCACATAGTCATTCCCCTCTGTGTTGCCTGTGATTTCATTAGGTTAGCGTCTTTCCTGTTGCGAAAACACGACATGGCGCACAGCTGTATCAACTACTGGTGATAATTCCACTGCCGCGTGTCTGGTCAAAGTATATACGCTATTGATTAATTTAAGTACGTCTACGCTTGCAACTTGCTGGTTGCTCGGCGATGTTTGTGCACTGTGTCCTTAAATCAGCGAACAGAAGGAGTGAGGATGGAGCAAAACATGCAGTGGCAGCGCGGCGAATTT
Organism: Chania sp.; assembly: GCA_049288585.1. GTDB lineage: Bacteria > Pseudomonadota > Gammaproteobacteria > Enterobacterales > Enterobacteriaceae > Chania. The sequence continues at coordinate 3,701 of JBAQHZ010000307.1, forward strand.
CACATCAGCAGTGATAAGAGTGAGTTGGATCTGGTTTTTACTCACGCTTTTTTGACTACCACCAGTTGGGGGAAAGGGATTTCGCTGGAAACGGTACGTCTATCGATAGAGAACAGCCTGTGTTTTGGGCTTTATCATCGTAACCAGCAAATCGGTTTTACCCGCTTGGTGACCGACTACGTGACTTTTGGCTATCTGTGTGATGTTTTCGTCACACCAGAGTTTGAACGGCAGGGGCTGGCACGCTGGCTAATGGAATGTTCGCTGGAGCATCCGGTGTTGCAGCGTCTGCGGCGCATCATGTTGGTCACCAACAGCGCCCCTTGGTTGTATCAAAAAGTAGGGTATCAGCCAATCAAAAAAGAGAACTTCGTCTGGCATATTGTTCGGCCTGACATTTATCAGCAGCAATAGGGTGAGATGCGTTCAACGTTAGTGGAGTGACCGTCGCAGGTTTCGTTCCCAAAGTGAGTGATGAATTCCGCGACGGTGAATGATTCTGTTTTATGTATCAGTATGTAACCGTTTGACGTAGTCCCAGGAGGTAGCAACGGTGACCTTAGGGGGCTTTCCTAAGGCAACCTGGCCGAACCCTTGGGCCAGTTGTTGTACAATCTGTTGATCCAACGGCGTTATCAAAGCAAAGCTGGTGCTCTCCAGTTGATGTTGGATGCCTCGTTCATCAGTGACCGAGGTGGTAAATCCTTCGCGAGTGAGTTGCCCACTCAGCTTGGATAAATCGGTTAAACCGTCTTCCTGAACGTTGAAAGTCACCACAAAACAGGTGGGTGGAGATTGACTCATAAATCACCTCTTGGTATATGGATACCCTGAGAATAGACCAAAAAAGTTATACAGGCGTCCTTACAGGTTGTATATGCTACGCAACTCATTGAAAGGAGTGAGGGATTCTGTGAAAACAAAAATCGGTTGCCTGATGGCAATCTTACTATTAGCCGGTTGCGCGAACGATCCGCAGACAACGGGCAACACGGCAGGCAGTGGTACATCAGGCGGTTGGCTCAAACCTCCATCGCCAACACCCAGCAACCGAACCGGCACGCCGGTCGCCTATAATGATTACATTCGTCAGGCTGCCAGCAACTATGGCGTCGACGAAACCTTGATTAAAGCCATCATTCAGGTGGAGTCCGGGTTTAACCCGAACGTCGTCAGCACCTCGAATGCCGTAGGATTAATGCAACTGAAGGCATCAACCGCCGGGCGCGATGCTTACCGTATGAAAGGAAAAGATGGGCAGCCAAGCTCACGTGAGTTGAAGGATCCGGCGGTCAATATTGATCTGGGAACGGCCTATATCAATATTCTTCAAAGCCAGCAGCTAGCCGGGATCACCGATCCACAAACGTTACGCTATGCCACCATCGTCTCTTATGTGAATGGTGCCGGGGCGATGTTACGGACATTCTCATCCGATAAACGTGTGGCGGTAAACCGTATTAACCAGATGAGCCCAGACGAGTTCTATCAGCATATCCAGAAGAAACACCCGGCACCGCAGGCGCCGCGTTATCTTTGGAAAGTCACTACCGCCTATCAGGCGATGTCTGAGTAATACGCTTTCACATAGATACAAGGCCCCTTAACGGGGCCTTGTGTTTATTTGGCATCGAACCATAACTTCCACTGCGGCACCGCCGTCGCGAAAGTGCCCCGGTGAGTGGTGTCACCCGTGGAAATCGCCTCAACCATCGTGTTACCTGATCCCATCGATTGTGCATAGGTCATCGCCATGCGGCCAACGCCAACCGTGATGGCCTCATCTGTTTCACCGTAATAGTTACGCACCGGAGACTGGATAACCCAGCGATAGGCTTGAGCTGCGGCAATCAGCTTGCCATAGGCTGAGTTAGCAAAGTATTGCGGGTTAAAATATTCCGGCCGAATCAGTTTGTGCAGATCGGTAGGAATATCTTCTGGATTGAACGGTTGGCGCTCATAGGCTTTCTTGGCAACGTCGTAGTACTCGTCGTTGAGCAATGCGCGAGCCAGACCGGGTACTCCGTAGTAATTTTCGTAAGCGAAAGCTGACAGGATCATAATGCTATTCAGCCAACTGGCGTCAAACTTGCGTGGGAAAACCAGAAAACCGTTCATTAGAGCAAACACGTCCACGGGCGCGCTGGCGGTGGTAGTGCCTTGTGGTTTGATGCCGACGCTTTCCAGCTTCTCAAGCATAGCCATGGTCACAAAACCGCCCTGTGACCAGCCGGAAAGAAACAGACGATCGTTGCTCAGCCCCATGTGTTTGAGCACGCTTTGGGCGGCAATCAGCATGTCATAGGTGGCCTGCTGGTGGCTGCCTTTTACCATATAGCCTTCAGGCTCGGTAGAGTTACCCAAACCAAAATAGTCGGCACCGATCACCAGGTAACCTTGCCCGGCAAATTGCGCGATCATCAATTGGGTTTCCGGTGACTGTTCAGGGAATGACGGAACCTGATATTTCCCGTAGACCGTACCGTGCTGATAGGAGAGTAGTGGGAATGACTTGCCAGCGGTTTCTGGGATGGCAAGCAACCCTGATGCGACCGTTGGCCGGTTGCCGAACTCCGGTATCACCGAGTGATAGGTGACGCGATACAGGTTTACCGCGTTGTTGGCTGGGGTATATTTAACGTTTACTCCAGAAAATTTTGGCGTGTCGACATTGAGGATCTGGTTCAATCGCTCACTGCTCCAGTGGTCGATCAACTGATAAGAAACGCTGTCGCTTATCTGAACTTGAGGGTTATTGTTGGTTTCTGCCGTGGCAGGAGCCAGCCAGCAAACCAGCAACAGGTAAATGAAAGCGTGAAATGTTTTTAGCATTGATGTTCCCTCACTATAATCACTGCGCGGAACCGCAGGTAGGCTTTGCGGATGATGTGGCATGGCTAACGGGAGGTACTTCACCGACTGGTTTGTCACTCTCGTTATACAATGAATCTTAAATTTATCAGGCCAGTGCTTTGCTAAACATAGTGTGCTTTGATCAAAAGTCCAAATGGACCGCTGATAAAATCAGCAAAATCAATGATGCATATCAGATAGCAGGAACTGAGGGGGAATAATGGAAAAGATTGACCTGCACATGCACTCCAATTACAGCGATGACGCAGATTTCCCAGTTGAGGTGCTGATCGCTCGCTGCCAGCAACAGGGCATCAGCACGTTAGCAGTGACCGATCACAACAACGCTAATTCGGTAGAGCAAGCCAAGGCCTTGGCGTCATCCAGCCTGAAGGTGTTATCCGGTATTGAAATCGACTGTACCTTTGCCGGGCGTAACTATCATCTGTTGGGCTATGGTTTTACCCTCAGTGAAGACTTTGCGGCGATCCACCAGAATTTCAGTGCGATCCAGCGTGAACTGACACCGAAAAAGTTCGAAAAGCTGCGCGAGCTGAAGTTCTACCTTGATGAACAGCGGTTAGAGCAGGTGTGTGGCGGGGCTATTCCACAGGAAGAGCAGATGGGAGAGGTGATCCTGGAGGATGAACGCAATGACGGCCATCCGCTGTTGCTGCCTTATCGTACTGGTGGTGCCAGGGCGGATATGCCATTGATCAACTTTTACTGGGATTTCTTTGGCCCTGGGAAAGTTTGCTACATGCCTGTCAGCTACCCGGCAATGAGCGAGATGGTCGACGTGATTCGCCATAATGGCGGGATACCGGTCGTGGCGCATATTGGTGCCAACGTTAAGCAGGATCACACTCTGGTGATTGATGACATGCTGAAAGCGGGCGTGATGGGTATTGAAGTATTCTCCAGCTACCATTCGCCAGAATTGGCCAGCCAGCTATATGACTTTGCCGTTGATCGTTCGGCATTTGTGACCTGCGGTAGTGATTTCCATGGGCGCAACAAACCGAAAATCGAAGTTGGGCAATGCGCTTACGGTTTGCAGCATATCGCAGAAATACGCCGATTTGTTGCAGCCGCTAGCGCATGATTCCCTGCCAAATTAAGACTTTTAGAAGGCGTTCGGTGTGTAAGTGGAGATAATCTCCAGCACGCCGTTGATAATAAATTGCACGCCCATACAGACCAGCAGGAAACCCATCAGGCGGGAGATGGCTTCAATGCCACTTTTGCCAACCAGGCGCATAATGCTGGTCGAACTGCGTAGGCAGGCCCATAAAATCACCGAAACCGCCAGGAAGGTGAGCACGGGTGCCACCAATAGCACCCAATGAGCAAATCCCAGCGTGTTTTCTTTGATGCTCGATGCAGAGCTGATGATCATCGCAATCGTACCCGGCCCGGCGGTGCTCGGCATTGCTAATGGCACAAAGGCGATATTGGCAGAGGTCTTTTTGCGTAGCTCTTTGCTCTTGGTTTCCACTTCCAGCGTTTCGCCTGGGGTTTGCTGTGTAAACAGAATACGTAAACCGATAAAAGCGACGATCAACCCACCGGCGATGCGCAGGCCGGGAATGGAGATACCAAAGGTTTTCATGACCAGTTGACCGGCATAGAACGCCACCGTCATGATAAAGAACACGTATACTGAAGCCATCAGCGACTGCTGGTTACGTTCTTCACTCGTCATATTGCCCGACAGGCCCAGCAGCAACGCTATCGTGGTTAGCGGATTAGCCAGTGGCAGCAGTAACACCAGTCCCAGCCCGATGGCTTGAAACAACTGCAAAATGGTCAACATAAAAACAAACCCCAAAAATGGTGGACGTGGATGTCAGCAAAGCGCCTGGTGCGGCGCTTCATCTCAACAACGTTATACTAAGCGTTCGATTTTCTTGTGCCGCCAAACCAGCCTGTAGAAAGTGGTCTGCAATGCCAGCATTGTCAAATAAGCTATCGGGAACGCCATCCATACGCCCTCCAAGCCAAAATAGGCGCTGAGTAGGTAAGCTGCGGGTAATTGTACGACCAGAATACACAGAATCGAAATGGATACCGGCACTAACACTACGCCGCTGGCGCGCATGATACCACCGACGATGGCCTGGAAACCAAACACCAGCATGCTCCACAGCATGATATGTAACAGATGTTCTGCCTGTGCCAAGACGCTAGGGCTAGTGAGGAACAGACCCAGCAGCCAATGCGAAAGTAGATAACCCAACACGATCAGCGTGCCGGTTAACCAGAGATTGATAAATAATCCGGTACGCAGAATGGGGCTAATCCGTTCCATATGCCCGCCGCCGATCGCTTGGGCTCCGAGAATGGAAGCCGTAATGGCAATCGACAGCGCCGGGAACTGCACGTAATTGACGATCTGCGTGACGGCGCCGTAGGCGGCAGTGGCATCCGAACCGTGGCGGTTAACCAGAGTCAGAATGGCCAGCTCAGAAATTGAAATCACCACCATCTGCAAACCGGTCGGTAAGCCAATGCGCAATACTTTGCGCAGCACAACCGGGTTCAGCTTCAACGCGGCCAGCATGACACGATCGGGAGCCAGCACGTGTTGTTTACGGCGAAGGCGTACCGCCAGATAGATCATGGCTAGCGCGTTCCCCACCATACCCGCCAGTGCTGCGCTCTGGATGCCCATCGGAGCAAACCCTAGCCAGCCACGGATGAGCGCCGGGGTCAGCAGCAAACCCACGCAGGTCGATAGCAGGAGTGCCAACAGCGGAGAAACCGTGTCACTGACGCCGCGTAGCAACTGAGTGAACAGAATAAACACCAGCAACAGCGGCATAATCAGCATCATAATACGGGCGTAAGAAACCGCCTCTTCCAACACATCCGGCGGGGTTCCCAGAGCCTGCAACGCCTGACGAGCAAACAGAGAACCAAACACGGCGGCCAGCAAGCCAATGATGACGCCCAGCATCAGCGCTGTTCCGGCGATGGTTTTCACCTTTTCCGGTTCATTCGCCCCCCATGCCTGCCCAATCAACACCGATGCCCCGGCACCTACGCCAATCACCAGTGAGATAAAGAAGAAAACCACGGGAAACATACCGGCAATCGCTGCCAAAGCATGAGTGCCAAGCATTTGGCCGATATAAATACCGTTAAGAGTGCCGGAAAATCCTTGCAGGAAATTGGACAGTACCATGGGTACCAAAAAGATCAGGTAGATGCGCCAGAGCGGCTTCTGCCCTTGTTGCGAACGAGTTGGCATTTAACGTTTTCCTGCACTTAAAGGGGGTAATAGCACCAGTCGTGCCTAAGTGTGCGTGATATCACGAGGTGAAAGCATCGCGGGTTATCCAGGCCAGATGCGCCTGGATATCGGCTGGCCAATGGGCAATACCTTCGGCAAAAACCTTACCGTCATGACCAAACAGCGCTCGCACCGCTTCTTCATAACCAGGTAAGCAACCGGCGATGGCGGTCATAAATCGGTAGCCTTTCTCTTTTGCTCGGCGCTGATGGTCCTGTTCCGCCGTATTGTGCCGAGCCTCGTCAACCAAACGGCGCAATGCGGCAGAAGCACCGCCACGCTGCTGTGCTAACCATTCCCAATGGCGGGGTAGCAGCGTCACTTCACGTGCCACTACACCGAGTTTTGGCCGCCCGACGGAAGGCTGAGTTGCGGGTTCAGCCTCATGTATGGAGACATTTTCCCCAGGCTGCGGCCAGACATAGCCCTCAGGCCAGGGATAGTCGACCTGTACTCCTGTGGCATCATCAAATACCAACAGACCACCGGCTGAAAGATCGAGCGACGCCAGCACCTTTGTAACCTCAGGGTAGGAGCCTGTGGCGACACGTTGGTGACGTAAAAATGCGGTGCATTTTGCAGAGTTAATCGTATTCACAGTATTATACCCGGGCATTATTATTTTACCCGGATTAATTTGACGGGGTTGTGCTTAAAAGTCAAGCACTGTGATATTCACGGCGTTTTACCCATCGTTTGGCACACCCATCACTTGCAGCAATAACTTGTTGATGCTGGTGCTATTGCACTTTATTTATCCGCTACAAATTTAATGTTACTATCCGCAGGGCTGTAAAAAGCCGCTGAAGGTACGCGTTTTATGGGCGTATCAAGTTGTGCATCAATCTGGCAATTGTGGGCGAGATATGCTGCATAACTTACTCAATACTCATCAAAATATCTGTACTGCATGTGATCTGTCGTGTGGGTCACCACTGTAGATAAGGAATTATTAATGCCTGTTATTACTCTTCCTGACGGAAGTCAGCGTCAATATGATCATGCCGTTTCCCCGATGGATGTTGCCCGTGATATCGGCCCTGGCCTTGCCAAAGCCTGTATTGCTGGCCGTGTCAACGGCGAACTGGTTGATGCCAGCGATCTGATCGAGTCTGATGTGCAACTAGCTATCATCACCATCAAAGACGCCGAAGGCCTGGAAATCATGCGCCATTCGTGCGCGCACCTGTTGGGCCATGCGATCAAACAGCTGTGGCCAGATACCAAAATGGCCATCGGCCCGGTGATCGACAATGGTTTTTACTATGACGTTGACATCGATCGTACCCTGACGCAGGAAGATCTGGATCTGCTTGAGAAGCGGATGCATGAGTTGGCCGACAAAGATTATGACGTCATCAAGAAAAAAGTGAGCTGGCAGGAAGCCCGCGACACCTTTGCTGCCCGTGGCGAAAGCTACAAAGTGGCAATTCTGGATGAAAACGTCAGCCGTGACGACCGTCCTGGCCTGTATCACCACGAAGAATACATCGACATGTGCCGCGGCCCGCATGTGCCGAATATGCGTTTCTGCCATCATTTCAAACTGCAGAAAACGTCGGGTGCTTACTGGCGTGGCGACAGCAAAAACAAAATGCTGCAGCGTATCTACGGCACCGCGTGGGCAGATAAAAAACAGCTGAACGCTTATCTGCAACGTCTTGAAGAAGCGGCGAAGCGTGATCACCGTAAGATCGGCAAGCAGCTTGACCTGTACCATATGCAGGAAGAAGCACCGGGCATGGTGTTCTGGCACAATGACGGTTGGACCATCTTCCGCGAACTGGAAGCCTTTGTGCGTATGAAGCTCAAAGAGTACCAGTATCAGGAAGTGAAAGGGCCGTTCATGATGGACCGTGTGCTGTGGGAAAAAACCGGCCACTGGGAAAACTACAAAGACGCCATGTTCACTACGTCGTCAGAAAATCGTGAGTATTGCATCAAGCCTATGAACTGCCCGGGCCACGTGCAGATCTTCAATCAGGGCCTGAAGTCTTACCGCGACCTGCCGTTGCGCATGGGCGAGTTCGGCAGTTGTCACCGTAACGAGCCTTCAGGTTCGCTGCACGGTCTGATGCGTGTCCGTGGTTTCACCCAGGATGATGCCCACATCTTCTGTACCGAAGATCAGGTGCGTGCTGAAGTGAACGACTGCATCAAGATGGTCTACGATATGTACGGCATCTTTGGCTTCGAAAAAATCGCGGTGAAATTGTCTACCCGCCCAGAGAAGCGCATTGGTACTGACGATATGTGGACCCGTGCTGAAGACGATCTGGCCGCCGCACTGACTGAAAACGGGATTCCGTTTGAATATCAGCCGGGTGAAGGTGCCTTCTATGGTCCAAAAATTGAATTTACCTTGCATGATTGTTTGGATCGCGCATGGCAATGTGGTACCGTGCAACTCGATTTCTTCTTACCGGGCCGTCTAGGCGCGTCGTATGTCGGCGAAAACAACGAACGCGTGGTACCGGTAATGATTCACCGTGCTATTCTTGGCTCCATGGAGCGCTTCATCGGTATCCTTACCGAAGAATATGCCGGTTTCTACCCAACCTGGATTGCTCCAGTGCAGGTAGTGGTGATGAATATCACCGACAGCCAGTCTGATTACGTCCAGCAATTGACCAAAAAACTGCAAGATGCAGGCATTCGGGCAAAAGCGGACTTGAGAAACGAGAAGATTGGCTTTAAAATTCGCGAACATACTTTACGACGGGTTCCATACATGTTGGTGTGCGGTGATAAAGAGGTCGAATCAGGCAAAGTTGCCGTTCGTACCCGCCGTGGCAAAGACCTGGGGAGCCTGGACGTACAAGAAGTCGTAGACAAGCTGCTACATGAGATACGCAGCCGAAGTCTTCATCAACTGGAGGAATAAAGTATTAAAGGCGGAAAACGAGTTCAACCGGCGCGTCCAAATCGCATTAACAAAGAAATTCGCGCGCAAGAAGTTCGCCTAACCGGCGTCGATGGCGAGCAGATTGGTATTGTCAGTCTGAATGAAGCTCTTGAAAAAGCTGAGGAAGCGGGTGTTGATTTAGTAGAGATCAGCCCAAATGCCGAACCGCCAGTTTGCCGGATCATGGATTACGGCAAATTCCTCTACGAGAAGAGCAAGTCGACCAAAGAACAGAAGAAGAAGCAAAAAGTTATCCAGGTTAAGGAAATCAAGTTCCGCCCTGGCACCGATGATGGCGACTATCAGGTCAAACTACGCAACCTGATTCGCTTTCTGGAAGACGGCGATAAAGCCAAGATCACCCTGCGGTTCCGTGGGCGTGAAATGGCGCACCAGCAGATTGGTATGGAAGTGCTTAACCGCGTCCGTAAAGATTTGTGTGAAGATATTGATCTGGCAGTGGTCGAGTCCTTCCCAACAAGGATCGAAGGCCGTCAGATGATTATGGTGCTCGCACCCAAGAAGAAACAGTACGGCTTCCAAGTAATCGAACCCACGCCGTGCAAGCGTGCGTGGGTTTTATTCGCCTCACTGATTCGTTGTTTAACAATGCGAAGTGGATTTAATTAACATGCCAAAAATTAAAACTGTACGTGGTGCAGCCAAGCGCTTCAAAAAGACCGGCAGCGGTGGTTTTAAGCGCAAACATGCTAACCTGCGTCATATTCTGACCAAAAAAGCAACCAAGCGTAAACGTCATCTGCGTCCGAAAGGCATGGTGTCTAAAAACGATCTGGTCCTGGTTACCGCGTGCCTGCCGTACGCATAAGCCACATTTTTTGAATCAAGAATAAGACTTTAGGAGAGAGCATATGGCTCGCGTAAAACGTGGTGTAATTGCACGCGCACGTCACAAGAAAATACTGAAACAAGCGAAAGGTTACTACGGTGCCCGTTCGCGCGTTTATCGTGTTGCCTTCCAGGCAGTAATCAAAGCAGGCCAGTATGCTTACCGTGACCGTCGTCAACGTAAGCGTCAGTTCCGTCAGCTGTGGATTGCACGTATTAACGCCGCTTCTCGTCAGAACGGCCT
>JBAQHZ010000308.1:0-29348 GCA_049288585.1 Chania sp.
TGAAAGTTGCGCCCCCTCTCCCCAAGGAGAGGGGATTGGTGAGTCTTAATTGACCGGCATAAATGTACCAAGCGCTTTTTATTTCCAAGGACCTCGGTAATGAAACGAGTACATAAAGTCGTCTGGACGGAAGGTATGTTTCTGCGTCCGCACCATTTTCAGCAATCTGAAAACTACCTTGAACACTATATCCGTTCATGGGGAATGGCACAGCAAGAGCATTACTGGGGTTTTATCTCGCTGGATATTGATGAAAGCGCCCTGCGCCTGGGGAATATCGCGCTTAATGCCGCCAGCGGGATTATGCCCGATGGCAGCTTCTTCTCTTTTTACGGTGCCGAGGAAGCGCCGCTGCCGATCAAAATAGCGGACGGCAAAAGCATTATTAACGTGATGCTGGCCCTGCCGGTGCATCGCGCCAGCAGCCGTGAGGTGGCGTTTAGCGACTCGCCTGATTCACTGGCCCGTTATGTGGCTTATGAAAGCGAAGTGGAAGACATGAATACCATTTCGGTTGGCAGCGCAGAATTACAGTTCGGCCAGTTGCGCTTGCATCTGATCCCGGAGAGTGAACTGACGGCCGATTGGTGCGCCATTGGCGTGCTGCGGGTGTTAGAAAAAAGCGCGGATAACAGCCTGAAAATCGATGCGAGCTACATTCCGCCAATGCTGGCCTGCCAGGAAAACCCGTTGCTAAGCACCTTTATCAGCGACGTGCTCGGCCTGTTGCAGCAGCGCAGCCAGCAGTTGGGGCAGCGTCTTGGGCAAAGCGGGCGGGGCGGCGTGTCGGAAACCTCGGATTTCATGATGTTGCAGTTGATCAACCGCTACGTGGGCATCACGCATCATGCCCGCCACTGCAATCAGTACCACCCGGAGAGGTTATTCACCGAATGGCTGGCGCTGGCCTGTGAATTGATGACCTTCTCCCCGGCGCGTATCGCGGGTGAGGCATTGCCGGTGTATGACCACGACGCGCTGGCGTTCAGCTTCAACGCGCTGATGAACTGGCTGCGGCAAGGTTTGTCCATCGTCTTCGAAGAGAACGCCATTCAGCTACCGCTGATCGAGCGTTCACACGGCCTGAATATCGCCACTATCCCGTATGCCAACATGACCAACGAGTTTGGCTTCGTGATTGCCGTCAATGCCGACGTGCCGATGGATGCCATTCGTACCCGCTTCCCGGCCCAGCTGAAAGTCGCGCCGGTCAACAACATCCGCGATCTGGTGCAGTTGCAACTGCCGGGGATTGGCTTGCGCAGTATGCCTGCCGCCCCGCGCCAACTGCCTTATCACGCAGGATATACCTATTTCGAGCTGGAAAACAGCGGCGAACTCTGGAAACAGATGAGTAAATCCAGCGCTTTTGCGCTGCATCTCGCCGGGGATTTCCCTGGCCTGAATATGGAATTTTGGGCGATTCGTAATCCGTCGGCATAAGGTTCAGGAAATAGGAATGTTCCATGCAAAATATTCACGCTAAAGCGGCTGGCGATGATCTTGCAGCGCCTCTGGCGAATATACAGGCTTCAAACAATCTGTTGGTGACGCTGGCAAACCCGCTGCTTAATCGGATCCCGTTCATCCGCAATATGGCCAGCCGTCCCGATCCGCTGAAGTTACGCCAGACGCTGATTGATGATATCCGCCGTTTCGAAGTTCAGGGGCAGCAGGCCGGGTTGCCATACGACGTGCTGATCGGTGCCCGTTATTGTCTGTGCACCGCGCTGGACGAAGCCGCGATGTTTACCCCTTGGGGGAAAAGCACCGTGTGGTCTACCAGCGGGCTGTTGGTTACCTTCCATAACGAAACCTGGGGCGGGGAGAAATTCTTCCAACTGCTGGCCCGGCTGTCTAAACAGCCGCAGAAAAACATCCTGCTACTGGAGCTGATCAACTACTGCCTGCTGCTGGGCTTTGAGGGCCGTTATCACATTATCGAGAACGGCTACTCGCAGCTGGAAACGCTGAGGCAGCGTCTGGCACAAATTATTCACTCGGTACGCGGTGAGTATCCCGTGCCGTTATCCCAGCATCCTACCGATCTGCCGGTGGGCAAAAAAAACTGGCGGCCAATGCTGCCGGTGTGGGCCTGTGCGGCATTTCTGGGGCTGATGTCCTGCTTGTGGTTTATCTCGCTGGACTGGCGGCTCGGCGAAGCCACCACGCCGGTGGTGGCCTCTATTTATCAGCTCGAACTGCCGCCGGTACTTTCGGCGGAGATACCGGCCCCGCCGACGCCGTCCATTGCCAGCCTGAAAGGCTTCCTGCAACAGGAGATCGATGAAGGTTTGCTGAGCGTACATGATGAAGACCAGAAAAGTATTGTGGTGTTGCGCGGCGATGGCTTGTTCGACTCGGCCTCAACCTCGGTACGCGCGGCCTACCGGCCGATCCTCAACCGGGTGGCAGAAGCTCTTAACAAGATCGACGGGAAAGTCATGGTCACGGGATATACCGACAGCGATGTCATTCGTAAAGCACGCTTTGCCTCCAATTACGATCTTTCGCTGGCGCGTGCGGATTCCGTCAGCGCTTTGCTGTAGAAGTCCCTGGTACAGCCAGACCGGCTGATGATCGAAGGGAAAGGCGAGCAGGATCCGGTGGTGCCAAACGACAGCAAAGCCAATAAGGCACTCAACCGCCGGGTTGAGATCACGCTGCAACTGGCACCGGGCGCAGCCCAAAATCCGACGATGTCGCTCTAGATGGGGGTCAGATGCTGAATTCAATCATTGCCATTATTACCAGCCGTTTCCTGTGGGGCATGGTGGGCGTAGGTTCCATTTCGATGATCATCTGGTTCATCGGCCCTTATGTTTCCGTCGGTGACTATCGTCCACTGGAGTCGACGGTCAATCGGCAGCTCGCGATCGCCGTTATTTGCGGGATCTGGCTGCTGTTCCGGCTGATCGCCGCCGCCTGGCGCGCAAGGCGTAACCGCAAAATGCTGACGCAGATGTCTGAGACGCCAGCGGAAAACGCGGGTAAAGACGCGGAACGCGACGATCCTAAACTGGTGGAGCGCTTTGAAGAGGCCACCCGCCTGCTGAAAAAAGCGCGTTTCAACGGCCAGCAGTCGCGCTTTATGCCCGGTTGGCTGAGCGGTTTTGGGCGGCAATATCTCTATCAACTGCCGTGGTATGTGTTGATCGGCGCTCCCGGTGCCGGGAAAACCACCGCGTTGGTCAATTCCGGCATTAACTTCCCGCTGGCGGATCGCTTCGGGAAAACGGCGCTGCGCGGCATCGGCGGCACTCGCCATTGTGACTGGTGGTTTACCGAAAATGCGGTGATGCTGGACACCGCCGGGCGTTATACCACGCAGGAAAGCGACCCGACGCACGACGCGCAGGAGTGGGGCAGCTTCCTCGGTTTGCTGAAGAAATATCGCCCACGGCAGCCGATCAACGGCGTGATCGTCACCGTCAGCCTGAGCGATCTGATGAATGGCACCCCAGAAGAGCGCCAGGAACAGGCTCAGGCGCAGCATAAGCGTTTGGTGGAGCTGCGCGAGTCGTTAAAAATCGACTTCCCGGTCTACATCATGGTCAGCAAAGTTGACCTGCTGCGCGGCTTCCTCGCCTACTTCGGCCAGTACGACAAAGAGCAGCGCAGTCAGATCTGGGGCTTCACCTTTGCCCGCAGCGACACGCAGAAAGTCGGTTTTGAGCTAATGAAGGCGTTTGAGCATCACTTTACCCTGCTGCTGCAACGCCTGAATCTCGGGCTGGCTGACACCATGCTGACGGAGCAGGATCAGAAAACGCGCGCAGAAAGCTACCTGTTCCCGCAGGCCTTTGCCCGGCTGCGCCAGGTGCTGGGGGATTACCTCAATACCCTGTTTGCCACCTCCAGCTTTGAGGCCTCCTTCACGCCTCGCGGGGTATATTTCACCAGCGGCACGCAAGACCGGATGCCTTTCGACAAGATGATGTCGGAAATGAACGGTTCGCTGCATCTGAATCTGACCCCGCGCTCTGCCGAGGAAACCGGCCACAGCGGCGAGGCGGAAGAAGAGAAACAGACCCAGGGCAAAAGCTACTTCCTGAAAAAGTTCCTGGAAGAAGTGGTATTCCGCGAGTCGGAGCTGGCCAGTAACAACCGCTGGTGGATCTACCGTAACACCACGCTGCATTGGGTTGGCTACCTGTCGCTCGGGGCGATCTTCGCCACGGCGGGGCTGTTCTGGTACTCCAGCTATATCAACAACCACGACTACCTGAAAGAAGTGACCACTCACATCCCGGTGTTGGAAAAGCAGGGCAGTGAAATGGAGCTGTATAACTATCAGGATGTTTTCACTCTGCTGCCTTATCTCAACGGCCTGAAACGGTTAGGCGGCAGCGAAAGCTTTTCACTGGAAGATCCGCCGCTCAGCTACCGCTTGGGGCTGTATCGTGGGGCTCAGGTCGAAACCGCCAGCCAGGCGCTGTATCAAAAAGCACTGAAAAACATGTTGCTGCCTTTTGTTGCCTGGCAGGTGACCGCCATCTTGCGCAATGACATGGGGGCCGACGCCGATTTCAGCTTCGAAGCGCTGAAAGCCTACCGGATGCTGTACGAACCGGAGCATTACGATGGCAAATTCCTGCGCGCCTGGGTGATGTTCAACCTGCATCGGGTCTCTGGGCCGGGCACCAGCAAAGCGTCGTGGGAAGTGCTCGATGAGCATCTGAAACAGCTGCTGGACGAGCGCATTCAGTCCTCCCCGTATGTGCGCGATAGCCTGTTGGAGCAGTCCGCGCAGCAGCGCCTGAGCCAGGCGGCGTTATCGGTGCGTATCTATGGGCGGTTGAAACGCATCTTGCTGAAGGAACCTTCGCTGAAAACCGTTTCGCTGACCGATCTGGCTGGCGCACAGGCGGAACTGGCTTTCCGGCGTAAAAGCGGCAAGCCTGCGGCCGACGGCATTCCGGGGCTGTATACCCCCAAAGGCTACTGGCTGGCGTTTAATAAACGCATCGATAACGTGGCACAAACGCTGCTGACCGAAGACGGCTGGGTGATGAACGTCAACGAAAGCGCGTTGGCCAAAGAGAGCCGCGCCGATCTGCTGAAAACCGTCCGCCTGCTGTATATGCAGGATTTCATCAGCGCCTGGGATGCGCTGCTGGGCGATATCGAACTGAAGAATATTGCCAACCTGAGCCAGCGCATCAATACCGCGCGTTTGCTCTCTGCCGGGGATTCGCCGTTACGTAACTTTCTGATCAACGCAGTGAAAAACATCAAGCTCACCGATGAACAGGAGCAGAAAGAGAACGGCCTGAAGCTGAGCAGCGGGGAGAAAAACAGCGCGGGCCCCGGCCATTTCCTCGACACGCTGTTTTACAGCACATCGTCTGAAGACGTTGGTGATATCTCTTCCCAGCCGGAGCAGGTGGTGATCAAGCATTTTGCGCCAATTATCGAACTGGCACAGAGCAGCGATGAAGCGGCTAAAAGCATCCCGTTTGATACGGTGCTCAAGCAGGCCGATGGCCTTTATAACTACCTGATCGCGGTGCAAAGCGCGGCCAACAGCGGCATGGCCCCGCCACCGGGGGACGTCATTCTGGCGTTGCAGGCTGAATCGGGCCGTTTGCCGCAGCCGTTTAAAAACATGATGCTTTCACTGGCAGTCGGTGCCAGCAGCGATTCGCAGATGAAAGAGCTGGAAGGGCTACAAAAGCGCGTTGGTTTTGAGGTCGGCAGCTTTTGCAAGCAGGCCATCAGCGGGCGCTACCCGTTAGTGCGCAGCGCGCAGCAGGAGATCGCCAGCAGTGACTTCTCGCGCATGTTCGCTCCGAACAGCGGCATTATGGACAGCTTCTTCCGCCAGAATCTTGAAGGCAAAGTCGATACCTCGCGCGGCGGATGGCGCTTCAACCCTGGGGTCGACGGTAAAACGCTGTCCGGCGGCGGTAACATGCTGCGCTCCTTCCAGCAGGCTCGTGACATCCGCGATACCTGGTTCAGCGGGCAGAATCAGAAACCCTCTTACCACCTGACGATCAAACCCGTCAGCATGGATTCCGACATTCTCAGCATGACGCTGGACATCGATGGGCAAATTTTCCATTACAGCCATGGCCCGCTGGTGCCGCTGGTGGTGAGTTGGCCCGGCACCGGCAACACCAATCAGGTCAGCCTGCAACTGGCGCTGGTCAACGGGCAAATGGCCACCCTGGTGACCAGCGGGGATTGGGCGCTGAACCGGCTGATCGATAAGGCAGCGCTGAAATCCAGCGCGGCGTCGTTGACCCAGACGGCGACTTTTAACCTGGAAGGGCATCGGGTGGTGTTGGAGCTAACGCCCGACAGCATACGTAATCCCTTCCAGCCCACCGCCTTCAATTGTCCTTAGGAGGCGGATCATGACGCAACAGGCAACCTATGCACCACCACAGGACAATGGCATCGGCTGGTACGGCAAGATCCCCAGCTGTGGCGACTTTGTGCAACGTCGCTTGCCCGCGACGCTGATTAATCAGTGGGCGCACTGGTTCCAGTCCGGCCTGGCAGCCCGGCAGCTTTCCGCCCCGCGTGATGGCCGTTATTCGCTGCTCGGCGCGCCGATGTGGAATTTTGTGCTGCCCGCCACGCTGGGCACGCCGTTCGCGCAGTTGGGGTATCTGCTGCCGTCGCAGGATCGCGTCGGGCGTCACTACCCGCTGTTCGCCATGTGGCTGGTTTCCCCTGCGCACTGGCGGAACGAACATTTGCTGTTGGCGGCAGAGCGCTATTACAGCATCGGGCAGATCCTGCAACGCGGGGTTCATCAGTGCCACTCCGTTGAGCGTATCGACCGCGCTTTGCAGGCGTTACCGCCGCTGCCGACGGCTCTGGCGCTGCAAGGTGACGCCGAAGTGACGCCGGGTTGGCCGCTGGCGATTTCGCACTTTGATCCGCGCCAATACGGCAGTTTCTGGTGGAGCGCACCGGGCGGCGGCAAGCCCTTTGATACCTATATCCACAGCGGCAATCTCACGGTGCAGCTTTTTCACCATCTGTTTGAGTCCAGCGGCGACGTAAAGCATGCGCGCCAGGGGCTTTACGGCCCCATGTTTGACTAGGGAGAGAAGTCATGACGATTGAACATTTGCTAACCCCGGTAACGCCGGAAGTCTGTTGCGGTGAAAACCTGGAGTATGACGCCGATTTTATGCGCATGACGCAGACCGCCGCGGGCAAGCCGGAACAGCAGTTTGGCGACACCATTATCCCGGCAGAAGCGCCCGATTGGGGGGCGGTAGAGCGCTTGGCCACCGGCCTGTTGCGCCGCACCAAAGATCTGCGGGTGATGTTTTTCCTCACGCTGGCCTGGACGCAGCTGCGCGGGTTGCAGGGCTATGCGGACGGCTTACAGCTGATCTATCTGGCGATCGAGCGTTATTGGCATCAGCTCCATCCGCTGCTGGAGAGCGACGGCGTGCGCGATCCGATGTTTCGCATCAATGCGCTGGCCGAACTGGGGGATAACACCCAGCTGACTCATGCGGTGCGGGCGACAGCCCTGATTAAAAACGGCGGCAGCGAGCTTGCGGTGCGCGACGCCGTGGCGCTGCTGGACGGCAGCAAGCAGGAACTCCCTAACTTCCCCAATGGGCTGAGCTTCCTGCGCAGTGAACTGAGCAATCCACAGCAGGCCAACATCCAGACCGTGCAGGCCATCACCCGCACGCTGCCCAAATTGCGCCATGCCATTCAGCTCCATCTTGGCGAGAGCGCGTTACCGGAGATGACGCTGCTGCAAAAAACCTTTGATAGCGTCGCCCAGGCGATTCAGCAGCCTGAAAGCCACGGCAGCCGCGAGGCGGAGCCGGACCTGATCCTGACGCCGGAAGCGCTGAGCCTGCCTGGCGATCCGTTGCCGCTGCCGTTGGGTGAGTTCGGTTACGGGCAGGTGCAATCCCGCGCCGATGCTCTGCATCTGCTGGAGAAAGTGAAGGGCTACTTCGAACTCTATGAACCCAGCCATCCGGCACCGCTGATGATCGAGCGGCTACAGAAGCTGATCAATCTGAATTTTCTGCAAATCGTCAGCGATCTGGCCCCGGACGGTTTGCGCCAGTTGGAGGTCATTCTCGGCACTAGGGAAAAACAGGACGGAGAGAACTAGTCAGGCAAAGTGGTTACCGCACAATGCGGAGTGGATGTTATCAAAAACCTCTAATAACAGTGATTTATGGAGAAAATAATGGCAAATGTCAAAACTCGCAGCGGGCAGAAATTTATCGCCCGCAACCGGGCACCCCGCGTACAGATCGAGTACGACGTCGAGATCTACGGTGCGGAACGCAAGATCCAGTTGCCTTTCGTGATGGGCGTGATGGCCGATCTGGTGGGAACGCCCCTTGAGCCGCAGCCCAATCTGGAAGAGCGCAAGTTTCTCGAGATCGACATCGATAACTTCGACGATCGCATGAAATCACTCAAGCCCAGAGTCGCCTTCCAGGTAGAGAACACCCTGAATGATGACGGCCACCTGAACGTCGAACTGGTCTTTGAAAACATGAACGATTTCTCCCCGGCAGAGATCGCACGCAAGGTTGAACCGCTGAGCCACTTGCTGGAAGCCCGTACCCAACTGTCGAACCTGCTCTCCTACATGGACGGCAAAAACGGCGCCGAGGAGTTGATCACCAACGTACTGAGCAATCCGGCGTTATTGCAGTCACTGACCCGGGCACCCAAACCGGAAACCGATAGCCCTGCCAGCGTAACCCCGGTGGCGGAGGAGTAAACCATGAGCCAACAACTTGAGCAATATACCGCGCCCGCGGCCAAAGCCTATACCAGCGATGAATTCAACTCACTGCTGCAAAAAGAGTTTCGCCCCAGAACCGATCAGGCGAAAGAAGCGGTAGAAAATGCGGTAAAAACCCTGGCACAGCAGGCGTTGGAAAATACCGTCACCGTGTCTGCCGATGCCTATCGCACCATTCAGGCGCTGATCGCGGAGATCGACAACAAGCTGTCGCGGCAGATCAACAAAATCATCCACCACGAGAAATTCCAGAAGCTGGAAGGTGCCTGGCAGGGTTTGCACTATCTGGTCAATAACACCGAAACCGACGAGATGCTGAAAATCCGCTTTATGAGTATCTCCAAACGCGAGCTGGGCCGGGCGCTGAAGCGCTATAAAGGCGTGGGTTGGGATCAGAGCCCGCTGTTCAAGAGTATCTACGAACAGGAATATGGTCAGTTCGGCGGCGAGCCGTTTGGTTGCCTGGTGGGGGATTACTATTTCGATCACAGCCCACCGGACGTGGAGCTGCTCGGTGAAATGGCCAAAATCAGTGCGGCTTCGCACTGCCCGTTTATCTCCGGGGCATCACCCAGCGTGATGCAGATGGAGTCCTGGCAGGAACTGGGTAACCCGCGCGATCTGACCAAGATCTTTCAGAATACCGAATACGCCCCGTGGCGCAGCCTGCGTGAATCGGAAGATGCACGCTATATCGGCCTGACCATGCCGCGTTTTCTCTCGCGCCTGCCTTACGGTATCAAAACCAACCCGGTCGATGAGTTTGATTTTGAAGAAGATACCGACAGCGCCAACCACGAAAACTATACCTGGACCAATGCGGCTTACGCGATGGCTACCAACATCAACCACTCGTTTAAGGAGTACGGCTGGTGTACCGCCATTCGCGGCGTCGAATCCGGTGGCGCAGTGGCCGATCTGCCGTGCCACACCTTCCCCAGCGATGATGGTGGCGTGGACATGAAGTGCCCGACCGAAATTGCCATCAGCGATCGGCGCGAAGCCGAACTGGCGAAAAACGGCTTTATGCCGCTGATCCACCGTAAAAACTCCGATTTCGCAGCGTTTATCGGTGCTCAATCGCTGCAAAAGCCGGCGGAATATTACGATCCCGATGCCACGGCCAACGCCCAACTGGCGGCGCGCCTGCCTTATCTGTTTGCCTGCTGCCGCTTTGCGCATTACCTGAAGTGCATCGTGCGCGACAAGATCGGCTCGTTCCGTGAGCGCAGCGATATGGAGGTGTGGCTAAACAACTGGATCATGAATTATGTCGACGGCGATCCGGCTAACTCGTCGCAAGAGACCAAAGCCAGAAAACCGCTGGCGGCGGCAGAAGTACAGGTGCAGGAAATTGAAGATGCGCCGGGATATTACTCGGCGAAGTTTTTCCTGCGTCCCCATTATCAGCTGGAAGGATTAACCGTTTCGTTACGCTTGGTTTCGAAACTGCCTTCATTAAAACAAAGTTAATTAAACAAGAACGAGCCCTGATATTTCGATGGCGGGTCATTAATACCGAAATTTTAACTTCAGGGCATAAAGAACAGCATGGAGATCGCAATTTTCGTTTCCCGGAAGGTTGGGGTTTCTAATGCCGTGAACCACCGTTGCTTCATAAAACGGAATTTACTTAACTCTAGACTCAAGAGGCTTTAGCTATGGCAATTGATATGTTCATGAAAGTTGATGGCGCTAATGGTGAATCCAAAGATGCTAATCACAAAGGTTGGACCGACATTATTTCCTTTACCTGGGGAGCCTCCCAGCCGGGAAATATGGGCGTTGGCGGTGGCGGTGGTACCGGGAAAGTCTGCTTTAACGATCTGCATATTAAGGCATTGATCGATAAATCCACTCCGGCCCTGCTGAAGCATTGCGCCAGCGGTAAACACCTGGGCAAAGTCGAATTATCCGTCTGCAAAGCCGGTGGCGGGCAGATGGAATACGCCAGAATCACGCTGGATGATGTTTTGGTCACCAATATTCAATACACCGGTGCCGATGATGAAGACACCGTGGGTATCCTTTATTCCTTCCAGGCTGCCAAAGTTCAGCAGCAATACTGGGAGCAAACCGAGCAAGGAGGCAAAGGAGCAGAGAGCAGCGCAGGCTGGGATATTAAGCAGAACTGCGAAGCGTAATTGATACGGACGATTTCCTTGGTTTCCTGGGAAATCGTCCCTTCTATAAAAAATAAAGCGGCGACTCTGGCAAGAAAATATAAAAGGGAAAGTGTCTATGCGGCTAACGATGATCAGGAACCGGGACAATGAGCGGTTACCCCAGAATTACTGTGACTTCACGGCACCGGGTGGAACCATTGGGCGCGATACCAACAATACGCTGATCCTGCCTGACCAAAACCGGGCGATTTCCCGTTTGCAGGCCGTTGTGCACATTTCTCCCAACGGGGAAGCCCACATTACGCAGCGGGGCAGCACCACGGCGCTGTTGCTGAACGGCGGCGAACTGCCTCATAACGTTCAGCAACTGCTGGCTGAAGGCGATATTCTCGATATCGCGGGCTACCAGTTTAGCGTGAGCCTGATGGACCACCCGGTTGCCCTGAATCCGCTCTTACAGTCCCACGGTGCGGCGTCATCGGTTAATGATATCGATGAAGCAGTGTGGGACAACCTGGAAGCCGAATTTCTGTTGCACCAGCCGCAGCATAAAAGGCCGTTACCCCACGATCCGAACCACCCCCTGTTTGCCAACGAACCGGACAGCCGTTCTGGCAAAGATCCGCTGGCGATGGCACAAGAAACCGATCTGGCCTCTTTACATGAAAAAACGATCGATCCAGACCGCCTGTTTGCGCAGGATGACCCTTTCTCCCTGCCGCCGATTATGAAGGACACCACGCCCAGCGTGCTGTCGGTGAACCGCAAATGGTCCGCAGAAGATCAAGCTACGCCTGAAACCGCGCAGCCACCGGTAACGGATCATGCGCCACCGATCTTGCCTCTGCCTGATGAACTGGCGGCAGAGTGGGCGCTGAATGCCGACATTGGCAGCGAAGACGACGTGCTGCTCGGCCTGTTTGCCGATAACGCGGTGCCACTCGCCTCAACCATGGACGACGGTGCCGCCTTTGATCCGACGCTGGCGATCTGGCCTGCGGCACCTGGCCCAGTTTCGCCGGTGGATGCGCCCGCGCCGCCGCAGGCAGAAACCAAGCCGGAAGCGTTCACTCAACATGACGATCTCGCCTGGGCGGAGCAGATCCGCGCTGCCGATCGCTTTTCCTTGAATGACTTTTCCGACCAAGAGAGTGCCATCTCCGCTAGTGAACCTGCGGAGTATGCCGAAGAACCGATCGGTGGCTCATCGGCCCCGCTGACGCGATTGGGCGTTGATCCGGTCCGGCATCAGCCGTTCAAACCGACCAAATCCGCCTCGCAGGAACAGCTGCACGGTGAGCTGTTCAGCGCGTTCGTGGCCGGGCTGGGGCTGGATGATGCGGTGCTGCAACCGGACTTCTCACCAGAACAGCTCTACCTTGCCGGTAAGCTGCTCAGCCTGTTTTCACAGGGCACCGTGGCGCTGCTGTCGTCGCGCAGCATTCTCAAACGCGGTCTGAAAGCCGAAATGACCATGATCCTGGAAGAGGAGAACAACCCGTTCAAGATGCTGCCCTCGGGCAAAACCGTGCTGTTGCAGATGTTCAGCACCCCGATGCCGGGCTTTATTCCGCCGGAACACGCGGTGCGCGACGCGATGATCGATCTACAGGCCCATCAGTTGGGCATGATTGCCGGGGTGCGCGCGATCATTGCCGCCATGCTGCAAACCTTCCACCCCGATAACCTGGAGAAAATGGCGGCGGAGCAGGGCATGTTGCCAAGCAAAGGGGTGTTCTCGGGTAACCGTAAGGCGGCGCTGTGGGACGCGTTGAAAAACCATTATCAGCGGGTGGCCAATGAGGTGGAGGATGATTTCCACACCCTGTTCGGCGAGGCATTTCTCCACGCTTATGACCTTGAGATCCGCCAATACAAAGCGTCTCAAAATCAGAAGGCACCCTAATGAAAATTGAAGCCGTCTGGTGTTCGAACCAGGGTAAGCGCGCGCAGAACCAGGATAAAACCGGCGAATACCTGGGCGAACAGGCGGCCTGTTTTGTGCTGTGCGACGGCGTGGCCGGTGATGCGGGTGGGGGAGAAGCCGCCGCGCTGGCCTGTCAGTTTCTGCTGGATCACGCTGGGCAGGGCAAGCCTTGCCAACCCGATGAGGTGCCTGCGCTGATCGCCGAGCTACAGCAGATGATCCATCAGGCGCAGCAGCAGGATCAGTTCTACAGCCGTATGCGCACCACGCTGGTGGCGCTGTTTATCGATCGTACCGCCCAGCAGGCCCATTGGGTGCATGCTGGCGACAGCCGGCTCTACCTGTTCCGCAACGGCTACCTGTGCCAGTCCACCACGGATCATAGCCTGGTGCAAAAAATGAAAGATGCCGGTTTTCAAACCGGCGGGCTGCCCGACAACCTGCTGTACGCCGCGCTTGGCACTGGGAAGCATCAGGATGCCACTTACAGCCCGACGCTCTCTCTGGCCGATGGCGATGTGTTTTTACTGTGCAGCGACGGCTTCTGGAAACGCTATAACCTGGCGCAACTGGAATATACGCTGCGCATGGCCCATACCCCCACCGAGTGGCTGACGCTGATCGAACACTTGGCTCCGCCGCTCTCACAGCAGGATAACTACAGCGCGATCGCCGTCTGGATCGGTTCCCCGCAGGAATCCACGCTGTTGCAGATACTTCCCCTGGAAGAAAAGGTCGTCTTCCAGACACCGAATTGCCAAAGAAGCAGGAGATAAACCGTGAAATCATTGCTCTCTGTTCTGAAAGGTCAACCGTTAGCCACCGCCCTGGAGCATAGCGAAGCGGCGGTCAAAGCGGCTCCCGCAGACGCGGACAAACGCGCCGAATGGGTCCAGCTGTTGTTGCTGTACGGCGATTGGCGCCGTGCCAGCACCCAGTTGCAAGCCTGGCAGGCGTTGACGCCACAGGCTGCCCCTACCACGCAGCAACTGGCTGACTGCGTAGCGGCAGAAATGCAGCGCGAACAGGTGTTCAGCGGAGAAATTGCCCCGGCGTTCTTTACGCCGCCGCAGGAATGGCAGTTGCTGTTGGCGGAAGCGCTGCGTGCCGCGCCACAGCAGGCCAGCCAGCTGCGCGATCGCGCTTTCGAGCTGGCCGCCGAGAATACCGGTCAGCTTTCGCTCAACAGCGATGAAGAATCAGCCCCCGCCAACCACTTCGATTGGCTGGCAGACGCCGACAGCCGCCTGGGGCCGGTCTGCGAACTGTTTGTGGACCACCGTTACTACTGGGTGCCGTTTCATGAGCTTGAGTCAATCAGGTTCCAGCCACCGCAAAATGTGGTTCATCTGATCTGGGCGCATGCCATGGTGAAGTGGCGCTCCGGCAAGCAGCAGGTGTGCCAGATCCCGGCGCGTTATCCGCTGACCGAAGGCAGTGAAGATGCCTACCGCCTTGGGCGTAAAACCGACTGGCTGACCCTGAGCGATAACGGCCACTATGCGGGCCAGGGGCAAAAATCCTGGATCACCGATGACGACGAGTGCGCGCTGCTGACGCTGCGGCAGGTTCAGTTCACCACGGATGAGCCGTAATGACCGATACCACCAACGAGCGCACAGCAGCCCCGGAGGGTTCGCCCGCCGTCGCGGCACGGATTGGCCGGAGAAACAGCGACGGGGTGTCCTCCCGCGATCGGATGCTGCCCGCGCTGTTTGATCGGCTGACGGATTTTGAACCGCAGAATCAGCGGGAAGCGGACAGAAACAAGACCATTTCGCACAGCACGCTGCGGAAAATGATCCTGCGTGACTTGCAGTGGCTGTTTAACTGCAACAACAACGAGCCGATGATCGATCTGCAAGCCTTTCCCGAGGTCCAGTGTTCTACCCTTAACTACGGCATTACGCCGCTGGCGGGGAAAAGGATGTCGGAAATCGAGTGGCCAGATATCCAGAAAAACCTCACTCAGGCCATCCTCAACTTTGAACCGCGCATTATTCCGGAGCAGTTGAAGCTGCTGTGTATTTCCGGCAGTGATGATTTGGATACGCACAACGTCCTGTCGATCGAGATCCGTGGGCTGCTGTGGTGTAGCCCCCATCCGCTGGAGTTCTGCTTTCGTTCTGACGTTGACTTGGAAAACGGTTATTTCAATCTCAAAGACATAGGGTGAGTACATGGACAGTAAACTGCTTGAGTACTATAACCGTGAGCTGCTTTATCTGCGCGAAATGGGCGCGGAGTTCGCCGAAAGCTACCCGAAAGTGGCGGGCCGCCTGGGGATGCAGGGGATTGATGTGGGCGACCCTTACGTTGAGCGCCTGATGGAAGGCTTTGCCTTTCTCACTTCGCGTATTCAGTTGAAAATGGACGCCGAGTTCCCGCGTTTCTCGCAGCGGATGCTGGAGGTGATTTACCCGAATTACCTTTCGCCAACCCCGTCGATGGCGGTGGCCGAGCTGCACCCGGACGGCCGCAAGGGCAACATTAACGCCGGTTTTCTGGTGCCGCGTGGCACGGTGATGACCTGCGACACCTTCAGGAAGAACGGGGTGGTCTGCAAGTACCGCACCGCCCATGACGTGATGCTTTATCCGCTCAGCATCAGCCAAGTTTCGTTGGGGGCGTTGCCCGCCGATATCGTCAGCACCGCCAAGTTCAACCGCAATGCCAGCCGCCATGCGCTGCACATCCGCCTGCGGCTGGACGATAACGTCACCTTTGACAGCCTGAACCTGGATAAGCTGATGTTCTACCTCAGCGGCCAGGATCTGGAAGCCATGCAACTGCTGGAACTGCTGATGCAGCACACCACCGGGATTATCTGCCAGCCGGTGGGTGCGGTTCCCCAGCAGCGCCACTATCTGCCGAAAGAGCGGCTGAATCATGAAGGGTTCGACGCCGATCAGGCACTGTTACCCGACGATCTGCGCAACTTCGACGGTTATCGCCTGCTGCAAGAGTATTTTGCTTTTCCCGCCCGTTTCCGCTTTTTCAGCATTTCTGGGTTGGCCGCGCTGTTTGGCGCAGGCAAAACGCAGAATGCCAGCGTGCGGGAGTTTGAGATCGTTCTGCTGTTGGATAAAGAAGTTCCGTCGTTGGCCAAGCGCGTTGACGCCAGCCACCTTTCGCTGCACTGCACGCCGGTGATCAACCTGTTCCCCAAGGTGGCGGAGCGCATCACGCTGAATGACAAAACCAACGAATACCATCTGGTGGTGGATAATATTCAGCCGCTGGATTTCGAAGTTTTCTCCGTACAGCGGCTGTGGGGCACTCCGGCCAACAGCCAGCATGAGCAGGAGTTCCGGCCATTTTATTGCACCCAAGGGCGCGATGGGCAGAACTACGGTGCCTATTTCTCTCTGCGCCGTTCGCCGCGCCCGCCTTCGGTACAAAGCCAGCGCCAGGGGACACGCAGCAGCTATCCCGGATCGGAGGTGTTTCTGTCCCTGGTTGATGCCTATCACACCCCTTGGCGCAACGATCTGGAGTACATCACGGCCGAAGTGCTGGTCACCAATCGCGATCTGCCGCTGTTGCTGCAACGGCAGGAAGCGCTCTCTTTTGTGGTTGCCGACTCGATCCCGCTGCGTCAGGTAACGTTGAAAACGCCGCTGTCACCGCCGCGAGAAGCCCTGGCGGAAGGCCGCATCTCCTGGGGGCTGATCAGCCAGTTGCAGTTGGATTATCTCAACCTGATGGAAGGGGATGATGAACAGGGTGCACGGGCGCTCAGGGAGTTGCTGACGCTGTACGCCAAGCTGGATGAACCACAGATTACCAAGGAGATCAAAGGGGTACAGCACTGCCGCCTGTCGCCTGCTTATCACCGTGCGCCAGCGCCTGGGCCGATCGTGTTTTCACGCGGTGTTGCCATTGCGCTGACCATTGATGAACAGGCGTTTTCCGGCAGCACGCCTTACCTGCTCGGCTGCGTGCTGGAACGCTTGTTCAGCCGCATGGTGACGATGAACACCTTTGTGACTACCTCACTGAGCACCCCGCAGCGCGGTAAGATCGCCCAGTGGACGCCACGGATTGGCAGGAGAACCCTGATTTGAACACTCGCAGCCATCAGCGCCTGCCGGAGGATTTCTGGACCTCGCTCACCGAGCACCCGTATGAGCACGATCTGTTTCAGATCCTGCGGCGTCTTGACGCGCAGGGCGGGCTCGACTGGCCTCTCGGGCGCGCACCGCATCCGCGCCAGGAACCGATCCGCCTGGGGCAACAGCCTTCGCTGTCGTTCGCGCCCTCCACGCTGGCCAGCGCCGGGCCGGTCAGCAATTCGCCGTCGTACCAGTTGTTGATCTACAGCTTCGGGCTGTTTGGCCCCAACGGCCCGCTGCCGCTGCATTTTACCGAATATGTGCGCGAACGTTATCTGCACAATCAGGATCGGACGCTGCTCGACTTTATCAATCTGTTCCACCATCGCCTGATCCTGCTGTTTTATCGCGCCTGGGCCAACAGCCAGCCTACCGTTTCGCTCGATCGCGAAGACGATCAGTCCTTTACCCGCTATCTCTCCTCGTTGGTGGGGCTGGGCGTGGATACGCTACGCCCACGGGACAGCCTACCCACCCACGCCAAATACTATATGGCGGGGCATTTGGTGCGGCAGGGGCGCGATGCGGAAGGGCTGGCCAAGATCCTGCGTTACTACTTTCAGGTGCCGGTGCGCATCATCGAGAACATTCCCGTTTGGTTGGCCATCGCCCCGGAACAGCAGACGCAGCTGGTGGCTGGCCAGGCGCTGCAACTGGGGCGCGATGCGTTTCTTGGCCGCGCCGTGCGTGATGTTCAACACAAGTTCCGTATTGAGCTGGGGCCGATGTCGTTGGCGGAGTATCACAGTTTTATGCCCGGCGGCCCGCAGGCGATCGCGCTGCGCGACTGGGTGCGGCACTACGTCGGCATCGAATATATCTGGGATGTACGCCTGATCCTACGCAAGGAGGAAGTCAGCAGAGCAGCGCTGAGCGGCGGGCAGCGCCTTGGATTGAGTAGCTGGTTATGTGATGCGGAAGGTGACAACGATGCGGGCGACCTGATTTTTTCACCCGAGCCGCTCGAAGGTCAGTATTGCCATTGATATTCATTAAAACAAATCACTAAGGTGTAAGCATGAGAGAGATCAGCCGCGCAGTTCTGTTTGGCAAATTAAACGGCCTGTTACTCAGCAGCCTGGAAAATGCCACCTCATTTTGCAAACTCAGGGGCAACCCCTATGTGGAACTGACCCACTGGATCCATCAGTTGTTACAGCATCCAGACGGCGACTGGCAGCAGATTATCCGCCACTTCGGCATCAATGCGGGCAAGCTGGGTGAGGATGTGGTCGCCGCCATTGACCGGCTACCGCGCGGTGCCAGTTCGGTGTCGGATCTGTCGGAACATATTGACAGCGCCGTTGAACGTTCGTGGATCTTCAGTTCGCTGAAGTTCGGTGCCCAGCAGATCCGCGGCGGCCATCTGCTGTTGGGGATGCTTAACACCACCAATCTGCATAATCAGCTGTTGGCGATTTCGCCCTGCTTCAAGCAGATTAACAGCGAAAATTTGCAGCAGCAGTTTGAGGCGATCCTGGTCTCTTCTTCTGAAACCGCGATGGCTGCCGCGCAGAGCAGCAGTGCTTCGGCATCACCCCGCAGCGGTGAAAGCATGCTCGAGCAATACGGCAGCAACCTGACGGAAAAAGCGCGCCGTGGTGAGCTGGATCCGGTGACCGGGCGTGATGAAGAGATCCGGCAGATCATCGATATCCTGATGCGCCGCCGGCAGAACAACCCGTTGCTGACCGGCGAGGCAGGCGTGGGGAAAACTGCGGTGGTGGAAGGGCTGGCGGCCTATATTGCCGCAGGCGATGTACCGCCCAAACTGCGGGACGTTACGCTGTATCAGCTGGATATGGGGATGTTGCAGGCAGGCGCAGGTGCCAAGGGCGAGTTTGAGCAGCGCCTGCGTGCGGTGATTGACGAAGTGCAGTCCAGCCCGTCGCCGATCATCCTGTTCGTTGATGAAATCCACACCCTGATCGGCGCAGGCGGTGCGCAGGGCACCGGTGATGCGGCCAACCTGCTGAAACCCGCTCTGGCCCGTGGGCAGTTGCGCACTATTGGGGCGACCACCTGGTCGGAATATAAAAAGTACATCGAAAAAGATCCGGCTCTGACACGCCGCTTTCAGGTGGTGCAAGTGCTTGAGCCTGATGAGAACAAGGCGGTGCTGATGCTGCGCCACTTGCGCCACACGCTGGAGAAACACCACCAGATCATCCTGCTGGATGAAGCGGTGGAAGCGGCGGTGCGCCTGTCCCACCGCTATATTCCTGACCGCCAGTTGCCAGATAAAGCCATCAGCCTGCTGGATACCGCCTGCGCCAGGGTGGCGGTCAGCCAGCATGCCGAACCGGGCCGGGTGGAAAGCTGCCGCCGCCATATCGAAGCGCTGGAAACCGAGCTGGAGGTCGCGGTGCGCGATGTGCGCATCGGAGCCGGTGACGCGCAGCGCCCAGAGCAGATCAAACAGCAGTTGGCGCAGACGCAGCAGCAGTTGGCCGTCCTGAACGCCCGCTGGAACGACGAGCGGGTGCTGGTGAACGAGATTATTGAACTGCGCGCCAAGATCTATCGCCCTGGCGAGGTGGCCGATCAAGAAGCCGAGGATGCGTTGCGTTCCGATCTCAATGAACTACAGCAACAGCTGGCTGTTTTGCAGGGGGACGATCCGCTGCTGTTTTCCTCGGTGGATGCCAACACCATCGCCTCGGTGGTGGCCGACTGGACCGGCATTCCGCTGGGCCGCATGATGAAAAATGAAGTGGAAGCGGTACTCAAGCTGGCGGACAGCTTAAACGAGCGAGTGATCGGCCAGAAGCACGGTCTGGAACTGATCGCCCGCCGCCTGATTACCTCGCGCGCCAGCCTGGATGATCCGAACAAGCCGATTGGGGTCTTTATGCTGTGCGGCCCTTCCGGCGTGGGCAAAACCGAAACCGCCCACGCGCTGGCAGAAAATTTCTACGGCGGCGAGCGCAACGTGATCACCATCAATATGAGTGAGTTTCAGGAACCTCATACCGTGTCCACCCTGAAAGGCGCGCCTCCTGGCTACGTGGGCTACGGCGAAGGGGGCGTGCTGACCGAGGCGGTGCGCCGCCGCCCGTACAGCGTGATCCTGCTCGACGAGATCGAGAAAGCGCA
Organism: Chania sp.; assembly: GCA_049288585.1. GTDB lineage: Bacteria > Pseudomonadota > Gammaproteobacteria > Enterobacterales > Enterobacteriaceae > Chania. The sequence goes on from JBAQHZ010000308.1 coordinate 20,020, forward strand.
CTCCGACGTGCATGAAATCTTCTATCAGGTGTTCGATAAAGGCTGGATGGAAGATGGTGAAGGGCAGCGTATCGATTTCCGTAACACCATCATCATTCTCACTTCCAACGTGGGCAGCGAGGTGGTGAACGCGCTGTGCGCCGATCCGGCCCTGTTGCCGGAATGCGAGCAACTGACCGCTGCGCTGCGCGATACTCTGCTGCGGGCGTTCCCCGCCGCGCTGCTCGGCCGATTGAACGTGATCCCTTACTACCCGCTGAGCGATGCGGTGTTGGGGGATATCGTGAAGCTACAGTTGGAGCGGATCCGCAAGCGCCTGCTGGAAAGCCACCATATGACCTGCTCGTTTGATGATGAGGTGATCCAGCAGATAGTCAACCGCTGTACCGAAGTGGAATCCGGCGGGCGGATGGTGGATACCATTCTGACCAATACCCTGCTGCCGCAGATCAGCCATCGTTTGCTGACCGCCAGTACCGAGTTGCAGCAGTTCCGCCACCTGCATATCAGCTATGCCGAGAAGGCCTTTGCCTATGGCTTCCGTGCGTAGCCGAGCGGAGAACGGACCGTGCTGACAGCCTATACAGGGGCAGCCAAGGAGGTGTTCGGGTGCGGCGCTCAGGCGCTGCCTCCGGGCTATCGCTTTGCGCAGTTGGAAATTCAGCAGGTGATCGGCGAAGGTGGCTTCAGCATTGTTTATCGGGCCTTTGATCATCGGCAACAACGTGTTGTCGCCGTTAAGGAATATATTCCCACCGCGATCGCGATGCGTAACGATGATGGCTTGGTGATGCCGCGTAACCCTTTCCTGCTGCCGACGTTTAACGCCGGGCGGGATTACTTTCGCCAAGAGGCAAAAATACTCGGTAGCCTTGCTCACCCCTGTATACCGCCGCTGTTGGATTTCTGGCAGGAGAATGGCACCGCCTACATCAGTACGCCGCTGTACGGCGGCACCACCCTGAAAAAACGCTACGCGCAGAACCCTGCGATGGTGACCGAAGTTTGGCTCAGAACGTTACTCGCTTCGCTGCTGCATACCGTGGCGGCGGTGCATCAGCAGGGCTGCCTGCATCGGGATATTTCATGGGACAACATACAGGTTGAGGAGCACCATCACCCGATTTTGCTGGATTTCGGCTCCGCCTGCTTCCTGGCAGCGGATGGCCCGAAAAAGACCAACATCGTGTTAAAACCCGGCTTCTCCCCGGCGGAACTCTATTGCAATACCGGTGGCTACGCCCACGGCCCCTGGTCTGATATCTATTCCATTGGTGCATTGGTGTCTACGCTTATCACCGGCCGCCTGCCGCCGGTCAGCCTGACGCGCTGTATTGAAGATATCTATCAACCCTTGGCACAGCGTCAACCGCCCGGCTATTCCCATCAGTTTTTACAGGCCATCGACGGTGCGCTGGCGGTTAATCCAGTCGATCGGCCGCCAGATATCGCTGCCTTTGCCCGGTTATTGGCTATTGATCTGCGCAGAGAGGCTATTTAACCACCGCGTCAAAAGAGTTGATGGCCCCGTAATCATTAACAAAGCTGCCGCTAACCTTGTTGCCAGCCTGGGCTGGCAGTTCTAATACCTGCGTGGAATAGGGAGCTACAAGGGTCCCTTCGAGCTTTTTGCCATTGACCGACATGCTTACGAAAGAGACGTAATACGGCGTAGGGTTGTTGGCTTGCATGCTGCTGCCCTGAGTACTCCAGATGAACGCTTTGACTGCATTGCTGGCATCGCCCGGTAAACCTGCCGGGCGATAGAACAGTTTGATACGGTTACGGAAGGCTATCTGCGGGCGTTTAGCGTCTGCTTCTACCTGGCCCTTGGGCGGAACTTCCAGCACGTTCAGCCAGAACAGCGACTCTTTGTTCATCGGCAGGTTGTTACCGATGTAGTTGATACGCAACATCTGGCTTTTACCCGGTTCGAGCTGGCTCATGGGCGGGCTTAAAAAGAAGGGCGCTTTGCTGACGGCCGGGCTGGCGTCAGCATCGCCGTCATCGATCCAGTTTTGTAGCAGTACGGACGATGAGCCAACGTTTTGGACGCGGAGAGTGACGTCTTTGGCATCCGACAGATAAATCACACGGGTACCGTTAAGCAAGATGTCGGCCGTGGCAGCGGTACTGAACAGGGCAACCATGGCAAAAGTACAAGCTTGACGAATATTGGGCGAAAAAAGTGGCATAGAACACTCCTGACTCAGATGCAGGGAGACACTGACGGGCTATTGAATAGAATAGACGATGTTGAATGTGGCAAAGCTACGGTGAAGGTGTATTTGCCCCCGTAAAGGGGGCGATTGAAGAGGCTGAATAGGTGGGGGATTACTCGCCTTTTAGGGGAACCATTAACCCAGTTTTTGCTGTGCCCAGGCCAAACCACTTTGGTATTCGGCTGGCAGCAAGGGGGCCAAGGCTTGCAATGCCTGCTGTAACGATGCGGCATGAGGATCGTTAAGGTTCAGGTGCCCAACCTTGCGGCCTGCGCGTACCTCTTTCTCATACCAGTGCAGATGCACCAGCGGCAGAGCCAGCCATTGCAGATTCACCGCCGTGCCAATCAGGTTGACCATCACCGACGGCGTATTCACCACCGGCGTTGGCAGCGGCAGATCAAGAATGGCGCGTAAATGCAGTTCAAACTGGCTGATCGATGCGCCGTTTTGCGTCCAGTGCCCGCTGTTGTGTACCCGGGGTGCCAGTTCGTTGATCAGCAAGCGGTCGCCAACGATAAAGCACTCCATCGCCATCACGCCAACGTAGTGCAGCTCATTCAAAATAGCCGACAGCATCTGCTCGGCCTGCTGCTGCAACGCCGGGTTTGGCTGCGGCAGCACCACGCTGGTGCGCAGAATGCCTTCTTCATGCAGATTGTGGGTCAGCGGGTAGAACACCGACTGGCCATCATGGCCGCGCGCGCCCACTAAAGACACTTCGCCAGAGAAATTGATCCCTTGCTCAACAATACATTCGCCGTAAGTATCGGCCGGTAATTCGCTTTCCTGGCCCGGGCGCAAACGCCACTGCCCACGGCCGTCGTAACCGCCGACGCGGCGTTTGACGATCGCCAATTCACCCAAATTCGTAAACACCTGTGGCCATTGCTCGTGGCTGGCCAGCAGTTGCCATGGGGCGGTGGCCAGATTAAGTTGATCGAGCAGTTGTTTTTGCGTCAGGCGATCGGCCAAGCGCGGGAAAATATCGCGGTTGACGAAGTTGCTGTGGGTGGCGAGTTCACGCGTTAGCGCAGTTTCCGGCCAGCGTTCGATCTCGGCGGTGATCACGCTGTTCTGATAGGGCACCGCTTCCGGTTCGGCGTCGATGCCCACCGGATAAACCGCAATCCCCAGAGGTTCGCCAGCCTGGCGCAGCATGCGCCCCAGTTGGCCGTTACCCAGTACGCAAACCGGCTTCATGCTTCCTCCCGCGGGTCTGGGTTATTCAGCACATCGTCAGTTTGCGCCTGACGCCAGTCGGCCAAGCGCTGTGCCAGCGCCGTGTCGTGCAGCGCCAGAATTTGCGCCGCCAACAAGCCTGCATTGGCCGCACCGGCTTTACCAATCGCCAGCGTGCCGACGGGAATACCGCGCGGCATCTGCACAATCGAATACAGACTATCGACACCGCTCAAGGCGGCGCTTTGCACCGGAACACCCAGCACCGGAACCAGCGTTTTCGCTGCCAGCATGCCCGGCAGGTGCGCTGCACCACCGGCACCGGCGATGATCACGTCAAAACCGATCGCGCTTGCATGTTCGGCAAAGCTGAACAGTTTATCTGGTGTGCGATGGGCGGAGACGACTTCGACATGGAACGGGACTTCGAGCATAGTCAGGACTTCGGCCGCAAACTGCATGGTGGCCCAGTCACTTTTTGATCCCATTACAATTGCGATTTTAACCTCAGCATTGCTGGCTGAAGCAGCGTTGGATCCCATGTGGGTATGGCTCCTGTCTTTGTACAGATGTCGGCCCGGCAGGCCGGATGAGGGCGTAGAGCATATCATGAGTGTATGGCGAGGAAAACGGTTGCGTCGCCAGTTTTCACCAGCAAAAGTGCGAATATTGTTAGCAGAAACTCAGAGAGGGAATGGGATCAGTTCAACGGCTTCTGGCGTGACTTTAATCATGGAACCTTCTACGTGCCAGGCTCCTAGTACCGCACGCTGGGCTTTGCCGGTGCTAAGCGTAAGCGGGTGGATCGCCGGGCGATGGGTGTGCCCGTGGATCAGCCAGTGCACGTTGTGGTGCAGCATCGCTTGCTCAACGGCCTGCGGGTTAACGTCCATGATCGCTTCAGATTTGTACTGATTGGTCTGTTGGCTGCGCGCACGCATTTTGGCGGCGATCTTCAGGCGCCAGCGCAACGGCAGGGCCAAGAACAGTTTCTGGATCCAGGTGTTATGCACCTTACGGCGGAATTCTTGATAGGCCTGATCGTCGGTACACAAAGTATCGCCGTGCATGATCAGGATTCTGCGGCCATACAGATCGATCACCTGCTGTTCCGGCAGCAGGGTCATGCCGCTGGCCTGGGCAAAACGCTCGCCGAGCAGGAAATCACGGTTGCCATGGATAAAGTAGCAGGGGATACCCGCCTGTTGCAGCGCTTTTAAAGCGGCGGCGATTTCGGCGTGCAACGGTTCAGGATCGTCGTCACCAATCCAGGCTTCGAACAGATCGCCCAGAATGTATAACGCATCGGCGTGAACGGCTTCACGCTGCAAAAAACGCAGAAAACCGGCAGTGATTGCCGGTTCCTGTGCGCATAAATGCAAGTCTGCGATAAACAGCGTGCTCATGCGGCGGCGATTACTCGCTGATGGTGACGCTGGTGATCACTACATCTTCCACCGGCACATCCTGGTGCATGCCGCTGCGGCCGGTTTTTACGCCTTTGATTTTGTCGACCACGTCCAGGCCTTCAGCCACTTCGGCAAACACGCAATAGCCCCAACCCTGGGCGTTTTCGCCACGGAAGTTCAGGAAGTCGTTATCAACCACGTTGATAAAGAACTGTGCGGTAGCAGAGTGCGGATCGTTGGTGCGCGCCATCGCCAAGGTGCCACGGGTGTTTTTCAGGCCGTTGTTGGCTTCGTTCTTGATGGTTGCTTTGGTGTCTTTCTGACGCATGCCAGCTTCAAAACCACCGCCCTGTACCATGAAACCATTAATCACACGGTGGAAGATGGTGTTGTCGTAGAAACCTTCACGGCAGTAGCTCAGGAAGTTTTCAACGGTGACTGGCGCTTGTTCAGCGAAAGTTTTGATAACGATGTCGCCGTGATTGGTGTGGAAAGTAACCATAGTTTAGTCCTAGCAATGAAGTGATGTGTCATATAGAGACGTGAGCGATCAGACCGGCTTTATAACATATCTCAATTAATCAGTCAGCAGCTTGCCGCTTGCCCCGTGGGCGGAACTCTGATTTTCTGCCGCTGAAATCAGCATTCCTTGGCCTTAACCTTGCATTAGCGCAGCCTTTCGGGTTTCAATACGTTGATTAACCCGATCAACATTGCACACCACGGAATGCCCTGATGCTAAAGATCTTCAATACCCTGAGTCGTCAAAAAGAGGAATTCAAGCCTATTCATGCCGGTAAAGTGGGCATGTACGTGTGCGGGGTAACCATTTATGACCTGTGTCACATCGGCCACGGGCGTACCTTTGTGGCTTTTGACGTGGTGGCGCGCTACCTGCGTTATCTCGGTTATTCGCTCAACTACGTGCGTAACGTCACCGATGTAGACGATAAAATTATCCGCCGCGCCGCAGAGAACGGCGAAACCTGCGATCAACTGACCACGCGGATGCTGACAGAGATGCATGCGGATTTTGACGCATTGCTGATCGAGCGCCCGGATCTGGAACCGCGTGCCACGCACCACATCCATGAAATTATCGAGATCACCCAGCGTTTGATCGCGCGCGATCACGCTTATGTCGCCAGCAACGGCGATGTGATGTTCTCTATCGACAGCGATCCAGACTACGGCTTGCTGTCGCGCCAGGATCTGGAGCAGTTGCAGGCCGGTGCGCGTGTGGAAGTGGACGACGTGAAACGCAACCCAATGGACTTTGTGCTGTGGAAAATGTCCAAACCGGGTGAACCAAGCTGGGAATCCCCGTGGGGCGCTGGCCGCCCAGGCTGGCATATTGAGTGCTCGGCGATGAATGGCAAACAGCTCGGCACCCATTTCGATATTCACGGTGGCGGTTCCGATCTGATGTTCCCGCACCATGAGAATGAGATTGCGCAGTCCAGCTGTGCGCACGACGGCCCGTACGTCAATTACTGGATGCACTCCGGTATGGTGATGATCGATAAAGAGAAGATGTCCAAATCATTGAACAACTTCTTCACCATTCGCGACGTGCTGGCGTATTACGATGCGGAAACCGTGCGTTACTTCCTGATGTCTGGCCACTATCGCAGCCAGTTGAACTACAGCGAAGATAACCTGAAGCAGGCGCGTGCTTCGCTCGAACGTTTGTATACCGCGCTGCGCGGCACCGATGTTAATGCGCAGCCAGCCGGCGGTGAAGCCTTTGAAGCCCGCTTCCGCGAAGCGATGGACGATGACTTCAATACGCCAGAAGCTTATTCAGCGCTGTTTGATCTGGCGCGTGAAGTGAACCGCCTGAAGAGCGAAAATTTGGCGGCGGCGAACGGGCTGGCGGCGGAACTGCGTAAGTTGGCGAAGGTGTTGGGCCTGCTGCAACAGGATCCTGAGCAGTTCCTGCAAAGCGGTGCGCAAACCGATGACGCTGAAGTGGCCGAAATTGAAGCGCTCATCAAGCAGCGTAAAGATGCACGTCTTGCCAAAGATTGGGCAATGGCCGATGCGGCGCGCGATCGTTTGAATGAGATGAACATCGTGCTGGAAGATGGCCCGCAGGGGACAACCTGGCGCCGTAAGTAGTATTAGCAGCAAGAAATTAAAAAGCCGGGGAGCGTGAGCCACCCGGCTTTCTTTTGCAGCTTGAACGATCAGGCTTTGACCGTGACGTTCATGCCTTTGTAGCTGACTTTCTGACCATCAACGATCTTGCAGCGCTTACGCGTTTCCACTTGGCCGTTAACTTTAACGTGCCCTTCGGCGATCGCCTCTTTGGCGGCACCACCGCTCTCACACCAGCCCTGAAACTTCAGCAGATCGCACAGTTCGACGTGAGGGTGATTTTCCAGATTAAAAATTTCCATACTGCCTTAATTTATTTAGGTTGAACGTCGTGATATTCCTCGCAGGCTTGCAAGGTATTTTGGATCAGTGTAGCCACGGTCATGGGGCCAACGCCACCCGGAACCGGGGTAATGTAGGACGCGCGCTGGCTTGCGGCTTCAAAATCCACGTCGCCGACCACTTTACCACTTTCCAGGCGGTTGATGCCGACATCGATCACGATCGCACCGGGTTTGATCCACTCACCCGGAATAAAGCCCGGTTTACCGACGGCGACGATCAGCAGATCGGCATGCTCGATATGATGGCGCAGGTTTTTGGTGAAACGATGGGTGACGGTGGTAGTGCAACCAGCCAGTAACAGCTCCATGCTCATCGGGCGGCCAACGATGTTGGAAGCGCCGACTACCACGGCGTTCAGGCCGTAAGCATCGATGTTATAGCGTTCCAGCAGCGTGACAATGCCGCGTGGGGTGCAAGGGCGCAGCTTTGGCGCGCGCTGGCACAGGCGGCCAACGTTGTAAGGGTGGAAACCGTCCACGTCCTTATCGGGATGGATGCGTTCCAGCACTTTGACATTATCGATCCCGGCGGGCAGGGGGAGCTGCACCAGGATGCCGTCAATCTCGCCGTCGGCATTCAGTTTATCGATCAACGCCAGCAGTTCAGGTTCGGTGGTGGTGGCGGGCAGATCGTAAGAGCGGGAGATAAAGCCCACTTCTTCACAGGCTTTGCGTTTGCTGGCGACATAAATCTGCGAGGCCGGATTCTCACCGACCAGTACCACCGCCAGGCCCGGAGCACGTTTGCCTGCTGCCAGACGTTGTTTAACTTGCTCAGCCACTTCGTTTCTAACCTGCTGCGCAATCGTTTTACCATCAATAATCTTTGCTGCCATCAGTGAGGAAATCCATCATTTAAGAAAAGCGGGGAATGTGGCTATTTTGTCAGAAGAGAGGCGCGCTGTCAGGCGTTGAATCAGCGTTATGCCGAGAATAGGCCGCCGATTGTGTTGCGATTTATACTTTTTTTATATCAACAGAGTGATCCTCTACGCTTTTTTTATCTTCTCTGCCTTACCCTTTTCTCTAGCACCTAGTGTATTTCGTTGTGCCGCTGCGTTACGGAGCCTGAATCATGATGACCATTACTCGGCTTTATCCATTGCATCGGCCCGTTGACCATCAGCCGGATGAACAACGGCATATTGGTGAAACGGTATTTGATTCGTCACTGCATCCGGCACCTGTGGCGTTGTTGCAGATGCTGCATCAGCTAGGCAAAGCGAAGCCGGAGCGCCCTTCCTGGCGCCAGCGCATGGCGCAATGGTACAGAAAGAACCGATGTTGACTCTTGTACGGTGTTCCTGGTGATAACTGGGATTAGCGCAGGCAGATCATTGCGTTAGGCGGGATCTTTCTATTTTGTGTGCGAAAAATCACCATAAAGCACGCCAGCCACTGCCACATCATGAAAAGGCATTGACTCGCTAACCTCTGACCGTATAATCCAACTCCGCAACCTCGGTTGCCGCATCCGCATCTCAATGCGCCCTTAGCTCAGTTGGATAGAGCAACGGCCTTCTAAGCCGTAGGTCACAGGTTCGAGCCCTGTAGGGCGTACCATTTTGAAGTAAACAGACGTCAACCGACGTCTTTTTTTATGCCTGAAATTCAGTGAGTTGGCTAATTTTAGCGCGTCGAAATTCTCTCTGAGTCTACCTACATCTACCTGCATCAAGTAGTATCTGTTGGTATATGTGATGGTACATCCCCGTTCAATGAAATCCTGTACCAACAGCCAGCAACGGAGGGCCTCAAATGGCATTAACCGATGTAAAGGTAAGAAGTGCAAAGCCTACCGACAAGCCTTATAAGCTTACCGATGGCGAAGGAATGCATTTAATGGTTCAGCCCAATGGATCTAAATATTGGCGCTTACAGTACCGCTTTGATGGCAAGCAAAAGATGTTGGCGTTGGGTATCTATCCTGAGATTTCTTTATCTGAAGCGTATTGATAGGGATCCCCTCAGAGCGTGCAATCTGAACAACAGGCTGATTGTGTGGTGGCATCATTCTGGCAATCACAGCAGCTTTGAGCTCAGGTGAATACGTTTTCATTATCGTTGTCTCC
>JBAQHZ010000309.1:0-6300 GCA_049288585.1 Chania sp.
GTTAAGCGTAGGCGTGGGTGCAGGGCCCCGCTTTGGGCCCTGCAATTGCCGTTCATTATTGTTCCATCGGATTATGATCTTTTACGGCAATTCCCATTACACCTGACTTACAGAGACGAACACGTTGTGTATAAGAGACAGTTCCCTCGGGGAGAGGGTTAGGGTGAGGGGAATGTCTCTGTACTAAAGCCCCTCACCCCGGCCCTCTCCTACAGGGAGAGGGGGAGACCTAACCATTAATAGGGGAGTATTTCGTGATTCTGATTACCGGCGGCGCACGCAGCGGGAAGAGTTCACTGGCCGAACGGTTGGCGGGCGCGAGCGAGCAGGTGTTGTCTATCGCCACTTCGCTGGTCACCGATGAGGAAATGGCTGAACGGGTCAGATTGCACCGTCAAAGCCGCCCGGCCCATTGGCACACCTGGGAAGGCAGCCAGCATCTGGCTCAGGTGATTGACGAGCAGGCGGCAGCAGGGGGGGCGGTGATCCTTGAATGTATCACCACGCTGCTTGCCAACCAGATGTTTGCTTTAACGGCCGACACGCCGGTTGAGCAGATCGATTTTGCGGCGGTGGAGCATGAGCTTCAGCAGCAGATTGGTGAGTTGCTGGCGGCCTGCGCCCGCAGCCCGGCGGTGATTTATCTGGTCACCAACGAGCTGGGCATGGGCATCGTGCCGGAAAACCGTTTGGCGCGGCATTTCCGTGACATTGCTGGCCGGGTCAATCAGCGCCTGGCTGCTGCTGCCGACACGGTGTTTTTGGTGATCTCCGGTATTGAGGTAAAAATCAAATGAGATTACGTCTGTTTTTGGCCACCTTGCAGTTTATGACGCGTATTCCGGTGCCCGCTCGTTGGACTCAAGGGCTGGAGCTGGCTCACTACGAGCGCGGCATCGTCGGTTTTCCGTTGATTGGCTTGATCGTCGGTGCCCTTGGCGGCGGGGTATTTACCTTGCTGGCCCCCTGGTGCGGCTTCCCGTTGGCGGCATTGGCTTATGTGCTGACTTTGGCGTTGGTGACCGGGGCATTTCATCTCGATGGGTTGGCCGATACCTGTGACGGTGTGTTCTCTGCCCGCAGCCGGGAAAACATGCTGGAGATCATGCGCGACAGCCGCCTTGGGACCAACGGCGGGCTGGCGCTGGTGTTTATTGTGTTGACGAAGGTGTTGGTGGTTAGCGAACTGGCGCTGCGCGGGCTGCCGATGTTGGCCACGCTGATGGCAGCAAGCGTGGTTGGGCGATCTCTACTGGTGCTGCTGATGTATCGCCAGCGCTATGCCCGCGAAGGCGATGGATTGGGGAATCTCTATATCGGCCGGATTAACGGCATACAAATGGCAACTACGTTGGTCTGTGCGGCGGTGTTGGTGATGCTGTTGGGGCAGGGAAAAGCCATGATCGCGCTGGGGTATGCGTTGATCGCCGTGTTGTTGCTGCGAACCTATCTGCGCCGCCGCTTGGGCGGGCAGACCGGCGATACCTTGGGGGCGGCAGTGGAAGTGGCCGAACTGGTGTTTTTGATGGCGCTGCTGTGAGTGATGACGATGCGGTTATTTCTGGTACGGCACGGGCAAACCTTGGCTAATCAGCAGGGGGTTTTCTGCGGCATGACCGATGTGCCGCTGACTGAGCAGGGTGTTATGCAGGCACAGCGAGTGGCAGAATGGCTGGCCGAGGTGCCTTTTACCCAGGCGACCAGCAGCGAACTGCTGCGAGCGCGGCATACCGCTGAGATTGTGCTGGGGCAACGAGGGCTAACGGCGCAGGTTGACGGCGGTTTTAACGAAATGAATTTTGGCGATTGGGAAATGCGCCATCACCGGGACTTGCAGCAGCAGGACACCGAGGCATGGAACCGTTGGGTGGCGGATTGGCAGCAAGGCTGCCCGACGGCGGGCGAGTCTTTCCCGCAGTTTTCTCAGCGCATTCAGCAACAGGTGCAGCAACTGTTAGTCGACAACGGCGGTGGTAACCGCCTGCTGGTGGCGCATCAGGGCAGCCTGAGCCTGCTGCTGGCTGGACTGTTGGCGATGCCTGCTGCCGGTATGTGGCACTTCCATTTTGAGCAAGGGGCTTACAGCGTGCTGGAGATCCGTGAAGGGTTTGTCGCGCTGCGCGCTTTTAATAGCCAGGCTCGTTGGCAGCCTGCAACAAGAGAATAAATTGATGCAAACACTTTCATCGTTAATCGACGCCATCGCACCGCTGGATACTGTTGCCATGCAGCAGGCGGCAACCCGGCTGGACGGGCTGCTGAAGCCCCCCGGCAGCCTGGGCCGTTTAGAGCAGTTGGCTATTCAACTGGCGGGTATGCGCGGTTTTAGCGGAATGGCCGCCACGCGCAAGCAGATCATCGTCATGGCTGCCGATCACGGAGTATATGCCGAAGGGGTGGCGGTATCGCCCCGCGAAGTGACCGTAATTCAGGCGCTGAATATGGTGCAAGGCATTACCGGCGTCTGCGTGCTGGCCGCCAATGCCGGGGCCGAGGTTAAGGTGGTGGATGTCGGGATCGACTGCGATCCGCTGCCGGGCCTGATCAATATGAAGGTGGGGCGCGGCAGCGGCAATATTGCCCTAGAAGCGGCAATGACGCGCCAGCAGGCGGAGGATTTGCTGCTGGCCAGCGCCCGCTTGACGCTGGAACAGGCGGCACTTGGGGTTACGTTGTTTGGCGTTGGGGAGTTAGGGATGGCCAATACCACGCCTGCCGCCGCAATCATCAGCGTTTTGACCGGTAGCGATCCGCAAGAGGTGGTGGGCATTGGCGCCAATTTCCCCAGCGATCGGTTGCATCACAAAGTGGCGGTGGTCCGCCAGGCGATCGCGCACAATCAGCCGGATGCCAACGATGCGCTGGACGTGCTAGCCAAGCTGGGCGGTTACGATCTGGTGGGCATGGCCGGGGTGATGCTGGGCGCGGCGGCGGCGGGCTTGCCGGTGGTGCTGGACGGCTTTCTCTCCTACGCTTCGGCGCTGGTGGCCTGTGGCATTGCGCCTGAAGTGCACCACTATTTGTTACCATCGCACTTTTCGGCGGAAAAAGGTGCGGCGATCGCCCTCAAGCATCTTCAATTATCCCCCTATCTGCACCTGGAGATGCGGCTGGGAGAGGGCAGCGGAGCGGCGATTGCGATGCATATCGTGGATGCCGCCTGCGCGATGTATAACCATATGGGGCTGCTGGCAGACAGCAATATCATTATCCCCGGTAGCAGCAGCTAGCGGTGGGTTTTATCGGCCTCGGGTTGTTGTTGCTCGGCTGAGCGCGCCAGTTCACGCTGGAACTCAGCCTGAGCAAGCTGTTCTTGCCCCGATTCAACCAGGCGGGCGAATCTTCCATTGAAAAGCCGCTGCCAGAAACGGCGCTGTACTTCTAACTCCGGTAGCCGTGTCTTTACCTGAGAACGGTACAATCCGGCAATCCGCGTCATCATGCCAAGGCTGGCAGGCAGAAGCTGTTCCAGTTTCTCACGTAGAATACGTGTCAGCGCGGGCGACTGGCCGCCAGAAGAAAAAGCCACCACCAGCGGTGAACGATCAATAATCGCCGGGAAAATGCAGGAACCATCGGCAGGCGCATCGACGACGTTGACCAGCAGTTGACGCCGCTCAGCCGCACGAGCCACGCTGGCATTGAGCTGTGGATCGTTGGTGGCGGCGATCGCCAGAAACACGCCGTTTAGCTGCTGTTCGTCAAAAGATTGTGCAATCCAACAGAGTAGTGCCGCCTGATGCTGCTGATAAAGCTCCGGCGTCAGCGTTTGTGCCACGACGCGCACTTGCGCCCCGGCACGTTGTAATTCGGTAATTTTGCGCGTGGCCACGTTTCCACCCCCTACCACCAGAACCGGACGTTGCTTGAGATCGATAAACAGCGGTAAGTAATCCATGGCGCTTTTTCAGGTGGGGGAGTGAGAAGGCGATTATAACGTCAATGCCGCATTTTTTTTAAGGTTATTGCGGTTTTTACCGATATAAGCTTTTGCTTCGCGTTAAATAAACTGAATGCCTTTTTCCACGAGGCGCTCGGGGATATATCTATCCAGATCTGTCTGCTTGCAATGCTCTTCAAACTGCTGGAGCGTATGCACATCTGCCTTTTGGTAAATGCTGTAGATCCGGTTTTCTATCGTTTTATTGCTGAGGTTATATACCCAAGTGACTGGGGTGAGTGAAGGCAGCCAACAGCCATGCAGCTTGAAGGGCGACGGGTATATAACGTTGCAATCTCTTTGGTTGAGTAGCGTTGCAGCATTAAAAATATGATATCGAGCTCTGCTTGAGTGAATAGCTGAGTGCTGGCTTCGGTGGTTAAAAGGCTGGGTTTCTGCTGATTGATATACTTAAGCGGGGACAGCGTATCCAGTTGCCTGGCATTCCACATGGTCCCGACAAGCTTTTCTTGATCATTGTAGATTGGCAATTTTTCGCTGATAAATGGCGTCAGATGGTCTTTCCCATACCAATAATGCGTTTCTATTACGGCAACTCGTTCTCGGGCTCTTTCGGTACGGCGGTCATGTTCTTGCAGATCTGAGGCTAACTCTGCCCAATCAGCGGGGAATTCGTCGTCAAGCCGTCCTTCAATATCGAAATTGAGCGGTGTATTGGTGTAAAGATAGGCCGCTTTATACCCTTCATACTTCAAGTTGCTTGGGTGTTGGCTGCGTTACTCGGCCCAAGTCTGGGCCTCGCCCCTCCGGGGCCGCTGCAAGCAGCATTCAAATCTGCTGAGCAGATTTGTCTTTCACCTTGGTCACATAGTTCGCTATGCTCCCAGGGATTATGAGCCTCATTACTGAGGCTCACCCTGCGGGTCAGCGCAAGCGCTGTTCAAGTCGGCCTCTGACCGACTTGTCATTCGTTTGCCGCCTACAAGCAACTCGAATTATTTTGGGTATAGTTTAATCAGAACAGAAGGTTATTTTATTGGCGGTGATTGGCACAGCGCGGTAATGTTGGTTACCCTTAAAGGCGTAGTTTCCATACTGACAGTATCGTGCTCAGTACCGTTGCGAATCCCCTCAATTGAGGGAATAAAGTAGGACATTAGGATGAAAGATCTCAATATCATTGAGGACATCAATAGCGCTGGCAGTTGGCTGGTGGATCATCAGGATCTGTTGATCCAGTACGCGGTAAACATCGTTGCTGCGATCGTCATTTTTATCATCGGTTCGATTATTGCCCGTATTATCAGCAATGCGGTCAACCGCGTGATGAAGCTGCGTGGTATCGATGCCACGGTGGCCGACTTCCTGGCGGCGATGGTGCGTTACAGCATTCTGGCGTTTACGCTGATTGCGGTGCTGGGGCGGATTGGCGTGCAAACCACCTCGGTGATTGCCGTCTTGGGTGCCGCTGGTTTGGCTATTGGTTTGGCGCTGCAAGGGTCGCTGTCTAACTTCGCGGCCGGTGTGCTGTTGGTTGCCTTCCGTCCGCTGCGTGCCGGTGAGTTCGTCGATCTGGGCGGCGTGGCAGGTACGGTTGATCAGGTGCAGATTTTCTCGACCACTCTGCGAACTCCAGATAACAAAACCATCGTGGTGCCGAACGGTAAAATCATCTCGGGCAATATCATCAATTTCTCGCGCGAGCCGAATCGCCGTGTGGATATCGTGGTGGCAGTGGCCTACAACGCCGATGTCGATCGGGTGAAGCAGGTGCTGGGTGAGGTGATTGCCGCCGACAAGCGCATTATGCATGACCTGGGGGTAACCGTGCGCCTGAACGAAATAGCCCCACCGGCGCTGAATTTTGTCACCCGCTGCTGGACCACCAACGCCCAGTTCTGGGACGTTTACTTTGATCTGATGGAAAACTTCAAACGCCAGTTGGATATCAACCAGATTGGCGTGCCGTGCCCGCAGATGGATGTGCATGTGCGTCACGTAGCTAAATCGGCCGAACAGCCGGAATAACCCCACTTTATCAGTAAGGCCACCGTTATGGTGAATGCCGGTTAGTTAAGGTTAACCAGTTCCCTCTCCCTCGGGGAGCTGTCTCTTGTTCACATCTTGAGGTAGGGGAATGAGTGTTTATTTAGGTCGCTAAACATATTGTGTACTCATTGGCAATGTGATGAACGCGCGGTCGCTTACGCCTCCTGTCTGCGTTCAGCGCCTTCAATGGCTTCAACATCAGTGCTCATCTCACCCACAACGAAGTTTGACACGCTGTTATCAATCCCATTGTAAAATTTGCCCGTTACTCACAGATTCGGGTGTTGACGTTGAGCGCATCATGGCCTGCTGAGCAAGACACCGTTGCCAGGGGCAACCGGCCATGGATG
>JBAQHZ010000310.1:0-18592 GCA_049288585.1 Chania sp.
GATGTTGAAGCCATTGAAGGCGCTGAACGCAGACACGGCGCATAAGCGACCGCGCCACGGACGGCGCGTTCATCACATTGCCAATGTGTACACAATATGTCTAGCGACCTAAATAAACACTCATTCCCCTACCTCAAGATGTGAACAAGAGACAGCTCCTTCGGGGAGAGAGTTAGGGTGGGGGGAGAGTTAAAGTCTCTCCCCCCAATCCCGAGAAGAACGGTGCGGGTGTTACTCGCCAGGGAACAGGAACGGATTGATACTGCTACGGGCAAAGCCTTCGTCTTCCATCTTGGCATCAAGTACCAGCGAAGCCAGATCGTCGGCCACCGCTTCCACCTGCGGGTCTTTTTCCTGATAAAGGAGCTTCAGGTAAGTGCCGCAATCGCCACAGCTTTCCGCTTTTATCGCCGCCTGCTCACTGTCCAGTGACCAGTAGTTGAGATCGCGCGTTTGCTCGCAGTTGCTGCATTTCACCCGCACCACGTGCCATTCGCTTTCACACAGGTTGCAGTGCAGATAACGCAGGCCGTTCACCGTGCCGATATGCACCATGCTGGAAACCGGCATACTGCCGCACACCGGGCAGAACTGGCGGTGCTCACCGTATTCGGCGCGTGCCTTGCCAGGGATCTGGCTGGCCATCTGCGTCCAGTACAGCGACAGCGCAGCCCAGATAAACGGCGCTTTATCACTGCCCACTTTGGCAAACTCATTGTTCAGTAACGCGCTGGCCATCAGCTCCAGTTCATGAGCGGAGGCTTTTTCCAGGTTTTCCAGCACCGGGGCCACATGTTCCGGCGCCTGCGGACGCAATTCAGCGATCAGCGATGCCAGCAGTTTATGCCAGTGCTCGCTGCGCGGATACACGCTCGCATCCAACGGTGGTTTGCCGCTGGCGGCACCCTGGATCAGCGCAGCGCTGAGATCCAGCACCAGCGGGTTATCGTGGCACGCATTGTTCTGCGCGGCTGCGATGCTGGCAGCAAAGTTGAGATAATCGCCC
Source organism: Chania sp. (assembly GCA_049288585.1). Classification (GTDB taxonomy): domain Bacteria; phylum Pseudomonadota; class Gammaproteobacteria; order Enterobacterales; family Enterobacteriaceae; genus Chania. The sequence goes on from JBAQHZ010000310.1 coordinate 1,007, forward strand.
AGCGGATGGTCTACGGCCAATTGGCGCAGACGCTCAGCTCGGCGGGTATACAGGCTTTTCAGATTCGCGAAAAGTAACGGCGGAATGGTTTCCGCCGTTGTGGACTTCTCACGCTGTGCCCCTAACTGCTCTTTAGGAACGATGCGGATACTCATCAGGGTTTATCTTCCCGTTGTTTCTCGCGGACCTCACGGTACCAGCGCGGATGGTGTTTCTTGGCCCAGGCTGCCGGAACGGAGCCTTCCACCATCGCGGTAATGGTGCCTTTTATCCACAGAGCGGCATAAATGTGCACCATAATCGTGATGATCAACCCCACCGCCGCCAGCGAATGCACCAGCAACGCAATGCGGATCAGCGGGATAGGGAAAGCAGGGGCGAAGTACGGCCGCCAGATAACCACACCGCTGGCCAGCAACAGCACCAGACTGGTTATCGCTATCCAGAACACGCATTTCTGACCGAAATTATAGCGCCCGGTGTCGTCGCCCACTTCCTCATTCAACGTGATTCTGTGGATATTTTTTGCCCAGACCAGATCTTCCCGGTTGAACAGGTTATGCTTCCAGTAGCGCAGGAACATAATCATGAACGCAGCGAACATAATCACCCCGGCGAAGGGGTGCAGAATGCGCGCCAGCTGTGGCGTTCCGAAAATGTTCATCAGCCAGTTGAAGGAGGGGAAGAAAAACCCCAGCCCGCTGATGGCTGCCAGAATAAAGCAGAACGCCACAACCCAGTGGTTCATCCGCTCCAGCGCGTTATAACGCTGAATTGGCTTTTCCTTCCTCATTTGCGCGTCTCCTCATCGTGCGGTTCGTCGTGATCTTCCTCTTCTTCGACGCGGTTTGGCCCGACACCGATGTAGTGGAACACGCTGGCCGCAAAGGTGGCAGCAAAACCGACGGCCGCCAACGGTTTCCAGATCCCTTTCCAGAAGGTCACTGCCGGGCTGATGGTCGGGTTATCCGGCAAACCGTGATAGAGCTGCGGTTTATCGGCGTGATGCAGCACGTACATCACGTGAGTGCCGCCCACGCCCGCCGGATCGTACAGACCGGCGTTTTCGTAGCCACGGGTTTTCAGCTCGCTGACACGGCCAGCGGCGACATCTTTCATCGCCTCTTTGGTGCCAAAGTGGATCGCCCCGGTCGGACAGGTTTTCACACAGGCCGGTTCCTGGCCGACATCAACGCGGTCAACGCACAGGGTGCATTTGTACACCCGGTTGTCTTCCTTGTTCATGCGCGGCACGTCGAACGGGCAACCGGCGATGCAGTAACCGCAGCCGATACAGTGCTCGGACTGGAAATCGACGATGCCGTTGGCGTACTGGATAATCGCCCCTTCCGACGGGCAGGACTTCAGGCAGCCCGGATCGGCACAGTGCATGCAGCCGTCTTTGCGGATCAGCCACTCCAGCTTGCCGTGCTCCTCCACTTCGGAGAAACGCATCACCGTCCACGATTTGGCTGTCAGATCGGCAGGGTTATCATACACCCCGACGTTGTGCCCCACTTCATCGCGGATGTCGTTCCATTCAGAACAGGCCACCTGACAGGCCTTGCAGCCGATACAGGTAGTGACATCAATCAGCTTGGCCACTTCTTCCTGGTGGTCACGGGCACGCGGAGCCGGTGTGAAACCATTGGTCGCGGATTTACGAATGATGTCTTGAGATTGCATTGCCATAATTCGTCTCCGTTACACCTTTTCCACGTTAACCAGGAACGCCTTGAACTCTGGCGTTTGCGTATTAGCATCGCCAACGAACGGCGTCAGCGTGTTGGCAAGAAAGCCCTTCTTCGTCACCCCTTGGTAACCCCAGTGGATCGGGATACCGATGGTGTCCACATCCTGCCCGTGCACCTGCAACGTGCGGATGCGCTTGGTCACGACCGCTTTGGCTTTGATAAAGCCACGGTTGGAGCTGACTTTCACCAGATCGCCGTTCTTGATGCCTTTCTTCTCGGCCAACTTCTCACCGATCTCCACAAACTGCTCCGGCTGCATGATCGCGTTGATCAGCGAGTGCTTGGTCCAGTAGTGGAAATGCTCGGTCAGACGATAAGTGGTGCCCACGTACGGGAACTTATCGGCTTTGCCCATCGTCGCCAGATCGTCTTTAAACACGCGCGCCGCCGGGTTGGAAACCACGTTCGGGTGCAGCGGGTTGGTGCCAAGCGGCGTTTCAAACGGCTCGTAGTGCTCAGGGAACGGCCCTTCCGCCATTTTGTCGATGGCAAACAGGCGGCCCATGCCTTCCGGCTGCATGATAAACGGCCCGACATCGCTGCCTGGTGCGGCGGCGCTGTAGTCCGGAATATCTGCCCCGCTCCACTTGGTGCCATCCCAGCCGATCAGCTGACGTTTGGCATCCCACGGTTTCCCGGCAGGATCGGCAGAAGCACGGTTATACAGAATGCGGCGGTTGAGCGGCCAAGCCCAGGACCAGCCCAGCGTATTGCCAAGGCCGGATGGATCGGCGTTATCGCGGCGCGCCATCTGGTTACCCGCAGGCGTCCAGCTACCGGCAAAGATCCAGCAACCGCTCGCCGTCGTACCGTCATCACGCAGATGCGCGAAGGTACTGAGCTGTTCGCCTTTTTTCGCCAGCACTTTGCCTTCCGGATCGAGAACATCCGCCAGCGCTCTGCCGTTGTTTTCCATCGCCACTTCTTCTGGCGCCGGTGCATCCGGAGTCAGGTAGTTCCAGCTCATGTTCAGCACCTGCTCAGGCACGGCACCGCCTTCACGGCTGTACATCTCGCGCAGGCGCGTTAACAGCCCCGCCAAGATCTCACCATCGGCCAGCGCTTCGCCAGGGGCATCGGCCCCTTTCCAGTGCCATTGCAGCCAGCGGCTGGAGTTAACGATCGAGCCGTTCTCTTCCGCAAAGCAGGTGGATGGCAAGCGGAACACTTCGGTCATAATCTTCGAAGGATCAACATCGTTCGATTCGCCGTGATTCTCCCAGAATGTGGCAGTCTCGGTATTCAGCGGATCGATGGTCACCAGGAATTTCAGCTTGGAAAGCGCCCCCACCACTTTGTTCTTGTTCGGGAACGAAGCGACCGGGTTGAAGCCCTGGCAGAGGTAGCCGTTAACCTTGCCCTGCGACATCATTTCGAAGTACTGCAGAACGTCGTAACCTTTGTCCCACTTCGGCAACCAGTCAAAGCCCCAGTTGTTTTCTTTCTGCGCTTTGTCACCGTAGAAGCTCTTCATCAGGCTGACAAAGAATTTCGGGTAGTTGCTCCAGTAGTTAACCTGGCCCGGCAGCAGCGCCTTCGGCGTGTTAGCTTTCAGGTAAGTATCCAGATCAGGCTGTTTCTCGGAAGGCAGCGTCAGATAGCCTGGCAGGCTCTGCGACAGCAGGCCGAGATCGGTCAGGCCCTGGATGTTGGAGTGGCCGCGCAGGGCGTTCACACCGCCGCCCGCCATGCCCATGTTGCCGAGCAGCAGCTGGATCATCGCCATGGTACGGATGTTCTGTGCGCCGACCGAGTGCTGTGTCCAGCCCAGGGCGTACAGGAACGAGGCGGTTTTATCGTTGGCGCAGGTTTCGGCGATATATTCGCAAACCTTGATAAAGTCTTCGGTTGGCGTACCGCAGATATTGTTCACCACCTCTGGCGTATAGCGGCTGACGTGCTGTTTCAGCAGGTTCCACACGCAGCGCGGATCTTGCAGAGTAACGTCACGCTTGGCAAAGCCGTTCTCGTCGAGCTGATAGTTCCAGGTGGTTTTATCGTACTTGTGGTTTTCCGCGTCGTAGCCGCTGAACAGGCCATCGTCAAAGCTGAAGTCTTCGCGCACCAGCAGGCTGGCGTTGGTATAGGCTTCAACGTATTCGCGGTTGATCTTGTTGTTGGTGATCAGGTACAGCAAGACGCCCGACAGGAAGGCAATGTCGGTGCCAGAACGGATAGGCGTGTAGAAATCCGCCACCGATGCGGTACGGGTAAAGCGCGGATCGATGACGATCAGCTTGGCTTTATTATGAATTTTGGCTTCCATCGCCCAGCGGAAACCCACCGGATGCGCTTCTGCCGCATTACCGCCCATGACGATAATTAAGTTCGCGTTCTTGATATCAACCCAGTGGTTGGTCATCGCACCGCGACCAAATGTTGGAGCAAGACTTGCTACCGTTGGTCCGTGTCAGACACGCGCCTGGTTATCTACGGCAAGCATGCCGAGAGCGCGACTAAATTTTTGTGTCAGGTATCCGGTTTCGTTGCTGGAGGCCGAAGCACACAGCATACCGGTGGTCAGCCAACGGTTGACGGTGACGCCTTTATCGTTGGTTTTTACAAAGTTGGCATCGCGGTCTTCTTTCATCAGCTTGGCGATGCGGGTAAAGGCATCATCCCAACTGATTCTCTGCCATTTATCAGAACCTGGCGCGCGATATTCCGGGTATTGCAGGCGGCTTTCGCTGTGGATGAAATCCACCAGACCTGCGCCTTTCGGGCAAAGCGCACCACGGTTTACCGGATGATCCGGATCCCCTTCGATGTGGAAAATGCTCTCTTTGGCGTTCTTCGCGCCATCACCAAGGCTGTACATCAACAGCCCACAGCCGACTGAGCAATACGTACAGGTATTACGGGTTTCACGGGCGCGCAGCAGCTTGTACTGCCGGGTTTCCGCTAACGCCACTTCCGGGGCAAAGCCCAGAGCAGCTACCGTCGTCCCTGCCATACCGCCAGCGCAGATCTTAAAGAACTGCCTTCTGCTGACCTGCATGGGGGTCTCCTTTCACTCGTGTTGTCACATTGTTTCAAATGGCACTTTCCCCGGCAAAGCCGGAAGCGCTAAAATCACTGTTCTTATGTTGGCTTGGCCAGAAGGCCGCAACGACGCCGCGATGATATCATAGCGGACTTGGGGTTGTTACAAACAGGTACCACTAAAGTGAACAATATAAACCCAAAGCAACCTATAAACGCGACCGCGATCACAGGCATGATCCAGGCCCCGGTATTTCAGCGCGGGCAACTCTCTAGTGAGCAGCAAGACTGGCTGGCGGAAGAGGTTCCGGTTGCGCTGGTTTATAACGGCATTTCCCACGTGGTAATGATGTGCACCCCCAAAGATCTGGAGGCTTTCGCCCTGGGTTTTTCCCTGTCGGAAGGCATTATCGAGTCACCACGCGATATTTACAGTATAGATATTAATCCAACCTGCAACGGCCTTGAGGTGCAGATTGAGCTTTCCAGCCGCCGCTTTAGCGGATTGAAGGAGCGCCGCCGCGCAATGGCCGGCCGCACCGGCTGCGGCGTATGCGGTATTGAGCAGTTGGCGGATATCTTCCGCCCGGTCACCCCGCTGCCTTTCACCCAAACGTTTTCGCTCGCCAATCTTGATCACGCACTGGGGCAATTGCGCCAGGTGCAGGAAGTCGGCCAGCATACCGGCTGCACCCACGCCGCCAGTTGGATCTCGCCAGAAGGTGAACTGCTGGGCGGCTGCGAAGATGTCGGCCGCCACGTGGCGCTGGACAAAATGCTCGGCCTGCGCGCCAAGCAGGGCTGGCAGCAGGGGGCGATCCTGGTTTCCAGCCGCGCCAGCTATGAGATGGTGCAAAAATCGGCCATGTGCGGTGCCGAGATCCTGTTTGTAGTCTCTGCGGCGACCTCGCTGGCGGTGGAGATCGCCGAGCGCAGTAATCTGACTCTGGTGGGTTTCAGCAAACCCGGCCGGGCGACGGTGTTTACTCATCCGCAGCGCATTGTCGATTAGCACAAAAACCACACAACTCATGCGGCATTGATAATCATTTTCAATCTCATTTAATACCCTATAATGGGAACCGATTGCTTATGCGGTGCTCATGCCTTGCGCCGCCCAACACCCATTGGAGACGATGATTATGAGTTATTCACTGCCATCCCTGCCTTATGCTTACGACGCACTGGAACCGCATTTCGATCAGCAAACGATGGAAATCCATCACACCAAACACCATCAGACCTACGTCAACAACGCCAACACCGTGCTGGAAGCTTACCCTGAGCTGGCTTCGCTGAGCGTTGAAGCGCTGATCCAGGATCTGGATAAAGTCCCTGCCGACAAACGTACCTTTATGCGCAACAACGCGGGCGGCCACGCTAACCACAGCCTGTTCTGGAAAGGCCTGAAAACCGGTACCACGCTGGGTGGCGATCTGAAAGCCGCCATCGAGCGCGATTTCGGCAGCGTGGAGAAATTCCAGGAAGAGTTCGAAAAAGCCGCAGCCACCCGTTTCGGTTCCGGCTGGGCCTGGCTGGTGCTGAAAGGCGACAAGCTGGCCGTAGTCTCCACCGCTAATCAGGACAGCCCGCTGATGGGCGAAGCCGTCTCTGGCGCATCGGGTTTCCCGCTGGTGGGCCTGGACGTGTGGGAACACGCTTACTACCTGAAATTCCAGAACCGCCGCCCGGATTACATCAAAGCCTTCTGGAACGTAGTGAACTGGGACGAAGCGGCAAAACGCTTTGCCGAAGCGCAGAAGTAATTCTGTTAGCCCTGATGATGATGCCCGCTGATGCGGGCATTTTTTTCACGATCCCTTTTGAATTGCAAAACGGAAATAATACAGCGGTATTTATCTATAAGCGTTCACACTGAAAAAATTAACCAAATGATTTATAAATAAAAATAAAGGTAAATGCTTTAATTTTTAGTATTCACTGAGCATTAACACGATTCATCTTATTAAAGGTTCTAACCTTATCCCCGCCAGTTATCAGACAAAGAAAAACCCGCTCGTTAAGGTGTCCGTATTGATGTATCTGTTTACATCACCATTGTCTGATATTATGATTTACATCAACGAGGAGATAAGCCCATGCGAGTGCTAACCGTCAGAGTAATGGCCGTTGATGATGCTTTCCGGGTGGCAATGTCAGACGCCTCCCGCGCAATGAACGGGGATGTTATCGGCTCAGAGTTGATATTTCCCACCGTAGAGCAACTGGCCAAAACGATGCTTGCCCCCAACCGCTGGCAGATCATCAAAGCAATGGAAGGGAAGCAGGCCGTGTCTATCCGTGAGTTATCACGCATTGTTAATCGCGATTTTCGTGGTGTGTATAACGATGTTCAGTCGCTGCTGAATGGGGGAGTGCTGGACAAGGAGGGCGAGAAGATCGCATTACCCTATGACCGAATTCATATTGAATTCAACTCAGACGATGCGGCGGCGTAGCCATGCCAGCTAAAACCACCAGCCGAGATAAATCATCTTTCTGGCTGGTGGCGGTAAAGGACACCATGCAAATTCACACAAATTTGTCATTCGGATAATTACCTGATTAACTTCACTTCTAACGATTCGTTATAATCAACCCACCAGCGCACTACCGAAATTGCAGCAGTCAAAGCTAGGAAGCAGCAAAACAGGCGTTTTCATCTGCCCGGTGGCTTTCAGTACCAGCTCCATATCCAGCTTAACGCCCAACACAACCAGACCGCTGTTAACGAAGTTTTCCACCACCGCCAGAAGATTACACACATGCATACGATGGGTTTCCGATACGCCAGCCACATCGCGCAGAGAAAAGCACAGGACGCAGTAAGCAAAGAGAATTACAGCGAATACTGGCTCTGGTGCAACTATGTCGGTAGTGAACTCCTTTATTAAATTATGGCCGTCAGTCCGTTTTTTGCACTGACCTTATTAGAACAAAGCCGGTTATTAGGTGGAGCCTGCCGAAGGGATCGTAACGGCGTAAGCCGTCGACAAATTTGCCGGGAGAAAATTTGAACGACGTTAAGTCGGCCCGTAGGGTGGGACACAAGGGTGCTCGCCCATCATAGCCGCTCGGTGCGCTAGACCCCGGTATCTCGGGCTAGAAGGCGACTTTGCCATCAGCCTCAGCCCGCTGATGCGGGCATTTTTTTACCTATTGCTAGCTAAAGCTTGCCCTTTCATTGCCGATATTTCGTTTAATTAACGATCGCCTCAAAAGGAAAATCTTATGGCGGCACTGAAGACATTGGCAGGAAAGTTCACCCATCTCACCGTAGGTAAAAAGCTTTCGTTGGGATTTAGCCTGATTTTATTACTGGCCATCATTATCGCCAGCACTGGGGGTTATTATCTTCGCCTCATTGAATCGCGTACCGAACGCATCGATTTCAGCTATCAGATAACCAGCGAAATCAGCCAGGCGAAATACGCGCGTGCCATGTTCGGCCAAACCTACAAAATCGACTATCTGAACAGCAACCGCACGCATATCGAGAATGTGGTCAAGCTGATCAATCATGCGCAGGAACTGAATTGGGACCCACAAAGCCGTAAAGAGTTGGAATCGCTGAAAGCGTTGATGGGCAAATATCAGCAGCAGCGAGATAGCTTCCAACAGGCGGTGACAAAGAAAGATGCCGTGCGTGCCACCTGGAATATGGCAGAAGTACAAGACAGCTTAAGCCAGATCGAACCGCAGTTGGCCCAGGGCGATCTGTCGTTGGCTTTTGCCCAGCTCAACCAGAAGCTGACCTTGATCCGCTATAGTGCCCGTGGCCTGCTGCTGAGCCCGAACAAGGAGTCGGAAACGCCGTTGCTGAGCGCTATCGACGATGCCCGCAGTGCGGCCAATGGGCTCAGCCAGCGTTTAGCAGAAACCGATCGGCCATTATTGCAGCCGCTGCTGACCGCGCTGGATGAATATAGAGACCATATCGCAGCCTACCTGCCCGCCTATGACCTCGAGCAAAAGCTCAGCCAGGAGCTCGGCAATACCGCCCAGAAAGTCGATACGCTGATCGGCGTGTTTATGAAAGACGAGCTGGCGCAAACCAACAGTAATATCGATGCCGCCCAGATCCAGATGGGCATCATTACCGTGATCGCGATTCTCGCGGGCCTGCTGGTGTCATGGCGCATCACATTGCAAATGACTCGTCCGCTGCGCACCACGCTGGCACTGGCAGAACGCATTGCCACCGGCGATTTGCGCCAGGTACAAACCAGCACCCGCCGCGATGAGTTGGGCCAATTGCTGAACGCCGTGGCGGCCATGAGCCAGAATCTGCGTGATATGATCGAGAAGATCCAGATGGGTGTCAGCCAGGTGTCCACCGCCGCCGGGGAGATTGCCGCAGGCAATACCGATCTCTCCTCACGTACCGAGCAGCAGGCGGCGGCAGTGGAAGAAACCGCCGCCAGTATGGAACAGCTCACCGCCACGGTGAAGCAGAATGCCGAAAACGCACATCATGCCAATCAGTTGGCAACCGATGCCTCACAAACCGCACAGCAGGGTGGTCAGTTGGTGAGCCAGGTTGTCAGCACGATGCGTGACATTTCCGGCAGTTCACAGCGGATCGCCGAAATTACCACCCTGATCAACGGCATTGCCTTTCAAACCAATATTCTGGCGCTGAACGCGGCGGTGGAGGCGGCGCGAGCCGGTGAGCAGGGCCGTGGTTTCTCGGTAGTGGCCAGTGAGGTGCGCAATCTGGCTCAACGCAGTGCGCAGGCGGCGAAGGAGATTGAGGGGCTGATCGCAGAGTCCGTCAGCCGCGTACAAATCGGCACCGCCTTGGTGGAAAACACCGGCAATACCATGGAGCAGATCGTCCGTTCGGTCACGCACGTGCGCGATATCATGGCGGAAATTGCCGCCGCTTCCGACGAGCAAACGCGGGGTATCGCGCAGATCGGCCAGGCGATCGTGGAAATGGATCACACCACCCAGCAGAACGCCGCGCTGGTAGAAGAGTCCGCCGCCGCCGCAGATTCGCTGGAAGAACAGGCGGAAATGCTGCTGCAAAGCGTTTCGGTGTTCCGTTTGGCAGAGCACTCTGAGCACGTCGAGGCGAAAACGGCGCTGGTCAAATCACCGCTGGCAGCAAAACCGCGGGAAACCTCCAGCTTAGCGGAAAACAACTGGACCACTTTCTGATGCGTACATCCCTACCTGAAACGGGTCAGGCAGGTTAGGCTGTTGCTGTCTGCCCACTCAGGGTACTCTGGGCTATGTCCCTGGTTTGCACAATGAAAGTGGAGGTTATTATGCACCACCCAGAGGTTTATACCGGCAGCATCCAACCTTACGCAGATATGCGGCCCAGCGCGATGGCCAAACGCCGGGTCGATGGCGCAGTGATACTCACTCCTCTGGGTTTAGTGGGGGACGAGCAGGCAGAAAAAGCCCACCACGGCGGGCCGGATCGCGCGCTGTGTCACTACCCGCGTGAACATTATGCCCACTGGCGCGAGCAGTTTCCGGCACAGGCAGAGCTGTTTGATGCTCCGGCGTTTGGTGAGAACTTGTCGACCCAAGGCATGACCGAAGATAACGTGTTTATGGGCGATATCTATCGCTGGGGAGAGGCGCTGATCCAGGTCACTCAGCCACGTTCGCCGTGCTTCAAACTCAACGCGCATTTCGCGATCGATTATCTCTCGGTGCTGATGCAACAAGGCGGCCGCTGCGGCTGGCTATATCGTATCATTTCGGCGGGAATGGTCAGTGGCGATCGGCCGCTCGAGTTGGTCGCCCGCAGCAGCGACATTTCCGTCGCCGAGGCAATTAGCATTGCCTGGCACCTGCCGTTCGACGAAGAACAGTATCGCCGCCTGCTGGCGGTGGCCGGGCTTTCTGCCAGTTGGAGTAAAACCATGCTGATGCGCATTACGGCCAGCAGAATTGAAGACTTCAATCGCCGTTTGCTCGGCCACTAAAGCGGGGTAGAGAGCGCCTGGGGAACAGCGTTCCGCCCCAGGCACTTACGATCAGAAGGCTTTTTTCGCGTAACCGGTGACCGCTTTCAGACCCATCTCACGGCCCAGCGCCGTCATCGGATGCACCACGATCAAGCCGCGTACGTTTTTCTTCAACGTACCCATATCCGCCTGCTCTTTCTTGGTGATCTCACGGCTGAACGGCAGTTGACTCAGCTTCTGTGCTTCTGCACTCAGCTTCTCCACGCGCACGTGTTTCAGGCGTTCAATTTCTGCCGCCAGCTTCTCTTTTTCTTTGGTGTGCTGGGCGATCAGGTCGATATTGCCCTGTTGGATCACCACGGTGTCTTTATGGTTCAGTGCGTCCAGCAGGTCGCTAAGGCGCTTAATCTCTGCCTTTTCTATCTCTTTCATGGTCTTTGGCCTGTTTGTGCCGCTATCGGCACGCTAAAAATGATGCTGGCAGTATAGCAAAACGCCGATCGTTCGTCTTACGCAATTCCCGCTGGCAGGCCGCTCATTTCGCAGGCTTTGGCCCCTACGCGCGCCAGTGCCTGAGTATAACGGGCATCAAACGGGTAACAGCAGGAAAGCCGCAGCCCGTTGCGATAACGCCCACTGGGGGAATACAACGTACCCGGCGTCAGGCAGATCTGCTCCTCCAGCAACTGATGGAACAGCGCTACCGAATCTACCGCCAGCGGGAACTCAACCCAGAACACAAACCCTCCCGCAGGCTGTGTCGCCCGCGTGCCGCGCGGGAAATGGCGGGCGATCAGCGCTCTGGCCTCTTCCACCTGTGCGGCATAGCGTTTGCGCAGGTTGCGCAAATGATGATCGTAGCCACCGGCTTCCAGAAACGTCGCCAGCGTTTCCGACAGCAGCAGTGACTCTGACATAGACGAGACCGCTTTAAGCTTGTGCAACGCTTCGCTGAAGCGCCCACCGGCCACCCAACCAATGCGGAAATCCGGTGCCAGCGTTTTGGTAAAGCTTGAGCAGAACAGCACCCAGCCATCGCGATCGAACGCCTTCACCGCCGGGCTGAGCGCACTAACGAATTGAAGTTCGGCATACAACCCATCTTCGATCAGTGGCACCTGGTGATCGTTCATCAGCCGCGCCAGGCGTTTTTTCGCCGCCAGCGGCATGGTGCACCCGAGCGGGTTTTGCACCGTCGGCATGGCGATCACCGCATTAAGGCGTTTTTCTTGCAGCAACAGTTCCAGTGCGTCCAAAGAGAGGCCATGCTGCGAGTCGGTCGGGATCTCCAAGGCTTTCAGCCCCAGGCTGGCGAGCAGCGGCAGCAGGTAAAAATAGGTTGGCGATTCCAACCCCACGCAATCGCCCGGTTTGGTGGTGGCGCGCAGCGCCAGTTGCAGCGCCTCCATGCAGCCGTGCGTCAGGGTGATATCTCCTGGCTCCAGCAACATACCCAAGGTCATTGAGCGCCGGGCGACCTGCTGGCGCAGCCGCAGGCTGCCGGGGGGCAATGCGTATTGCCCGATCAGGTTCGGCTGGCGGCGCAGTTGTGAAGCAAGCATACGCCCTAGCTTGCTGCCGGGATAAAAATCGCTGGTTTGTGGGCAAGCCAGCGACAGATTGGTAAACGCCGGATTCTGCTGGGCGGCAAACACGGTATCGATCAACGCCAGCACGTCATCCGCCGGTTTTTCTATGCGGTTACTGGGGGCCGACGCGGTTTTCAGCGCCGGTAGCGTAGCACGCACATAGAAGCCGGACTGGGGCCGCGCTTCGATCAGCCCACGGTCTTCCAACTGGCGGTAAGCCGCCACCACGGTATTGATGCTGACGTTATGGGTCTGCGCGCAGCGCCGTACCGAAGGCAGGCGGCTGCCGGGCAACAGGGTGCCACGGCGAATCGCCACCGCCAGCGTATCAGCCAGTTGTCGGTAACGCATGTCCGGGGTCTCATCAAGCAGGGTCACAGTTTGGCTCCAATTAATGGTTACAGTTTTAAAATAGTGCAACTGTAACCATAACAATACTGCATTTCTGGTTCTGTCACCATTTCCCCTCGACCCTTATGCTGATAACCAACCCGCACTCATCCCTTTTAGGAGCTTTTTTATGCTGGATTCAGCCTTTATCAGTTACGTTACCGTGATGTCGATTACCCCCGGCCCCAACAACCTGTTGCTGGCCTCCTCCGGCGTCAACTTCGGCATCCGCCGCACCTTGCCCATGTTACTTGGCATTGTGGCAGGCTGTGCAGTGCAGCTCGCGCTGACCACCACGCTGCTGGCCGTAGCCCTTAACTGGATTGGTGCAATCCGTTTCCCGTTGGCCGTCGTGGGCTGTACCTATCTGTTGTGGCTATCGTGGAAGCTGTTCAAAGCCGCTTCACCGGATGCCAAGCAGCAGGCGCAGCCGATGCGCTTTATCAATGGCGCGCTGTTTCAGGCGATCAACCCGAAGGTCTGGCTGATGGCGATAAACGTGGCGATCCTGTTCGCTCCACGCGAAGGGGCCACGCTTAGCCAGACGCTGCTGATCATTGCCAGCTTCTGCATAGTGAATATTCCCTGCATTCTGATTTGGGCATTGATGGGCGATCAGCTGCGCCACGCGCTGCGCGTGACCTGGAAGCTGAGAGTGTTTAATGTGGTGATGGCAGGTTTGATGGCCACAACGGCATTGTGGCTGCTGTTTGATGAATGGCGTATGGCGTTTGCTTAAGGCTTTTGCGCACCCAGCGGGGAAAGGCGGGAGGGTTGTTTGGCACCAATACCGGCTAGCAACTCCGTCACCGACAGCACCATGGTGGAACGCACCATCTGTTGGTAACGCTGGTGCTGCATGGCAATCAGCGATTCATCCGCTTCGCCAGGTTGCAGAAAGGTTGGCACCGGCGGCAAAGCGCTGACGCAGTGCAGTTCACTGAAAGGGCCAAGGATTTCGTCATCGATAAAGCGGTATTCCGAACCGTCGTGATTCAGCTCTTCACGCATCGCCATCAGCAGTTCGGCATCTTCATATTCATGACGCGAAATCACGCCCAAGCCGTACATCAGCTTGAGACGGACCGAAAGCTCGCCCAACGGCCCTTCGCCGGACAATAGCGGTTCGACGGCATATTTCACCGCGTAGTCATCTTTGCGGAATACCTGAACCACCAAGACGTTAAGCGCTTCTGCCAGCAGATCGACCGCTGCAATCAGAAAACTGCGCACCGTCTTGCCTGCATTCAGCTTTTCCAACACTTTGTTTTCAAATGCCTGTGCTTGTTCCATCATCGCTTTTCGAATGGCGTGGGGATTGTACTTTAACACTCTATAGGCTTCATATTCCGTTGGTGAACGGACTGCGCAGCATACACGGAGTCAGTCAAAGAGGTCGAGCATTGCCCGACCTCAAAATGGCAAATAATTAACAGCCTAGCGTTGCTGCATGGCGTTATAGGCCGCGACCGCTTCGCTCACCACGGCGCTGTCAGCCGGTAAACCGGAGATTTGTACCAGCGCGGCTTGTGGCCCCAGCGTTGCCAGCAGTTCCACCAGCTCTTTGGCTTGAGGATCCTGCTCACTGCGATAACTCATGGCGGCGGCAATACCCTGGATCAGATTTGCATGCGGCAGGCCATATTCCAGCGTACCCAGCAGCGGCTTGATCAGGCGATCGCCCGCGCTCAGCTTACGCAGCGGCTGGCGGCCAACACGCTCTACGTCATCGTGCAGATAGGGGTTTTCAAAGCGCGACAGGATTTTGTTGATGTACGCTGCGTGCTTATCGGCCTCAAAACCGTAACGCTTGATCAGCACCGCACCGCTCTCTTCCATCGCACCTTTCACGGTCTGGCGAATCGCCGGATCGAGGATCGCATCGCGGATGGTCAGCAGATTAGCCTGCTGGCCAAGATAGGCGGTGATCGCATGGCCAGTGTTCAGGGTAAACAGCTTGCGCTCAACGAACGCCATCAGATTATCGGTCAGTTCCATACCGGCAATCGCCGGTGGCTGGCCCTTAAACTGGGTTTGATCGACAATCCATTCGCTGAAGGTTTCTACCGTCACTTCCAGCGGATCGTTGCTGCCTGCCTCTGCTGGCGGCACGATGCGGTCTACGGCGGAGTCAACAAAGCCGATATGCTGCTCAACCCAGGCCTGCTCATCCTGCGGCAGTGCGTCGAATACGTGCTGCTTCAGTTGGCTGGTGCCGCGCACCATGTTTTCACAGGCGATGATGTTCAGCGGCTGGGTATTGCCCTGCTGATGGCGTTTAACCAGCCCTTTAGCGATCGTCCCGGCGATCCTCGCCAGGATCTGCGGGCCAACGGCGGTGGTGACGATATCCGCGGTGGCGATCAACGCCACAACCTCTTCGCTGCCGCTGTTAACGGCGCTGACGTTGTTCACATTCTCAACGCGCGCCTGCTCGCCCACCACATGCACCTGGTAGCTTTTGCGCTTGTTCAGCTCATCCAGCACCGTCTGGTTAACATCAGCAAAAGTCAGTTCGGCATGTGCATCGGCAAGCAGCTTGCCGATAAAACCACGGCCGATATTCCCGGCTCCGAAGTGTAATGCTTTCATATTCCTACCTTTATTAATGTAGAAGGGTGCAGCAAGCTGCACCCTTTAAAATGATTCTATTATCAGGCTTTCTTGCCGCCGAGCAGATCCAACACTTCCTGCACGCTGGTGGTATTCGCCAACCGCTCGATCACGGTGTCGTCATCCAACGCATTGGTCAGGCTGGTGATCACCTGGATATGTTCGTTGTTACGCGCGGCAATACCGATGACCAGACGCGCCACTTCATCTTCTTCGTCACCGAAACGCACGCCGTGCGGATACTGGCAGAACACCACACCGGTACGCAGCACACGGTCTTTGGCTTCAATGGTGCCATGCGGCACGGCAATCGACTCGCCCAGATAGGTGGAAGTCAGCTTCTCACGCTCCAGCATCGCCGCAACATACTCAGGCTCAACGTAGCCGCCTTTCACCAGTTGCTCACCCGCAAAGCGGATTGCCTGCTCTTTGTCGGTGGCATGCAGGTTCAGGAACACGTTGCTTTCGCTCAGTTTGAACAAGTTCTGTTCGCTGGCTTCAAAGCTGTCGTCCAACGTGGCGATCACTTTCTGCTCGGTTTCGCTGGTTTTGTTAGCTGCCACCAGACGCGCAGTCAAATCGTTATACAACTGGCTGTCGAGGAAGTTGGTCAGCGAAATATGCTGGGCCTGCGGCGCATGGCGCATCGCACGTTCGGTCAGATCGCGGTGGGTAATCACCAGATCCACATCTTCCGGCAGGTTGTTGATCGCGCAGTTGGTTACGGAGATATGTTTCAGCCCGGCGTCTGCCACTTTCTTGCGCAGCACACCGGCACCCATGGCGCTGGAACCCATACCGGCGTCACAGGCTACGATGATTTTACGCACGGTGTTCAGATCGCCATCTGCCGCTGCATTCGCTGCTTTGCCGCCTTTGGACTGTGCTTTCATGTCCTGAATACGACGGGTCGCTTCTTCCAGGTCATCTTCTTCTTTCACTTTCGAGGTTTTCAGCAGGAAGCCAGAAACCAGGAAGGAAACCAGGAAGGCCGCGAAGATCGCCGTCAGGTTGGCGAAGTAGGCACCTTTTGGCGTCATTGCCAGCACCGCCAGGATAGAGCCCGGAGAAGCAGGGGATACCAGGCCACCGTTCAGCACGGTCAGGGTGAACACACCGGTCATACCACCCAGAATGACCGCCAGAATCAGGCGTGGGTTCATCAGCACATATGGGAAGTAAATCTCATGGATACCCCCCAGGAAGTGGATGATTGCCGCACCGCCCGCAGACTGCTTGGCACTGCCACGGCCAAAGAACATATAAGCCATCAGTACGCCCAGACCCGGGCCTGGGTTGGCTTCGATCAGGAAGAAGATCGATTTACCGGCTTCGGTAGCCTGCTGGATACCCAGCGGCGAGAAGATACCGTGGTTGATGGCGTTGTTCAGGAACAGGATTTTCGCCGGTTCAACGAAGATCGAGGTCAATGGCAGCAGGTTGTTGACCACCATGATATGCACGCCAGCCGCCAGAATCTTGGACAGCGCTTCGACCAATGGGCCAATGGCAAGGAAAGCGAGGATCGCCAGCAGCATACCTATGATACCGGCAGAGAAGTTGTTCACCAGCATCTCGAAGCCGCTTTTGATCTTACCGTCTACCCAGCGGTCAAAATGTTTGATCGCCCAGCCACCCAGCGGACCAACAATCATCGCACCGAGGAACATCGGCATATCGGCCCCGACGATCACGCCCATGGTGGTGATAGCACCCACCACACCACCACGCTCGCCGCCCACCAGTTTACCGCCGGTGTAACCGATCAGCAGTGGCAGCAGATAGGTGATCATTGGGCCAACCAGCTTGGCTAACGTTTCGTTAGGCAACCAACCGGTAGGAATGAATAGCGCAGTGATGATACCCCAGGCGATGAATGCGCCAATGTTGGGCATCACCATATTACTCAGGAAGCGGCCAAAGTTTTGCACTTTAACCTTGATATCTGGTGAAAACATAAAACACACCCCTATTGTTACGCGCTGACAATAAGAGCGCGTGATAATTGTTGTAACGTTCCAGCCATGTTGATGCTGTATGCGAAACGGACTCTACCACGCTCTTTTTACTGCGCGAACCTCTCGATAAAATTGTGACGCATATCACACATAACACCCCCATGATCAGGCATTTATCGTGATGCAAATCACATTTATCCAGTGTAAAAAAAGCACAACAGGACGTTAATCGCAAGAAACACAGCAAAAACGTGACACAAATCACAATTTAACTTCGGGTATTTGTTTTTAGATTGTGACATTAATCACAATTTATTTTACATCCGCTAACCGGGCCATGACCAGAAAGCGCATCTTCCCTGTGGGCACGCAC
>JBAQHZ010000311.1:0-6398 GCA_049288585.1 Chania sp.
TGTCAATTCCGCAGCATCTAGTTACCATGGCAGCTGAGCTCACCCCGGCCAGTCTACAGGAAAGATTCCCCTACTATTTCTCCTATCTGACCGGGCAATTAACCGACGCATACGATAAAAGTTTCAAGTTTCGATTTTTAGCGTTCAGTGCATTACCCATTATTGCGCTATTTGCCTGTAAACCATTTAAATTCCAGATCAGCAACGATTGCATCTTTCTGTTGAAGGTCTATTTGATCCTAAACGGATTTTTTTTCCTGGTTGGTTATATTCCATTCAGTGACCGTGTTGCACTGCTGAGCTGGCAATTGATGCCGTTGCTTGTAGTAGGTTTGACACCAACTAGTGTGCGGCCAACAGCGATGGTTCTCGCTGCATTATCCGCATGTACTGTTTTAGCGTATTTCTTCTTTTTTTAAGCCCCTCGGCTTGGTAATGGTAATTCTATTCGGAAATAGACTATGCATGCATCCGTAACTGGCGCGAGTGGCTTTATTGGCCGTCGTGTCGTAGAACATTTGTTAAACGCAGGCGCAAGCGTGACAATTCTCTCACGCCAGGCTGTTGCTCCCGCGCAATTCGCGGGCCGGGTTCGTGTAGTACAGGGTGATTTATGCCGTGAGCAGGACGATTTAGCCCCCCTGCTGGACGGCTGCGACGCATTATTTCATTGCGCAGGCGAACTGTATCGGCCTGAATTGATGGAGCCGCTACATGTTGGCGGCACTCGCCGTCTACTTGATGCCGCTCAGCAAAATGCAGAGCAGCGTAATAAGCGCCTACATTGGGTTCATCTGAGCAGTGTTGGAGCATATGGGCCTCCATGCACTCCGAATGAGGTTCGCATCGTTGATGAAACTCATCGACTTGCACCTGTTAGCCCCTATGAAGTGACTAAAACCCGCTCGGATGAATTAGTGATAGCAGCGGGCGAACAGGGCTTTTTCAGTTATACCATCGTACGTCCTACAAACGTGTTCGGCGAAGCAATGACAAACACCTCATTGCGTGGTTTACTGTCGGCAATTCGCAAGCGCCAGTTCTTCTACATTGGTAAAGCTGGCGCGATAACCAATTATGTACATGTCGACGACGTTGTCTCGGTTTTGCTTGCCTGCGCGGTTCAGAGCGCGGCGCAAAACCGAGTATTCAACGTATCAAACGATTGTTCGCTAGAAGAACTTGTCGAAGCTTCTGCTGTGGCTCTGGGTGTGCCAGCACCGCGCCTGCGTGTACCTGAGAGTATCGCTAGATTAGGTGCAACGCTGGGCGGCATGGTTCCTAGATTCCCGCTAACCCAGCAGCGAGTTAATGCTTTGGTCGGGCGTACAACTTATTCTTCGCAGCTCGTTCGTCAGGAACTTGGTTTCATCCCCTCGATCTCTGTGGCTGCTAGGGCACGCGCGATGCTAAGTCTAGAAGCAAATTGAAACACTCATTAATTCATATAAAAAGAAGAGGTCGTATATTGTTATGGCACGTCAACGGCTCTGTATTGTGTCGACCATTGCTACGCCGCTGAGAGTCTTTATGGGGCCTCATATCGAAGCCTTGGCGAAAGAGTATGAAGTGGTACTTATCTGCAACGGTGAGGCGAGTGAGTTTGGCAACCTGCTTGGCGAACACGTTTCCTTTGTTAGGTACCCCATCCAACGTAATATATCTTTCTGGAAAGATTTTCAGTGCGTACTGTGGCTTCATCGGTTCTTGCGTGCTGGTGACTTCACTGTGGTACATACGTTAATGCCGAAGTCTGGCTTGCTTGGCATGCTGGCAGCAAGGCTGGCTGGGACAAAGCATCGGTTTCATTCATTTACCGGCCAGGTGTGGGCAACGCGAACCGGAATTATGCGCGGCGTGCTCAAAGCCATGGACAAACTGTTGTGCGCCTGTGCGACTCGGTTACTAACGGACAGTGCTTCGCAACTCGATTACCTGGTCGAGCAAGGTATTGTTACCAGACAGCACATTAAAGTGCTGGCGGATGGTTCGATGAGTGGCGTTGATCTTGGAAAATTTGACCGTAACACTACTGTCAGACAAGAAATTCGTACCAAACTCGGCATTACGCAGGATGCCATTGTGTTTCTTTTTCTTGGGAGAGTCACGGCAGAAAAAGGCATCTCTGAATTACTGGATGCTTTTATAGGTGTAGCCTCCAGAATCGCTGACGCACATTTAATGATCGTGGGCCCTTCAGAAGCTGACTATGAACAGTCTCTTGAAAATGCGCGTAATGTGACAAACGGGAGAGTACACCGGATCGGCTTCACGACTTCTCCAGAGAACTATATGTCAGCAGCGGACATATTCTGCTTGCCAAGCTATCGCGAAGGCTTCGGTACCGTAATTATCGAGGCCGCAGCTGCGGGATTACCGACCATTGCATCACGTATCTATGGTGTGACTGATGCGGTAGTAGAAGGTAAAACAGGCCTGCTGCATAAGGTCAGGGATAAGCAGGAAATGGAAGTATTAATGGAAATGTTGGCGCGTGACGAATCACAAAGGGTTACGTTGGGGCAGGCCGCTTATCAACGTGCGGCAACCCACTTTTCGCAGCAGCGACTGGTTGACGCCATGCTTGAATTTTATAGAGGAGAAAGCGTGGGACGCGATGTCGTCTCGTCCACGCTGAAAAACTAATATGAATGTACTCGTGACAGGGGCAAACGGATTCGTTGGCCGTGCGCTTTGCGATGAACTGACGGCGCAGGGAATTCCATTCGTTGGTACTGGGCGTGTCGCACGCGACAATCTGCTCGGAGTCGGAGAGCTTGCACCGGATACGGATTGGACTGGAGCGCTGAGCAATATCACAGATGTTATACATCTTGCTGCTCGCGTTCATGTAATGGATGAAAGCGAAAGCGATCCGTTGACTGCATTTCGTCGTGTTAACGTCGAAGGCACCATCAACCTTGCGCGCCAAGCTGCGGCAGCAGGCGTGCGACGCTTTGTCTTCGTCAGCTCAGTGAAGGTGAATGGTGAAGCTACCACAGCCACACCTTACGCGGAGTCTGACATTGCAGCTCCCAGTGATCCCTATGGCGTTTCAAAGCATGAAGCGGAGCAGGCTCTTTGGGAGTTGGCACAGCATACATCGCTTGAGGTTGTTGTCGTCAGGCCACCGCTGGTCTACGGTCCGGGCGTGAAGGCCAATTTCAGGAATTTGATGGGAGCGGTTGCTCGTGGTATTCCGCTGCCGATCGGTGCAATTCATAATGCACGGAGTATGGTAGCTATAGACAATCTCGTGGATTTTCTCGTGACCACTCTCAAGCATGACGCCGCTGCCGGTCAAACATTCCTTGTTTCCGATGGTGATGACTTGTCCACCCCAACACTTGCGCGCAAGCTTGGGTCAGCGCTGGGCCGCCCCGCTCGTCTGATTCCTGTACCACTTCCTATGCTGCGCCTGATAGGTAAACTGACCGGTAAACAAAGTACCATTGATCGTCTTACAGGTTCACTGCAGGTAGATATCAATCAAGCAAAAACGTTGCTTGGATGGCAACCACGCGTTACTGTCGACCAAGCTATCGAACGCACAATTACACACTTCCTTTCGACGCGAGAAACAGAATGATGAAGCGCTTATTCGATCTCACGTTAGGCATCATTGTGTTATGCGTACTTTTGGTGCCCGCATTGCTGGTTGCACTGGCGATCAAACTGACCTCTCCAGGGCCTATCCTATACTGGTCGAAAAGAGTGGGTAGAAATAATGCCATCTTCAGTATGCCAAAATTTCGCTCGATGCGGGTGGGTACACCAACTGTTGCCACCCATTTATTGACGAACCCTGATGCACATTTAACGCCTATAGGTGGTTTTTTACGTAAAAGCAGTCTCGACGAGCTGCCTCAATTATGGTCGATTCTGGTTGGAGATATGAGTTTCGTTGGACCTCGCCCGGCGCTATTCAACCAAGACGACCTGATCGCGCTCCGCACTGAAAAAGGCGCACATCTGTTACGCCCCGGCCTGACTGGCTGGGCACAAGTAAATGGTCGCGACGAACTGCCGATCCCGGTCAAGGTAAAGTTTGATGAAGAGTACGCGAGCAGACAATCCATAGCCTTCGACATGAAAATTCTCGTACTCACCGCCGTAAAGGTGATGCAGCGAGATGGCGTATCGCATTAGGAATAGGGTATGACAATCAATATTTCCAACTGGTCAAGAACTACCAAGCAATTACTTATTATTGCAGCAGATTGCATACTGCTGCCATTCTCATTGTGGGCATCGATTGGGCTTCGATTGAATAGCTGGGATGCTGCCAGCGCCTATAGCTGGTGGACATTTTTCCTGCCTTCGTTGATCGCGATACCTATTTTTATCCGAATGGGCTTGTATCGTGCAGTGATTCGATTCCTTGGCGATCGAGCGATGATTACGATCATGTTGGCGGTTTCGATCTCAGTGGTGGTTTTCGCGGGTGTCTATGCATTTTTAGGTTTACCTAATATTCCGCGTGGTGCGCTGACAATCTACTGGATGCTTGCGATCTTTACGATCTGCGTAAGCCGTTTCGGTGCGCGCATGGTGTTGCGCCAGTTGGAGTCTCGGCCAGAACGCCGTCGGGTGATCATTTACGGTGCAGGCAATGCGGGCCAGCAACTGGCAATGGTATTGCGTATTAACCGTAACTATCATCCCGTCGCCTTTATTGATGACGAAATCGGCCAACGTGGTCTGGCGATCAACGGCATTACGGTGTACTCACGTGATCGTCTTGAATCATTGATCGAAAAATACGATGTCAGCGAAGTGATGCTCGCCATGCCGTCCGCGCCCCGTAACCGTCGTATTGAAATTATCAACGAACTGGTGCCATTGCATGTTCGAGTGCAAGTTGTGCCGGACTTTGTTGATCTGATGGGTAGCGAAGTAAAAATCAGTGACGTACGGGAAGTAGAAGTTGACGAGTTGCTTGGGCGTGATGCCGTTCCGCCCGTTCAGCGCCTGCTTGCCGCGAATATTGAAGGCAAGGCAGTAATGGTAACGGGTGCAGGGGGATCGATCGGCAGCGAGTTGTGCCGGCAAATTCTCGCGAATAGACCATCGATTCTGGTGTTGTATGAATTGACAGAATTCGCGCTCTATAAAATCGAACGCGAATTACAGTTAACAGTACAAACTCACAAGCTAGACATTAAAGTGTTGCCAATGCTTGGTTCGGTCCAGAATGAGGAACGGCTTGCCAACATTATGCGCAGGTATCGAATTCAAACCATGTACCATGCGGCGGCGTACAAACATGTACCGCTTGTTGAATGCAACATGGTTGAGGGGATCGTCAATAACGTGTTCGGTACCCGAGCGGCTGCGCTCGCCGCGATATCTGCAAACGTTGAAACATTTGTACTGATCTCTACTGACAAAGCCGTGCGCCCCACCAATGTTATGGGAGCCAGCAAGCGGATGGCGGAACTAGTTCTGCAGTCGCTTGCAAGTGACAGTTCAGTGTCCACGCGTTTTAGTATCGTGCGCTTTGGGAATGTGCTTGGCTCTTCGGGGTCTGTTGTTCCGTTGTTTCGCCAGCAGATTGCACGTGGGGGACCGGTAACGGTAACGCACCCAGACATCATCCGCTATTTCATGACGATTCCAGAAGCTTCACAACTCGTGATCCAAGCAGGAGCTCTGGGCGGCAACGGTGAAGTGTTTGTACTCGACATGGGCGAGCCGGTAAAGATCATCGATCTCGCGCGCAGAATGATCAATCTCAGTGGTTTTTCGGTGAAAGATACGGCTAATCCATTTGGCGACATTGAAATTACCTTCACAGGTCTTCGGCCGGGTGAGAAGTTGTACGAGGAATTGTTGATTGGTGGTGATGTTACGGGTACTTCGCATCCACGCATTATGAAGGCAAACGAAAACCACCTGTCTCGCTCACAGATGGATAAAGTTATCGTTGGCCTCGCAACAGCTTGTTCCAGCAACAATCTGGAAGCGGTTCGCCAGATTTTGCAGGAATATGTCGCAGGTTACAGCCCGAAATCTGGCATTATTGATTACCTGCCGGAAGAGAAAGATTCATGCCCAGAGAGTTGCACTAAAGAAGTTCCTGGCAACGCCATGGTAATTAGTGCTGATAGCCAACGTAGCAGTCGAAAAGTGCTGCAGGTCTCCTTGGAAAGCGCTGCTGCACGTCAGCTTGTGGAACCGACGATGCTAAATGGGCCGCGCTCTTGACGTCTTCCCTATCCTAAAAGATTGCCTGCATAGAGTTTGTTGACGTTTCAAGTAAATAGATGAGCCACCTGCAAAAACAGGTGGCTTTTTTATTTTTCACTTACTCTCTACTATGTTTGCAAAGTTAACAGAACTGATAAACGCTGAGATTATTAGCGGTAGCCCTGTGGGTTTTTCTTCTGCCAGTTCCA
>JBAQHZ010000312.1:0-4880 GCA_049288585.1 Chania sp.
ACGCAGGTCTTTGGTTTTGATGTGCTGCTTGGCGTAATCCACTGAACCGGTACCGCTCTTCACCGCCACTACTTTGCCATCCAGATCGGCAATGCTTTTCACGCTATCGTTATTAGCATTAACCATCACCAGCAGGCCGCTCTTGTAATAGCCATCGGAGAAATCGATCGCTTTCTTACGTTCGTCGGTGATGGTGATCCCGGCCAGAGCCAGATCGATATTCTTGGTTTGCAGCGCAGGAATGATGCCGCTGAAGTCCATTGGCTTCAGGGTGTAATCCAGCTTCAGCTCTTTGGCGATAGCGGCCCAGAGGTCGATATCAAAGCCAACATATTGGTCACCCTGCTTGAATTCGAATGGAACGAAAGCGGTGTCAGTGGCGACAACCAGTTTGTCTGCGGCGTGGGAGCTTACGGCGAAGGCCAGGGAAAGTGCGGCCAGGGAAACTTTAAAAATTGACTTCATGAGAGGAATTCCTGTACAGGTTGCGGATTACCCATTTTTTATGTTGCATTTAGTGCTATGGAAGAATCGTGCCAAGTTTGCAATCATTTCAAAAACAAATGGTTATGTCGTAATATTATATCCAGAAGAATATATCTCATTATTATGCACCATTAATGGGCACCAAAAAGGTGCAATGTAACTAGTATGGTGCGCCGGGCTATCATTAACCAAAGAATGGGTGTGAAACAACCTATAATTAACAGTTATGCTTCAATATTGATAACTAACTCTAACTTTGCCCATGCAATATGTTTATCTCTGGTGCAGGAATGTTCGAACCGCACGGCAAACGGGATCGGATATAGCCGCCCACCTTTCAGTGTAATGTGGGTTGTTTATTATACAACCCAGGCTTCAGATAAAAGAAAAACCAACGAAAAATGGCCCACAAGTGCTTATTCTCGCGTGGTATTTTCCTTTGTGGATCCATATTGATAGAGAATGACCACTCCGATAAAATTTCCTGCCCTCCAACAAGCAAGTCAAAGAGATGAAAGTTAACGTAGTGGGCACCAGCGGCAGTGGTAAAAGCACCGTGGCGCGTCAGTTGGCGCAAAAGCTGGCGGTGCCTTATATCGAAATGGACAGGCTCTACTGGCGGCCTGACTGGCAAGGGACAGACGGCGACGAGTTTCTGGCGCGGGTTAACGCGGCGTTGGCAGAAGCCGCTGCGGGCTGGGTGCTTGATGGCAACTATACCCGCACCAAAGCGATCAAGTGGCGCGAAGTCGACTGGGTGGTCTGGGTCGATTACGGTTTCTGTCGCACGCTGTGGCAAGCCGTGCGCCGAGCGATACTGCGGTCTTGGCGGCAGATTGAATTGTGGCCTGGAACCGGAAATTGTGAGAGTTTCCGCCGTTCCTTCTTCAGCCGGGAATCGATCCTCTGGTGGACGTTAAAGACCTATCACCGAAATCGTAGAAAGTATCTGGCTGAAATGCAGGATACCGGTAACCGCCGCATTCGTTTTATCCGCCTGCGCTCACCTGCTGAAACGGCCACCTTTCTCGCTAACCTACCTTAATTAGCTTTATCGTTTCAGCTTTAGCTGAGCGCTTTTATTACACCGCTTTCCCTAGCTGAAATACTTCAGCTTTCTTGCGTGACAATCAAGATCAAAATCAAATTATTCTGCAAGTATAAAAGTCATTTCACTAGTAAACGTGATAATGGCTAAAAAATTCACGTTATCCGTAAACGCACCATAGGAAAAGTGACCCATCTCGCATTTTAATCTGAGCATAAAATCTACTTTGTAACGGCATTAGCTAAAACCATTCAGCTAAACAAAAAGGATTGATAAATGAAAAAGCTTGTTGCAGTTGCGATTGCTATCTCTTTGATTTCTGGATATGCCGGTGCACAGACTATCGTGTTGACCGACGGTGAAAACGGTATTGAATTGGGCAACTGGCAGATAAACAGCCAGAAGCTGAACATTCCGGGGCCGAGCTTCAGCTTACAGCAGCAAGTATTACATGGTGGCAAGCAGGAAGGCTCCAAGGTGATCACTCTGACTAGCCCTGGGTTGATCATTGCTCTCAGCCCGACACGCGGTATGGATATCTTGCACGTGAACGGCTCAGGCGTCAGGTTGGGGTGGGATTCACCGGTGGATGAGGTGGTCAACCCGGCCTATATCAACCTGGAAAGCCGTAATGGCTTGGGTTGGCTGGACGGTTTCAACGAAATGATGGTGCGTTGCGGTTATGAATGGACCGGGCACCCTGGCGTGGAGAGCGGCACGCTGTACACGCTGCATGGCCGTGCCGGTAATACTCCAGCCTCGAAAGTAGTGGTGGAGATTGGCGAAAAAGCGCCTTATGAAGTTCGCATTCGCGGTTTGCTGAAGGAGAATACCTTCAAGAAAAGCAATTTAGAAACCTGGACTGAATTGCGCTATGTACCCGGAACCCAACAGTTTACGGTTCACGATCGCCTGACCAACCGCGCCGACTACCCACGTGATTACCAGATCATTTATCACAGCAACTTTGGGAAACCGTTGCTGGAACAAGGGGCGACATTCAGCGCGGCAATCAAAGAGATTTCACCGTTTAATGATTATGCCAAGAGTGGCCTGAAGGATTGGCATACCTATCTGGGGCCGACCAAAGGCTTCGACGAAATGGTGTTCAATATCGTGCCGTACGCCGATGCTCAGGGGAAAACCCTGGCGATGATGAACAACAAGAATGGCGATCGCGGCGTGGCAATTGGTTTTGATACCCAGCAACTGCCGGTGCTGACATTGTGGAAAAATACTGATGCCGATCGTCAAGGTTACGTAACCGGTATTGAACCGGGCACTAGCTATGCCTATCCGGTAAAAATTGAGCGTGAGCAGGGGCGCATCAAACAGTTGCAGCCGGGGCAGAGCACCGATTTCGAACTGACCTACACCTTGCTGAACAGTGCTGAAAAGGTGAAAGAGTACCAGAACAAGATCAAAACGTTGCAGGGCGATCGTGAGGTAAAACTGGTGGCAACCCCGATTGCTGTCGAGTAACTTCCAAAGTGGGGTAAGCCGGCCAACCGACCGGCTCAATACCGCTACAGCAGTAACTCGTAATGCACTTTCACCACCACTTTCTTGATGTTTTTTGCCCCATGCACCTGGCATCCGGGCTTATGCGGTTCCAGCGGGAAGAAAATCACATACATACCGGGGGTGAGGTTTAAAATTTGCGGGCTGCGTTTGATGTCCAGCATTTGCAGGTCTTTACTGGCATCGTAGGGATCATCGCTATCCCAACTGCCTGGCAGACCATAGTCAATCCTTTCCTCGCCACCGATCAGAATTTGAATGTCCAGATACTCCTGGTGAATCTCTGCGCGTTTGCTTTCAGCGGGTTCTGTCACTACTTCCATCACATTCATAAAAACGCGGTCGCCATCGATCTCGTGCCGCCCCAGCGCTAGGCCGGGTAAGTCGTATTGGCGAACGGTATTGAGGATATTGGCTAAAACGGGTGAAAGGCCGCGCCCAAAGCGGGGATTGTACAAACTACCGTATATCATCCTGATTCTCCGTAATGAATTATACCCTCCCTTCTCTAAGCTGCGGCGTTGTTGTTGGCGCAACTTGCAAGCTCTTGGGCATATAACGTAATGAAATTAGAAAATTACCACAAAGGTCCTGCTGCAAGTATGTCCATTGTCAAATTCAAAAACAGTTAAGCCGATTGCAATCATGCAACAGAATCAGGATTTATTTTCCCGCAGCAAAAGGTTAAGAGAGGCTCTCAATCTGCGGCTTGGGTTTAATGGTCAAGGTCGCACCTATTGAAGCGGCAATAATGGCGGCCAGTGCCAGCCATTGCACATTGGTGAGATGCTCGTTGAGAAAGATCATGCCCGAAAGCGCGGCCAACGCGGGTTCCAGGCTCATCAGCGTACCAAAGGTGCGTGCAGGGATTCTTGGCAGTGCGATAATTTCCAGCGAATAAGGTAGTGCGGTAGAGAGAATGGCTACGGCTAGCGCCACAGGCAGAATATCCACGTTCAGCAGCGCGCTACCGGCCTGCCAGGCACCGATTGGGCAAAACACGATGGCCGCGACTAACGACCCGACAGCCACGGTGCCAGGCCCGTGATCTCCCCCGGCTCTCTGGCCGAAGATAATGTATACCGCCCAACAGGCACCGGCACCCAGAGCGCATGCGGCACCGAGGAGATCGATACTGCCCATGTCGTGGCCGAACGGCAACAGGAACGCCAGGCCGATAACCGCCAGAGCCACCCAGATAAAATCCACAGGGCGGCGTGAAGAAAACATCGCCACCGCCAGCGGGCCGGTAAACTCCAGCGCCACGGCGATACCGAGTGGAACCGTGCGCAGGGAAAGGTAAAACAGGTAATTCATTGCACCCAGCGACAGGCCATAGATCAACAGCGGTAGACGGCTGCCGGCAGCAAAACGCATCCGCCAAGGGCGGAAGATGATAAACAGAATCAACGTACCGATGCCCAGACGCAGGGTGGTGATCCCTTCGGCACCCACCAGGGGGAACAGGCTTTTCGCCAGCGAAGCACCGCTCTGGATCGAAATCATCGCGATGATAAGCAAGCAAACAGGCAGCAGCGTGGAAGACGCTTTAGCAGTGGCAGAAGAAGACATCCATTCAAGCCTTGTGGGGGCTTCCCAACTTTTGAGAAAGCATAACGAAAACAGGTGAGCGTAAGTGTAAATGAATTGGTGTTGAGGTGTCTGAGAAAAGCGCGTTATCGCAGTGAAACTGTCAAAATTTTGCACAGAGATTGAGCAAATGTGTAAGAAATAACCTCATCTCAAACGTTTTATCACGATTGAATAGGTGATTTTTGTCACAAAAACGCGTAGGATGCGATTGAAAATATAGGCAAATTAAACG
>JBAQHZ010000313.1:0-7888 GCA_049288585.1 Chania sp.
ACTGACTGATAAAATAAACGATCGCCGCCCAGCCGAGTGACGATAACAGCAACAGTAGCCAAGGTAACCGCGCCCAGTCAGGATCGCTGCTGGCGGAGAGTTCGAAAGGCTGCAAAGCGCTGGCCACCTGTTTATCCCACTGCCAATAAGCGGGTTGCCAGGCGCCGCCTAATTCGACCAGCGGCGCATTCTGCCAGCTTAGGCGAACGTGTCGAAAATAGTGGCTTTGTGGCAGCTCCGCCAATAACTCGTTGAGATCGATCAGCAACGCAAAATGCTGCGCATTGAGCCAATAAGTGCCATTACCGGCAGGCAACAGAGTATTGCTTGAAGCCGTGGGCAGCAGCGGTTTCCAGGCCAGGATCTGGGGAAACTTTTCTTGGATCACCGAAGGATCGCTGGTCACGGACAGTAATGACAGAATCGTTTCATGCTGAGAGAGCTTTACCGTGAGATCGCGATGTAAAATACGAAAATCAATTGATTGCTCTTCATATTGCTGCTGCAAGGCATAAATAACCAGCCCACTGCCTGAGAGTAAAGATAAAATCAACCAGATACAGACCTTGAGCATAATAATTCCATGTTATTCTTAAATTTATTTATTAATATCGAGCCGAGAGATTTAATACCCTATTACCCAACCAGGCCCACAGCGAACGCTTAATATCAGCCTCTGATGGCAATCAATAAGGAATAAAATGACGGATCTGGCCCACTATATCACGCAATATGGCTACTGGGCGCTGTTCATCGGCTGCCTGCTGGAAGGGGAAACCATCACTTTACTGGGTGGTATTGCCGCACATAACGGATTTCTGCGGCTGCCGCTGGTGATTGCGGTGGTGGCGCTCGGCGGCACGCTGGGCGATCAGGTGCTCTATTTTGCCGGGCGCTACTTTGGTGGCCGGGTCATTTCACGCCTGAAGAATCAACAGCAACGTATTGAGCGTGCGCAACAGCTGATTGCCCGCCACCCGATACTGTTCGTGATCGGCGTACGTTTTATGTATGGCTTTCGCATTATCGGCCCGGTGCTGATCGGGGCCAGCAAGTTGCCACCTTCACTGTTCGTCCCGCTGAATATCCTCGGCGCGATCCTGTGGGCTACCCTCTTCGTGCTGTTGGGCTATTTTGGTGGTCAGGCCATAGGCAGCTTCGTCAGCGGTTACGACAAAAAGCTCTACAGCCTGCTGTTCTGTGCGCTGGTGATCGCCGCCATCCTGCTGCTGCGCTATTGGTGGCGGCGCAAGCGTAAGGCATAAGCTATTTGTTGAACATCAATTTCAGGCCCAGCAACGCCAGAACGCTGCCGCCTATTCGATCGAACCAGGCTTTGAAACGCAGATAAATACGGCGCGGGCGCGGCGATGACAGCACAAATGCCACAAAGGCATACCATAGCAGATCGACCGCCAGGGCAATCAGCGGCAGCACGATGTACAGCACCGGTGGAATTTTATGGCTGAGCAGCGCGGCAAACACGCTGCCGAACACGATGGCGGTATTCGGGTTGCCCAGTTGAGTCAGCAACCCGGTGGTAAATGCCCGGCGAAAGCCCAACTGCGGCCCGCCAGCCGCCTCTACCGTTAATGGCTGGCTGGCACCGCGCAGAATCCTGAACGCCAGATAGATCAGATAAGCGCCACCCAGCATTTTCAGCGTGGTGTAAAGCCAAGGCAATGCCAGCAACAGCGACTGCAAGCCCAGCAGGGCGATCAGTGCGAAGACAAAACACCCCATCCCCATGCCTAATGCTACTGCCATCCCATCACGGCGCGACGAGGCCACGGCGGTGCGCGCCACCAGAATAAAACTTTGCCCTGGGCTCATCGCACCCAGCGTAATCGCACCGGTAATGCTCAATACTGACAACATCGTTTCGCTCATCATGTCCCTGTTCTCCACGGCATCCAGGGTTCAAATCTGCGCGCAGGTAAACACAAAATCAACGGAAAACATCACCACGTGCATTCAGAAAAAGAACGCCGGGAAGCATTGAGGCAGTATTTTGCGATTGAATGGGCAAGATAAGCATAAGCGTTGTTGAACCCAGCAAGCCGCAAATAACCGCCTTCCTCCAACGGCTAACGCTGTAACACTCTGCCAGACAACACTTTTACTCCTTTCTATTTCAGGATCTCGCCTGTTTTATCTCCGGTGTGACCGCAGTCAAATTTAAGCCAAACTGTATTATCAAGGTAAAAAAACGTTCTTGGTGGGTAATATTTTGATGCCCGAAAAATATAGATTAGGTCGTGAATACCCTAGTTTTAAACAAACCTCCCACCTGAATTCATGGAAAGAAATATGAAAAAATCAATTAACTGCATGAATCACCCGCAGAAAAAAACGCTGAAACTCCTGTCTGGGCTACTCTGTTTCTCTGCATTAACCCTCGCTGGGTGCGACAACAGCTCCAGCACTTCGCAAAACGGCGATAAAATTGAGCGCTTGCTGGCGCAAATGACGCTGGAAGAGAAAACCTCGTTCCTGCACGGATTGGTTAAAGGCTTTGATATGTCGGACTTTGGTGACCCGGAAAACAAAGCCAACGTCGGCTTTATTCCTGGCGTGCCCCGGCTCAATATCCCGCCATTACGGCTCACCGACGGCCCCGCAGGGGCGCGCTACACCAAAGGCTTGACCACTGCGATGCCCGCCCCTGTCTCGCTTGCCGCCAGTTTTAACCCAGAGCTTGCCAAGCAATACGGCGCGGCCATCGGCGCGGAAGCCCGCGCGATCGATCAGGATGTACTGCTGGCCCCGATGGTCAATATCGTCAGAATTCCGGGAGGCGGACGTAACTTTGAGACCTTCGGTGAAGACCCGCTGCTGGCCGGAGAAATGGCCAGCGCAGAGATTACCGGCATTCAGAATCAAGGAGTGATGGCCACCATTAAGCACTTTGCGGCCAACAATCAGGAAACCGATCGTATGACCATCAACACCATCGTTGATGAACGCACGATGCGCGAGATTTATCTGCCAGCCTTTGAACAGGGGGTTAACGCCGGGGTGGCTTCCTTCATGTGCTCCTATAATCGCCTGGCCATCGACGGCAAAAACAGCGATTACGCCTGCGCCAACAAGACGCTGCTGACGGATATTCTGCGCACCCAGTGGAAATACGACGGCTTTGTGATGACGGATTGGTACGCCGCCGTGCTGCCGGGGTTACAAGGCCTGGAAGCGCTGACGCCAGCCCCGCTGAGCGCCGGTCTGGATATGGAAATGCCGGGGGGCAATATGTTCGGCACCCTGCTGATTGATGCCGTACAGAATAAGGAGATGCCGGTCGCTACCGTCGATAAAGCGGTATACCGCATCCTGACCCAGATGGATAAATTCCATTTGCTGGATGGCACGCCACCGGCCAAGAAAACCATCGATCAGTTGAAAGATCAGAACAGCGTTATTGCCAAAGAAACCGCCATTGATGGCGCCGTGTTGTTGGTCAACGACAACAACGCGCTGCCGCTACAGGCAAAAAGCATCACGTCGCTGGCGGTGATTGGCCAAACGGCCGCCAGCCTTAACTATGGCGGCGGTGGCAGTTCGCGCGTTAAACCGCTAAATATGAAAGCACCGCTCGCCTCGATTGAGGAACGGCTTTCCAGCGGGCAGGTCAGCTATCAGCCCGGTGTTGATCTCGACGGCATCGCCATTCCGGCATCCGCACTGAGCCACGATCAGGGGCAACCAGGGCTGTTGAGGGATGATGGCAGCGTCGACAACGCGCTCGATTTCACCACCGCCAATCTCAACCCGTTGGCCCCCAACGGCAAGCAGGTGATCACCTGGTCCGGTAACCTGACGGCACCGACCACCGGCGAGTATGAGCTGAAAATTCAGGTGAAAAATGGCGGTGCCAGCCTGAAAATCGGTACCGGCGATCAGAATGGCAACCCGCAGATCGGTATTGCCAACAGCAGTTCGATTTCTTTTGCCGATATCTCGCTGATCTCCACCCGCGATGGGCTGCAATGGGCGGGTTATAAAATCCACCTTGAGGCAGGCGTGCCGCAGCCGATTACCATCACCGCCATCCCAGGCGTTGGCAGTGACTTTGCCACCGATCTGGCCGACCCGCTGAAACCCACCAGCTTCAGGCTGGCCTGGATGACCCCGGAGCTGAAACAACAGCGGTTTGACGATGCCGTCAACGCAGCCAAAAGTGCCTCAAACGTGGTGCTATTTGCCTATACCGAAGGCAACGAAGGGAAAGACCTGATTGATTCGCTCAACCTCCCCGAAGATCAGGATGCGCTGATCCAGGCGGTGGTCGAAGCCAACCCGAATACCGTGGTGGTATTGAACGTCGGTTCATCCATTGAGATGCCTTGGCTGGATGGTGCGCACAAACCTGCCGCGCTGCTGAACATGTGGTATCCCGGCCAGGAAGGGGCCGATGCTACGGCGGAGATCCTGTTTGGTCAGGCATCACCGGGCGGGCGTTTGCCGATCTCAATACCGTTCAAACTGGCAGACTATACCCCAGCCAACGAGCCGCAAAGTTTCCCTGGCGTAGACGGTACTGTGACTTACGAAGAGGGGATATTTGTTGGCTATCGCTGGTACGATCAACACAGCGTTGCCCCGCGTTTCGCGTTCGGCCATGGCTTGTCTTACACCCAATTCTCCTATAGCGAACCGACCGTGACCGCTACCGCAGACGGCTATAGCGTCAGCTTCTCGGTCACCAATACCGGGGCAGCCGCCGGTGTGGATGTTCCACAGGTTTACTTAGGTGCCCCAGCCACTCCAGCGGTGCCGATGGCGAAAAAAGCATTGGCCGGGTTCAGTAAGGTGAAATTGGCCGCCGGGGAATCCACCAAAGTCACGATACCGATCGCAAAACGCGCGCTGTCTTATTGGGATGTCAACACCGCACAATGGCAGGTTGCTAGCGGCCAACGCGCCGTGTATCTGGGTTCATCTGCCAGCAGCGTGGAGGTGATTGCACAAATTCAGGTCGCGAAATAGGCGCTTGCTCAGCACATAACTTGATGATAAGAGTGAAATACCCTTGGGTGTTTCACTCTTTGCCATGGATAGCGGAATAACAGCATGAGTAGCAGCAAAACGGTTTCCAATATTGTTTCCCGATTTCTGTTTTCCTTTCTGCAACAGCATGACGTACCCGCAGCGTTGATCCACCACCGCACCGGGATCTCCCCCTATGAGCTCACCCAGTCAGATAGCCGGATTTCTGCGGCACAGCACTATCGCCTGATGATTCTGGTGGAAGAAAAGCGCGAATTCCTGTTTAACGACTATCAGCCAGATTTCGCCCTAACGGATATTTTCCGTTCCTGGGGCACCTTGTCTTCACTGTTGACCAACAGCATCAGCCTGCGCCAAGGGGTGGCAAATTACCTGAAATACCGCGATATCATTGGGCAGACCGACCATATTCAAGTCTATGAAAATGATGAGCAACTGATGCTGGAATACCTCAACAGCGGCCCGGAAATACTGAGCGCCTCGCTGGCATCGCCATTGAGCAATTTTATTATTCTGGCGGAACTCATCGGCCACTACGATCGGCAAACTTACGCTTCGATTCAGGTTACGCTGAAAGGTGCCTGCTCCAGCGCAAGGCAATCTCAGCAACTGTCATCGCTGTTAGGTTTCAGTTGCCAGATGAATGCCGCGCGCAACACCCTCACCTTCAGCAAGCAAAATATCGACAGGCCTTATGATTTTTATAACCGCAAACTGTTCGAGACTATCCAGAAAGCCGCCGACAGCGAGATCAACACCCTTACCAGCAACGCTGCCCCACTCACTATGCAGGTGAAAAACTGCCTCAGAGCACATTACCAAAGCTCAAGATCACACCAGCCTAATCCGGCCAATGAAATCACGCTGATTTGCCAAAAGATGTCGATGCCACGCTGGACGCTGCAACGCAAGTTACAGCATGAAGGCCAGAACTTTACCGAGTTGGCACAGCAAACCAAAATGGAAGAGGCTTGCCGCCTGCTGCAACAGCGTAACCTGACCCTCAGCGATATCAGCGAACTGCTCGGCTTTTCATCTCAGGCCGCATTCAGCCGCTTCTTCCGTAATAAGATGAACGTTTCGCCGCTGCGCTACCGCAATGGGTGCGCTGTTTATGATCAAGGGTAAACCGCTCAGTTCGCCCGGTTAATTGCCCGCGCGATGTCACCTGAGGTTTTGAGCGCACGGATCTCAGCAAATAATTCGCTGGCCTCCTGATACTCTTTACGCAAATAGCCCAGCCACTGTTTGATACGCGCCACGTGATACAAACCGGTATCGCCCTGCTTTTCCAGATGAACATATTTTTGCAGCAACTGCACCACCTGCGGCCACGGCATGCGCGGCTCGTTGTATTTCACCATCCGGCTCAGGTTAGGCAGGTTCAGCGCACCGCGCCCTAGCATGACCGCATCGCAGCCGGTTATCTGCATACAATCCTGCGCACTCTGGTAATCCCAGATTTCACCGTTGGCGATCACCGGAATAGACAGCCGCTGGCGGATCTCACCGATAGCGGGCCAGTTGATACGATCGGCCTGATAACCATCCTCTTTGGTACGCCCATGCACCGCCAGTTCGGTGGCTCCGGCCTGTTGCACCGCGTCAGCGATTTCAAAGCTACGGCTGTTAGAATCCCACCCCAAGCGCACTTTAACCGAAACCGGTAAATGGGCTGGCACCGCAGCGCGCATCGCTTTGGCCCCTTGGTAAATCAGTTCAGGATCTTTCAGCAAGGTAGCACCGCCGCCGCTGCCGTTGACATGTTTTGAAGGGCAACCACAGTTCAGATCGACGCCGTACGAACCCAGCTCTACGGCGCGAGCGGCATTTTCCGCCAGCCATTGTGGGTATTGGCCGAGCAGTTGCACACGAACCAGCGTACCCGAAGGCGTGCGGCTGGCATGTTCAAGCTCGGGGCAGAGGCGATAGAAGGATTTTGCGGGCAACAGTTGATCGACCACGCGCAGAAATTCGGTGATGCAGAGATCGTAATCGTTCACCTCGGTGAGCAATTCCCGCACCAGAGAGTCGAGAACCCCCTCCATCGGAGCTAAAAATACGCGCATGACTACCCCAGCAAAAAAAGACGCGCCATGATACGGGCGAAAGGCGGCGTCAGACAAGCCTTCTGGCGAGATCCCTGTGATATCTTGCCTGGCTATCTATCCCCGTTGCTGGGTATATACCGAGCCCATAAACAGCCTAATCTGACGCGATTAAATAGTGTTAACGCGGTAAAATCGCGCACTTCTTATCCAGCAGTGACTCTACCGACGCACGGTTGCCGCTATCCCAACCGCGTTTTGTGGTCAGCAGGATAAAACCTTTTTGCCCAGAGAACTGGGTTGGCACCAAGGCTACGCCGTACTCTGCTAACTGCTGCGGCGACAAATGAAAATAACTGGCTACGGATTGGATCGGGTAAATCCCCATCGCCGCCGGTTGTACCACCCGACGCGCGTAATAGGTGTGCCGCAATAGCTTATCAGGCAATGGCGACCAGTTATCCTGTATATAAGGACGCTCAGCCTGAAGCTGGCGGTACACGTCCTCACGCAGGCAGGTCAGGTGAATATGCAACTGATTCTGACTGCGGCCATAAGCCGAATTGATCGCCATTCCCAACCTATCCTCTGGCACTGGCTGGCCATATTCGGACGTTAACAGGTGGCGCATCAACCAAGCGTAGCCAAAGTAATCCGTGCGCCCATCCATCAAAAGTTGAGGGCTTTCAATACCCGATAACGGTGTGGTGGGAACAAGAATAAAATGAAAGGGATAACGCGGGTTTTGGATAACGCTGAACCCCTGCTCTTTGCCTTGGCCTGGGGGCATATAAATCTGCTGGCAAGGAGCGGGACTGTGCTTTTGCTGATAA
>JBAQHZ010000314.1:0-56014 GCA_049288585.1 Chania sp.
AAACACAGCTGCTCTCCCCGCGGGAGAGGGAACTAACCATTAGAGCCGAAACGCCCCGCTTGAGATTACTGGTGAGTGACCACCACCAGGCGGATAGCATCCAAGCGCCAGCCTGCTTCGTTCAGGTTAACCAGCACCTGTTTACGGTTGAACTCTAAGGCCTCCACTTCGTCGTCACGGATGTTCGGGTTCACCGCTTTCAGGGCTTCCAAGCGCGCCAGCTCGGTACTCAGCTTGTCATCGGCTTCCTGCTTGGCCAGCTCGATCAATTCGCGCGCCTGCGCTTCCACCAGGCTTTCTGCCTGTTGCAGCATCGCGTGTACGTCTTGTTGCACCGCATTGACCAGCTTGCTGGAGGTGTGGCGATTCACTGCGTTCAACTGGCGGTTAAAGCTTTCGAACTCCACCTGCGCCGCCAGATTGGTGCCTTTACGATCCATCAGCATACGGATTGGCGTTGGCGGCAGGAAGCGGGTCAGTTGCAGATGTTTCGGTGCCTGTGCTTCAACCACATACACCAGTTCCACCAGCAGCGTTCCCACCGGCAGCGATTTGTTCTTCAGCAGAGAAACCGCGCAGCTACCGGTATCACCGGACAGGATCAGATCCAGACCGTTGCGGATAATCGGGTGTTCCCAACTGACGAACTGCGCATCTTCACGCGACAGGGCTTGTTCGCGATCGAAGGTCACGGTACAGCCATCCTGCGGCAACCCTGGGAAATCGGGTACCAGCATATGGTCTGACGGCGTCAGGACGATCAGGTTATCGCTGCGGTCTTCCTGATTGATGCCGACAATATCGAACAAGTTGAGGGCGAAACTCACCAGATTGACGTCGTTATCCTGTGCGGCAATGGCTTCCGCCAGCGCCTGGGCTTTATCGCCGCCGTTGGAGTGCATTTCCAGCAACCGGTCGCGGCCATGCTCCAACTGGGATTTGAGCTGATTATGCTGCTGACGGCAGGCGTGGATAAACTCGTTCAGCCCTTCCTGCTCGGTCGGCGCTGCCAGGTAGCCAATTAACTGCTCGTAGCTGCTGTCATAAATCGGCCGGCCGGTGGGGCAGGTATGTTCGAAGGCATCCAGCCCTTCATGGAACCAGCGGCCCAAGATCGCCTGCGCGGTATTTTCCAGATAAGGCACCATGATTTGGATGTCGTGCATCTGGCCGATACGATCCAGGCGGCCGATACGCTGTTCCAGCAGATCCGGATTGAACGGCAGATCGAACATCACCATCTGGCTAGCGAACTGGAAGTTACGCCCTTCGGAGCCGATTTCAGAACACAGCAGCACTTGCGCGCCGTCTTCTTGTGAGGCGAAGTAGGCGGCGGCGCGGTCACGCTCGATAATCGTCAGCCCTTCGTGGAACACGGCAGCGCGGATCGCTTCCCGCTCGCGCAGCACCTGCTCCAGTTGCAGCGCGGTGTCGGCCTTGGCGCAAATCACCAGCACTTTTTCGTGGCGGTTGGCGATCAGGTAATCCAGCAGCCATTCCACGCGTGGGTCGAAGTTCCACCAGGTGGCATTTTCCCCTTCGAACTCCTGATAAATCTGCTCGGGATACAGCATATCGCGGGCGCGGGCTTCGACGGTTTTCTTCGCACCCATAATGCCGGAGACTTTGATCGCCGTTTGATACTGGGTCGGCAGCGGCAGCTTGATCTGATGCAGATGGCGATGCGGGAAGCCTTTCACCCCGTTACGGGTGTTACGGAACAGCACGCGGCTGGTGCCGTGGCGATCCATCAGCATGGTGACCAGTTCCTGGCGCGCCTGCACGCTGTTATCGCTGTCGCTGTTGGCGGCTTTGAGCAACGGCTCAATGTCCTGCTCGTCGATCAACTCGCCCAGCAGGTTGAGTTTGTCATCGGCTAATCGTTCACCGCTCAGCAGCAGCGTGACCGCATCGGCGATCGGGCGGTATTTCTGCTGTTCGGCCACAAACTCTTGGTAGTCATGGAAACGGCTTGGATCCAGCAGGCGCAGGCGGGCAAAGTGGCTTTGCTGGCCGAGTTGCTCAGGGGTTGCGGTCAGCAGCAGCACGCCGGGGATATGTTCCGCTAACTGCTCGATAACCTGATATTCGCGGCTGGGGGCCTCTTCGCTCCACGCCAGGTGGTGCGCTTCGTCCACCACCAGCAGGTCCCAGTGGGCATCGGCCAACTGCTCCAGCCGCTGCTTGTTGCGGCGCACGAAATCCAGCGAGCAGATCACCAACTGTTCGGTTTCGAACGGGTTGCTGCTATCCAGCATCGCTTCAGAATAGCGGCTGTCGTCGAACAGTGAAAAATAGAGGTTGAAGCGGCGCATCATCTCTACCAACCACTGGTGCTGTAAGGTTTCCGGCACCACGATCAGCACGCGTTCGGCACGGCCTGCCAGCAGTTGCTGGTGAATGATCATCCCGGCTTCGATGGTTTTACCCAGGCCAACCTCATCGGCCAGCAGCACGCGCGGCGCATGGCGCTGGCCTACTTCATAGGCGATATGCAACTGGTGTGGGATCAGGCTGGCACGCATGCCACGCAGGCCAGCGAACGGCAGGCGGTACTGTTCGCTCTGGTATTTACGTGCGCGAAAACGCAGCGCAAAGCGATCCATACGGTCGATCTGGCCGGCAAACAGACGGTCCTGTGGCTTACTGAAGGTCAGCTTGCTGTCCAACAGCACTTCGCGCATGGCGACGCCCGCTTCTTCGGTATCCAGCCGCAGGCCGACATAGGTCAGCAGACCGTTTTCCTCTTTGACTTCCTCCACCTGCAACTGCCAGCCTTCGTGGTGGCTGATGGTATCGCCCGGGTTGAACATCACACGGGTGATCGGAGAGTCGTTTCTGGCATAGAGGCGGTTTTCACCGGTGGCGGGGAAAAGCAAGGTAACCATACGCACGTCCAGCGCTACCACGGTTCCCAGTCCCAGTTCGCTTTCCGTATCGCTGATCCAGCGTTGACCAAGTGTAAAAGGCATAGTTTGTCGGCTCGATTCTTATTAAGTAAGTCTTATCGCCAGGCAGGTGGTAAGGACTGGCGACCTGTTTCAAATGCTTTTTATTCTCTAATGCTGGTCAGTTAAGACTCACCAATTCCCTCTCCTTGGGGAGAGGGGGCGCAACTTTCAGCATTGTGCCGAATGGTGATGCACTTTCTGCTTAACTGACTGTCATTACGCTATTCCCGGTTTGTTTTCATTTGACGGGCAATAGCTATTCACACCATGAATACGTCATCAATACGGCACGGTGAGTGGTTCAGAATTTGGGAAGGGCGCTATGGTAATGGAAGGCGACGCATTCGTCACCTGCAAAACCCGATGATTTTTCTGACCTCTTCCTACAGCTTAGCTTGTAGGAATAATATCAGAATAGCCCCATCTGCCCGGTCACCAAGGTGGTGAAATCATCGTGCAGAAATGGAAGTATAGCGTCTGCTACCGGATGTAGCTGACGTTCGAGATAATGATCGTAATCGATCGCCGAATGTTGGGTTTCCAGCGGCTCTGGCCCGGCGACGGTCATCACGTAGCTGATCCAGCCACCGTTCTGATACTGCAATGGCCGCCCTTGCTGGCGGTTATAGTCGTCGGCGGTGCGCGCCGCGCGCACATGGGGCGGCACGTTGCGCTGATAGTCGCTCAGCTTGCGCCGCAGGCGCTTGCGATACACCAGTTGATCGTCAAACTCGCCGTTGAGCGTTTTCGCCACGTAGTCGCGGACAAAATCCTGATAGGGCAACTGCTTGAAAATAAGCTGGTAAAGCTGCTGCTGGAACTGCTGTGCCAGCGGGGTCCAGTCGCTGCGCACCGTTTCCAGGCCTTTATACACCATCTGTTCGCTGCCGTCCGCTTTGGCAATCAGCCCGGCGTAACGCTTTTTGCTGCCTTGCTCCGCACCGCGAATGGTGGGCATCAGAAAACGGCAGTAGTGCGTTTCAAACTCCAGCTCCAGCGCGTTTTCCAGCCCATACTGCTGTTGCAGATGCTGCTGCCACCACTGGTTGACGTGTGCAATCAGCCTGCGGCCGATCTCTGCTGCCTGCTGCTCGCTGTGCGTTTGCTTCAGCCAGACAAAGGTCGAGTCGGTATCGCCGTAGATCACCTGATAACCTTCTGCCTCAATCAGTTCCCGCGTCTGGCGCATGATCTCATGGCCGCGCAGGGTGATCGACGAAGCCAGACGAGGATCAAAGAAGCGGCAGCCGCTCGAACCCAGCACGCCGTAAAAGGCGTTCATAATGATCTTCAGCGCCTGTGACAGCGGCTTGTTCTGCTGGCGTTTGGCCGCCTCGCGCCCTTGCCAGATCTGGCTGACGATGTCGGGCAGGCAGTGCTTGCTGCGCGAGAAGCGGGCCTGACGAAAGCCCGGGATGGAGTCAGCATCGTCTGGGTGCTGCATACCTTCCACCAGCCCAACCGGGTCGATCAGAAAAGTGCGGATAATCGACGGGTACAGGCTTTTATAATCCAGCACTAGCACCGAATCATACAGGCCGGGCTGTGAATCCATTACAAAGCCGCCGGGGCTGTGTTCTTCGGGCAGTTCGCCCAGATTGGGGGCCACATAGCCCTGCCGATGCATGCGTGGGATATACAGGTGGCTGAACGCCGCCACCGATCCGCCGCTGCGATCGACCGCCAGCCCGGTGACGGTAGCGCGTTCCAGCAAAAAGGTCAGCAGCTCGGTTTTGGCAAAGATGCGTGTCACCAATTCGCAGTCTTTCAGGTTATAGCGCGCCAGCGCGGGTTTATCCTCGGCAAAGCGCCGATCGATCTCAGCCATGCGCTGATAAGGATTGTCGATCGACTTGCCTTCGCCAAGCAGCGTTTGCGACACCGATTCCAGGCTGAAAGAGGGGAAGTTCCAGGTCGCTGATTTCAGAGCCTCGATACCGTCGATGATCAAACGCCCGGCGGCGCTGGCGAAAAAGTGGTTTTGCTTGAAACCGTGTTCGCGCCACTCCAGCAGGTTGCCGCCCCGGCCAAAGCGCAGCGGGATCTGGTAGCGTTCGGCGTGTTTTTGCAACACCCGCAGATCAAACTGCACCAGGTTCCAACCGATAATCGCATCGGGATCGTGCTGTTCCAGCCACTGATTCAAGCGCTCCAACAGCTGTGGGCGGCTGTTGCAGTATTCCAGATCGAAATCCAGTGTTTCATTGCCGCCATTGGCCGGGCCGAGCATGTACACTTGGCGTTGGCCGCAGCCCTCCAGCGCGATGGAGTAGAGCTCGCCGTGGGCGGTGGTTTCGATATCCAATGACACCAGTTTGAGGTTCGGGCGATAGTCCGGTGCCGGTTTCATCTGACCGTTGAGTAAGGGGCCATTGCCATGGGCTTGACCGCTGAACCACACCGGTGCGGTGATAAAACGCTCCATCAGATAGCGCTCAGGCGGGCGGATATCGGCCTCATAAACGTTAATGCCGCCTTCTCTCAGCACTTTTTCCAGCTTGATCAACTGGCGGTGTTGGCGGCAATAGAGGCCGAGCACCGGGCGGGAATGGAAATCCAACAGCGGCAGGGGTTTGAGTTCGAGATGGCGTTCTTCGCGCAGCAGTAACTCGGCACGCGCCTGCTGCTCGGCGGGGATGAAAGCCACAGAAGGCTGAGGAGCCAGTTTGAGCTGCTGTGGCCCGCTGTCGGTCGCTAGCCAGAATTCGACTTCGGTACCGGCTGGAGTGTCGCGCCAATGGCGAGTGAGTAGGAAGCCTTGTTGGAGAGATCTCATATACCCTTCGTCTTTCAAGCCGCAGCGTTGTTGGCTGCGTGCGCTTACCCCAGTCACTTACTTGAGTAAGCTCCTGGGGATGCTCGCCCTTGCCGCCTAGCTGCAACTTGAAATCCATTGGGTATACACCCTTCTTCAAGCCGCAGCGTTGTCGCGAAATCAAATGGATTTTAGCATGGTTTTTTATACAGTACTTGCTCATGTTCGTCTTATCTAAGCAAAAGCACATATAATTCATTGGTTGACTCGCTGTGTGGTGCGCCGGACAATCCTTCGCCCACGCGCTCTTGCTAACGAACAGAGGTCTAATGGAAGCCTATTTACAGTATCTGATCACTCAGTCATTGGCTTTCACCTTGTTGGTGGTCATGTTGGTGGCGTTTCTGGAGTCACTGGCGCTGGTCGGCCTGCTGCTGCCCGGCACGGTGATGATGGCCAGCATCGGCGCACTGATTGGCAGCGGGCAGGTGGATTTTTATATGGCCTGGGGGGCCGGGATTGTCGGTTGCCTGCTGGGCGACTGGAGTTCC
Source organism: Chania sp. (assembly GCA_049288585.1). Taxonomy (GTDB): domain Bacteria; phylum Pseudomonadota; class Gammaproteobacteria; order Enterobacterales; family Enterobacteriaceae; genus Chania. Next base: position 6,258 of record JBAQHZ010000314.1, read on the forward strand.
TATTTTATCGGCCGTGCCTTTAAAGAGCCGTTGCACCGCTGGTCATTTCTGCAAAAAAATAAGGCGATGCTGGATAAAACCGAGCATGCGCTGCATCAGCACAGCATGGTGACTGTCTTGGTTGGTCGCTTTATTGGCCCAACGCGGCCGTTGGTGCCGATGGTGGCCGGTATGCTTGATCTGCCGCCTTACAAATTCGCCCTGCCGAATATCATCGGCTGCCTGACCTGGCCGCCGGTCTATTTCTTCCCCGGGATTCTGGCCGGTGTGGCGCTCGATATTCCTAACAGTGATGGCGGCGGTTTATTTAAAGGGTTACTGCTTGAGGTGGCGCTGCTGATTTGTCTGGCAGCTTGGCTGAGTTGGCGCTGGTGGCGGGAAGGTAAACGTAGGGCTGATAAGTTGGCACTCTGGCTTACGCCGCTGCGTCTGCGCGTCGTCTGTGTTGTGAGCTGGGTAGCTGCGCTGGTCAGTTTCTATTATTTGCTGCAACAACCTTTGATGCCGGTTTATCGGCATTTGCTGTGGAAAGTGTTGGCGGGTTGAGATACCCGCCAACGGGCAATCGGGCTGCCATCAACCTTATTGGAAGAACGCTTCCAACTGTTCAAACACCCGCATATCTTCGCTGTGGCGCTTCACCTGCAACACATCTTCCAGCTTCTCTACCTGGCTGATCATTTGCACCAGGCGTTGATCGTCGGCCACCAGCAGCCAGATGCGGCTTTGCGTGCCGTCTTTCAACGGCATACACAGGATCCCTTCCACGTTGAACGCGCGGCGGGCAAACAGGCCACAAACGTGCGTCATGACACCCGGATGGTTACGCACGGCCAGCTCCAGGATCACCTGCGGATTCTTTTGTAGTGACTGCATGGCTTATTCTCCAATCATTTCGATGTTGGCGGCACCCGGTGGCACCATCGGGTAAACTTTTTCATTCATATCGATCAGCGCATGGATCAGGCATGGGCCAGGGCGCTGGATGGCTTCCATCATTGCGGCCTCTGGATTTTCTTCTGCGTTCAGATCGCAGGTGTCCAGGCCGAAACCAGCGGCAATTTTCAGGAAGTCGGTACGCTTCGGATAGGTGGCGGCATAGATATGCTGCTGATAGAACAGGGTTTGCTGTTGATGCACCAGCCCCAGCGCCTGGTTGTTCATCAGAATAATTTTGACGTCCAGATCGTGCTCAACCGCCGTCGCCATTTCCTGAATGTTCATCATCAGGCTGCCGTCACCGGAGAAACACAACACCTTGCGCTGTGGTTCTGCCAATGCTGCGCCGATCGCCGCTGGCAGGCCAAAGCCCATGGTGCCTAAACCGCCGGAGGTCAGCCATTGGCGCGCGCGGCTCAGCGGATACGCCTGCGCAACCCACATCTGATGCTGGCCAACGTCGGTGGTGATAATGGCGTTTTCATCCACGCAGCGCGCGGCGGCTTTCACCAGCCCGTAATGGCTCAGCGGGTCCTCAACATTCGGCATGTTAAACGGGAATTCACCCTTCAGGTCGTTAACGATTTTCAGCCATGCGCTGCGTGGCTGCGCTTCGATCAGCGGCAGCAGTTGTTGCAGCACCTGACCGACATCGCCATGAATCGCGATATTGGCCTGCTTGACCTTGCCCAGTTCGGCGCGATCGATATCCACGTGGATGATGTCGGCGTTCGGGCAGAACAGCTCGGTTTTGCCGATGGCGCGATCGTCGAAACGGGCACCCAGCACGATCAGCAGATCGGCTTCCTGCAAGATAAAGTTGGTGCTGCGCGCCGCGTGCATGCCCAGCATCCCCAGCGATAATGGATGTTCTACCGGCATCGCGCCCAGCGCCATCAGCGTCATGGTGGTGGGCAGGTTGGCGCGCTCGGCCATCTGCAAGGCGGCTTTATGCGCTTCGCCACTGATAATGCCGCCACCCAGATACAGCACTGGGCGCTTGGCCTGGTTGATCATGGCGGCAGCCTGAGTCACCTGCGCGCTATCAAAGGCAGGTGCGGCATCCGGCACGGCGATCGGCGGCAGTTCATCCAGCTCAATCATTGCGGTTTGCACGTCTTTCGGGACGTCGATCCATACCGGGCCTGGGCGGCCAGATTCGGCAATGCGGAAGGCATCGCAGATCACCTGCGGCAGCTCGCGAATATCGCGCACCAGGTGGTTGTATTTGGTAATTGGGATCGAAATACCATAGGTATCGACTTCCTGAAAGGCGTCGGTGCCGATCATCGAAGAGGGCACCTGGCCGGTAATACACACCAGCGGAATGGAATCGAGCTTGGCATCGGCGATGGCGGTGACCAGATTGGTGGCCCCTGGGCCGCTGGACGAGATGCAGACCGCCGCTTTGCCGTTAGTGCGCGCCATGCCCTGGGCCATAAAACCGGCGCCCTGTTCATGACGGGCCAATACGTGCTTGATCACGGTGCTTTGGCTCAGTGCGTCATACAGCGGCAGCGCGGCGCCGCCGGGTATTCCTGCAATGGTGGTAATGCCCTGGCGCTCCAGCAGATGTACGATCAGCTCTGCGCCAGTGAAGCGGTGTTTCTGGTGTGGCGTACCCGAAATTGCCATGTTCCTATCCTTAGTCAAGGCCGGTTCGCATTTCTGGGCAGGGGACTAAAACAAGAAACCCCGCCCGGTTTGCGCCGGCGGGGTTTGGGAATCGATGCGTTGATTCGGACCCTACGGCGCACTGCCGACGACCACCACCACACGCACGACGACTACCGCGGCTGGTAGCGCGGTTGGTAGTAGAGTCGAAGTCAGCGAGGATGCGATCACAGGGAACCTTATCATCAGTAGTAAAAAACAGGATTTTATAAAACCACAGGTGCAAAACTCGCACAACAGGTTTATTAATTCAGCATAAAAAACGCGCCTTGGATCACGTTCTTGCTGCAATGCCCAGCACGCGTGCTGCTGGGGTGCTGCCTTCGATCAACGCCTGGGTTGGGCCGTCGTAATAGATGCGGCCATCCACCACCAGTAAGGTGCGGGGGGCGATATGGGCGGCATCTTCCAGATTGTGTGACACCATTAACAACGTGAGCTGACGTAGATCGCACACCTCTTGCAGCAGTTGCAGCATCTCATTACGCAGTGCCGGGTCGAGCGCGGAGAAAGGCTCATCGAGCAGCAGAATCGGTTGCTGGCGGATCAGGCAGCGCGCCAGTGCGGCACGCTGGCGTTGGCCGCCGGAAAGCTGCGCAGGCAGGCGCTGTAGATGCTCCTCCAGCCCTACCTGCTGGGCGATCTGCGCCAACTGTTGCTTCTGGGCGCTATTCAAACGCAGGCCAGGATCCAGCCCCAGCCCGATGTTTTGCGCCACCGTTAAATGGGCAAACAGATTGTTCTCCTGAAACAGCATAGAGACCGGGCGCTTGGCCGGCGGCGTGGCGGTATGGTCGCTGCCGTTCAGCAGAAGTTTGCCACTGGCGGCCGGTAAAAAACCGGCGATCAGGCTGAGCAGGGTGCTTTTACCGGCCCCGCTTGGCCCCAACACCGCAACGTGCTCGCCCGGTTGAATGCGCAGGTCAAAACGCATCGGCAGGTGTTCGTACAGGTAGGTCAGTTTTTCAAGCTTTAGCATGGCGGCCCGGTAAGCGTTCAATCAGGGTAAACAGCAGGAAGCACAGTAACAGCAGCAGGGCTGCGGTCACGGCACCGTCGTTGCTGCGGTAAGAACCAATCTGCTGATACAGGTAAAAAGGCAGCGTGCGGAACTGTTCGTTGCCGAACAGGGCAACCACGCCGAAATCACCGAGCGACAGCACGCAGGCAAATGCCAGGGCCTGTGCTAGCGGGCGTTTCAGCGCTTTCAGCTCAATCCAGCGCAAACGCTGCCAGCCGTGAATATCCAGCGACAGGCACAGAGGATTATAGCGCTCGGCCAGATCGCGCATCGGGTTTTCCAGCACTTTCAACGCGTAAGGCACCGCCATCAGCGCGTTGGTGAGGATCACCAGCGCGTAGGGGGATTGCGGCAGCCCGACGGTATCGCTTAGCAGCAGGAAGAAGCCGGTTGCCAGCACAATGCCCGGCATCGCTAGGATCAGCATGCCGCTCAGCTCCAGCATTTGGCCCTGTGCGGGCCGTTGCCGCAGTTTCAGCTCGCGGCTGCTCCATAGCAGCATCAGGGTCAGCACCACGCACAGCAGACCTGCACCGAGTGCGATACGCAGCGACGTCAACAGCGCCTGCCACAGTAGCGGCTGTTGCAGCACGCCGATCAGGCGGTGATTGGTTCCGTCGATAATCACCGCCAGCAGCGGCGGCAGTAGTAATAACAGAGCGGCGCTAATCAGCAGCGTATCGCCGATGCGCCGCCCGCGACTGTCTTCCGGGTTGCGCCAGATGTGAGCATGGGTATGGCCGACCGGTAGCGCCTGATTCAAGCGTTGGCTGATCACCACCAATCCAAGGCAGCAGGTCAGTTGGATCAGCGCCAGCAGAGCGGCGCGGCTGAGATCGTAGTCGTAACTCAATGCCTGATAGATCGCCAACTCAATGGTGGTGGCCTGTGGCCCACCGCCCAGCGACAGCACCGTGGCAAAACTGGCGAAGCACAGCATAAAAATCAATGCACCGCTGGGCAGGATCTGGCGGCGCAGCGCGGGCCATTCGACAAAGCGGAACTGCTGCCAGCCGTTCATTCCCAGCTGTGCCGCCAGTTGGCGCTGTTCCGTGGGGATATTTTCCAGCGCCTGCAACAGTAAACGGCTGGCCAGCGGCAGATTAAAGAACAGATGTGCCAGCAGGATGCCCTGTAGGCCGTAGGGCGAGAAACCGTAATTGATCCCCAGCCAACCGCACACCACCGCCAGCCAGCCTTGCTTGCCGTACACGCTCAGGATGCCGAAAACTGCCACCAGCACCGGCAAGACCAGCGTCATGGCGCACAGGCGCAGCAGCAGGTTGCGGCCAGGGAAGCGCCGCCGATAGAGCGCACGGGCCAGCGGGATGGCGGGCAGCACGGAGATCAGGGCCGACAGTAACGCCTGCCAGAAGGTAAAACGTACCACGTGCCACAGATAGCTATCTTGCCATAAGCTACGCCAGTCGCTGCTGGGCGCGTGCCGCCATAGGGAGCCCATCGCCAGCAGCGCGATCAGTGCGATTAGGCCGGCGGCCATCAGCCCCGGCCATAGCCAACGCGGGATCAGTGGCTGACGGCGGTTTGCCATGCCCGTACCCAGTCACCACGTTGTTTTGCTACCTCTGCTGCACTGAATTGCAATGCGGTTTGCGGCACGGTCATCTGCTCAAAACCCGCTGGCAGCGTGGTTTTAATCACCGGGTACATCCAGTTGCCGGTAGGAATGGTGTTCTGGAAAGCAGGTGTGACCATAAACTGCATAAAGCGCTCTGCCAGTTCCGGGTTTTTGCTGGCTTTTAGTTTAGCGGCCACTTCTACCTGCAGGTAATGGCCTTCGCTGAAGTTGGCGGCCGCGTAGCTGTCTTTTTTCTCTTCAATCAGGTGGTAAGCAGGCGACGTGGTATAGCTCAGCACCAGATCGCCTTCGCCTTTCAGGAACAGGCCATAAGCTTCGCTCCAGCCTTTGGTGACGGTGACGGTCTTTTTCGCCAGTTGCTGCCAAGCTTCTGGTGCTTTGTCGCCATACACTTTCTGCATCCACAGCAGCAAACCAAGCCCCGGCGTGCTGGTGCGCGGATCCTGATAGATGATCTTCCAGGGTTGATCGCTGCTCACCAGTTCTTGCAGGCTTTTGGGTGGGTTTTTCAGTTTGTCTTTGTTGTAAACAAAGGCGAAGTAGCCGTAATCGTAAGGGATGAAGATGTTGTCCTGCCAGCCACCTGGCACGGTGAGCTTGCTGGTATCAACCTGGCTCTCGGCGAACAGGCCGGTTTGCTTTGCCGCTTGTAGCAGGTTGTTGTCCAACCCCAGCACGATATCGGCAGCGCTGTTGTTGCCCTCCATCCGCACGCGGTTGAGCAGTGAAACGCCATCTTCCAGCGCCACGAATTTCAATTCGCAATCGCAATCGGCTTCGAAGGCTTTTTTAATTGCCGGGCCAGGGCCCCAATCGGCGGCGAAAGAATCGTAGGTGTAAACCGTCAGCGTAGGTTTCGCCAGCGCTGGGGCGGCAGCCAGCAGCAGTAGGTAAGGCAGGTATTTTTTGACCACTTTGCACTCCTGAAATTTAAGGGGCAAAGGTATCTGAGGGCGGTATCCCCATCATCTTTCAAGCCGCAGCGTTGTGAGCTGCAACTTGAAATCGATCGGGGATGAGCGACGCCATGCTCAAATCCCTCCGCCGGTATTGACCGGATCAGGTTCGACGGGTGTGCTCTCAGCGGAAAAAACTTGCTGCGTTTTTTATGCAACGCTCGTTGTTTTCCGCACCCCGTTGAGACGGCGCTATTGTAGAGACTAAGTGCCAGCGGTGAAAGAGACTTATGTTTCCGGCGGGGCAAACCAGGCCGATTTAAAGTCGAACCACCCGAGCGTATTCATGCGCACACCGCGCATACTGCGTTGGCCGTGCAACTGCAACCAGTGATGGAACAGCGGGTGCAACTGATGGCTGCTGACCAAGCGTTGGCAAAACTCCGCCAGCGGTAAGCGGTTATCGCGCCACAGAGCCGCATCCTCGGCGATATCTTCGCTTAAGCAGTGCTGGATTAACGGCGTTTCATACAGCGTGGCAAACAGGGAAAACTCCAGCGGCAGCGTGAAGTTGGCGCTGCCAAGCCATAAATCGCTGTTCGCCTCGCCTTTATGCCAGTCGTCGTAGTTGATGATTTGTACGTTAAGCGTGATTCCGTGTTGAGCCAGTAATGTACTGATGGCCTGCTGAATAGCGTGGAATTCCGAGTGCTCGCTGTAGAAGGTTAAGGTCAGTTCGGTCAGCCCTGCAGGCTTGGGTTGTTGCTGCAACGCGCGGTTATGTAACCAGCGTGGCAGAATGCCGTAGGCCGGTGCCCAGTAACGTTGATATACCGGCCCGGCGTTGCTCAACAGGGCGATCGGGTTGATCAGTTCACTCAGCCAACTGCGGATTTCAGGATTGGCCGCCAGCGTTGAGCGTTGGTCAAACAGCAGGAAATAACAGCCTTCTTCAAGGCGGCTTTCCAACTCGTTTTTACCGGTTTCATCCCCCTGTAACTGCACGCCTGAATGCACCAGTTCTTCGGTGACTTCTGGCAGCACCCAGATGTTGACCTCATCAATCAGCGCGCGATAGCCAAAGTAATCATCGAAGGCATGGATCTTCATTTGGCTGCGATGATTGTGCACCACGCTGTAAGGCCCGGTGCCGACGGGGTGGCGGGCGAAATCCGGCAGGCTCTGCCATTCGCGCGGCAGGATCATGGCATGCACGCTGCCCAGCAGCCAGGGCAGCCAGTAATCTGGGCTATGCAGGTGAACATCGATCACATAGGGCGTTGGGGAGGTAACGTTGTCGATGTGAGAGAACAGCGGCTGTGGGATCAGCCGGTTCAGGGAATGGATCACGTCTTCCATTTCCAGCTCGCGGCCATGGTGGAAGCGAATCGCCGGGCGCAGATAAAAACGCCAGTGCAAAGGCGTTACTGTCTGCCAGTGATGGGATAGGTCGGATTCTATTTCCCCGTTTTCCTCATTTATGCGCGTCAAGCCGTTAAAAATCTGCCGCGCCAGATGGGTTTCTGAACGGCGTAGCGCCGAGCCGGGCAGCAGGTTGTAAAGCTGGCGATAGTAGAGCACGCGCAGGATATGTTTACCCTGGCGAAAGCTGCGCCCCAGTTGGGAAAGCAGCATCTGACGCACGGCATTTTTGTCGCCCACCAACTGTACCAACTGATCAATTTTGTCCTGCTCCAGCAACTCTTCAGCACGCTGTTGCTGAAGTGCCAGGCCGGTGTATTGGAAACTGAGCTGTGAACGCTTACCGCGCCCGGCCTCGGCCTGCCAGGTGAGCCAGCCTTGCTGCTGCATTGCGCCTAATAAGGAGCGCACGTGGCGGCGTGAACAACTGAGCACGTCGGCCAGTTCCTGTAGCGTGGTTTCTGTGGGTTGACCATGACAACGCTGCCACAGGCGGATGAACTGTTGTTGCAAGCGTGAGGTAGACATAAAAGAGGAACTCCAAGGCATCAATCCGTCAATTTATCTTTCCCTATATTACGCCGATAATGGTTTCAGGCCAAAGAGCGGAGGGGTACTTAATGAAGGTTCTCTTGACGAAACAGTTTTATCAGCGTTATTTCACGGCGATTCGTAACCAGAACGCCGACTGGCTGGAGCTGATTCCGCAACAGGCACGGTTGGATATGCTGGCCCACTTGACCCAGTGGGACATCAATACGCTAAGCGATAAGCAATACCGTGAACGTATCTAGCGCTCACAGCAAAAGTGTTTCTGAGTAATGGTGCTTTTTCACCAGCCAGTGGGGTAACCCACTGGTATTTTTCTCCGCAAATGTCACTTTATTCTGTAATTCCCCTTCTGTAGCATACCCCCGTCGCCCTTCAAGATGTTGGGGTGTTCTTACCCCTATGCTCCTGGGGCTGATGGGCCTCATTACAGAGGCTCACCCTACGGGCCAGCGCAAGCGCTGTTCAAATCGGTCAAAGACCGATTTGTCGCTCAGTTGCCGCCTACCTGTATCTCGAAGTAGATTGGGCGTAGGCTTCTTTATTCTCTGGTCAGGGACGCAGGTATGTATGAATGTCAAACGCTGGTTGCCACGCCGTTTTAATCCCGTTTTTGCCGCTTTTCTGATCATCGCCTTTCTTTCCGGCATCGCTGGCGCGTTGCAGGCCCCGACGCTGAGCTTATTTCTCACCACCGAGGTGAAAGTCCGCCCGCTCTGGGTCGGGCTGTTTTATACCCTGAATGCCATCGCCGGGATTATCGTCAGTTTCCTGCTGGCGAAGCGTTCCGACACCCGTGGCGACCGGCGCAAGCTGATCCTGCTGTGCTGCCTGATGGCGGTGGGTAACAGCCTGCTGTTTGCCTTCAATCGCGATTATTTGACGCTGATTACCGCCGGGGTGCTGTTGGCGGCGATCGCCAATACCGCCACGCCGCAGATTTTTGCGCTGGCGCGTGAATATGCCGACAGCTCGGCACGTGAAGTGGTGATGTTCAGCTCGCTGATGCGTGCTCAGCTTTCGCTGGCCTGGGTGATCGGCCCGCCGCTCTCCTTTATGCTGGCGCTCAATTACGGCTTTATGGTGATGTTTCTGGTCGCGGCGGCGATTTTTGTCATCAGTGCGCTGCTGGTGTGGCTGATACTGCCTTCGGTGCCGCGTGCGCAGGTTGAAATCAGCGTCGATTCACCGCCGATTGCGCCGCTCAGTGCCTGGCGCGATCCTGATGTGCGCTTGCTGTTTCTGGCTTCGGTGCTGATGTGGACCTGTAACACCATGTATTTCATTGATATGCCACTGTATATCACAGCCGATCTTGGCCTGCCGGAGCGGTTGGCAGGCCTGCTGATGGGCACTGCGGCGGGGCTGGAAATTCCTGCCATGCTGTTGGCGGGTTACTACGTCAAACGCTTCGGTAAGCGCAACATGATGCTGTTTGCGGTCGCGGCTGGCGTGCTGTTCTATGCCGGGCTGGTGCTGTTCAAGTTCAAGACTGCACTGATGGTGCTGCAATTATTCAATGCGATCTTCATCGGCATTATTGCCGGGATCGGCATGCTGTACTTTCAGGACCTAATGCCGGGGCGGCCGGGTGCAGCGACCACGCTGTTTACCAACAGTATCTCTACCGGGGTGATCCTGGCTGGCATACTGCAAGGGGCGTTGGTGGAGAACGTCGGCCACTATGCGGTCTACTGGCTGATTACCCTGCTGGCGATGCTGGCACTGTGGATGTGCGCTAGAGTGCGCGAAGTGTGAAGCTGAACAGTGGCTTACTTGATACATGTCATTGAGAAAATTGCGCCATACTCCCTAAGATGATTATCATCAGAGCGCGAACCTCGCGCTCTTGTCCATCTTGCTGCTGAGATGCCAATCCCGTTGATAAAAGTGGGTATGTTATGGATAAACTAACGCCGCTCAAGCCCGTTCCTTCTCTTGTTGCCGTTATTGTTGCTCTGATTATCTGGTTTGTTATTCCGGTGCCTGAAGGGGTTGCCCCCAATGCCTGGCATTTACTGGCGCTGTTTATTGGTACCATCGTTGCCATTATCGGCAAGGCGATGCCGATTGGTGCGGTTTCCATTATTGCCATTGCGCTGGTGGCAGTGACCGGTGTCACCAATCCCGGTAAGCCTGCGGCCGCTCTGGATGATGCCCTGAGTGGTTTTTCCAATCAGCTAATCTGGCTGATCGGCTTTGCGATCATGATCTCCCTCAGCCTGAATAAAACCGGCTTGGGCGCGCGCATTGGCTACTACTTTATCTCGCTGTTCGGCAAGAAAACGTTGGGTATCGCCTATGCGCTGACCCTGGCAGAAACGGTGCTGGCACCGGTGACGCCGAGTAATACCGCCCGCGGTGGCGGGATCATCCACCCGATCATGAAGTCGATCGCCGACAGTTTTGGCTCTAAACCGGAGCTGAATACCTCTGGCACCATTGGCCGCTACCTGGCGTTGGTGAACTACAACATCAACCCGATCACTTCGGCGATGTTTATCACCGCAACTGCGCCTAACCCGTTGGTCGTTAACCTGATCGCCAAAGGGGCCGGTTCCGAGTTTGAACTGACCTGGTCGATGTGGGCGATCGCCGCGTTGGTACCGGCGATCTGTTCGCTGATCGTGATGCCGCTGGTGGTTTATCTGCTGTATCCGCCGGAAATTAAAAGCACCCCGGATGCGCCACGTTTTGCGCAGGAAAAGCTACAGGCGCTCGGGGCGGTGACGCTGGCAGAGAAAATCACGCTGGGCGTGTTTGCCCTGTTGTTGGTGCTGTGGGCCGGGGTTCCCGCCATGATCTTTGGCCCGGAACTGGCGGTGAATCCAACCACCGCAGCGGTTATTGGTTTGGCAATCTTACTGATGACCGGTGTGTTGAGTTGGGATGACGTGCTGAAACACAAAGGCGCCTGGGATACGGTCGTATGGTTCGCCGCACTGGTGATGATGGCAACCTTCCTCGGTAAGCTCGGGCTGATTGGCTGGCTGTCGAAGACCGTTGGAACAGGTATTGATAATATGGGGATGAGCTGGGTTGGCGGGACGATACTGCTGACGCTTATCTATCTGTATTCGCACTATTTCTTTGCTAGTACCACCGCTCACGTGACCGCTATGTTCGCCGCCTTCTTTGCCGCCGGTATTGCTTTGGGCGCGCCGCCTGCGCTGCTTGGCCTGATTCTGGCGTTCTCTTCGTCGCTGATGATGTCCTTAACCCACTATGGTACCGGCACCGCGCCGATTATCTTTGGCTCCGGTTATGCCACGCTGGGGGAATGGTGGAAAACCGGCTTTGTGATGAGCGTGGTCAACCTGCTGATCTGGATGGTGGTCGGTGGCCTGTGGTGGAAATGGTTGGGCTATTGGTAATAAAGAAAAGGGGACGAACGATCGTCCCCTTAGACTGCTGACAAAGCTCATTATTAGGGAGAGCGTGCCGAAGGGGTCGTAGCGGCGTAAGCAGCCGGAGCGCCCCTCGGTGCGCTAGGCCCGTGTATCTCGGGTTAAAACACCACTTTATCGTCAGCCAGAGGAGACGAGCGATCGTCCCCTCTGGTCTAGCTTCGATAACGCTTAGTTCAGAAACGCCAACTGCTGGGCCTCGAAACGTGAAATTTCCGCTTCGTGTTGCAGCGTCAGACCGATGCTGTCCAAGCCGTTAATCATGCAGTGGCGGCGGAAGCTGTCGATCTCAAACGAATAGCTTTTGCCCCCGGCATTCACCGTCTGGTTTTCCAGATCCACGACAAACTCGATCCCTTCGTTCTCTGCCACCAGCTTGAACAGCGTGTCGACATCCTGTTCGCTCAGCCGGACCGGCAGTAGCTGACTGTTGAACGAGTTGCCGTAGAAGATATCGGCGAAGCTCGGTGCAATCACCACTTTAAAACCGTAATCGGCCAGCGCCCAAGGCGCGTGCTCGCGGGAAGAGCCACAGCCAAAGTTTTCGCGTGCTAACAGGATGCTGGCCCCTTGGTAGCGCGGTTTGTTCAGGATGAACTCCGGGTTAGGCTGCTGACCAGCATCATCCAGAAAACGCCAGTCGTTAAACAGGTGTTGCCCGAAACCGGTACGGGTTACTTTCTGCAGAAACTGCTTCGGGATAATGGCATCGGTATCGACGTTAGCCGCATCCAGAGGCACCACTAAACCGGTATGTTGAGTAAATTTAGCCACGGTGGTGCTCCCTAGTGTTTTTCATGAATATGGTGCAGTTCACGGACATCGGCAAAATGGCCAGTCACGGCAGCGGCAGCCGCCATCGCCGGGCTGACCAGATGGGTACGCCCACCACGGCCCTGACGCCCTTCGAAGTTACGGTTGCTGGTTGATGCGCAACGCTCGCCTGGGTTCAAGCGATCGTTGTTCATCGCCAGACACATAGAGCAACCTGGCAAGCGCCATTCAAAACCGGCTTCGATAAAGATCTGATCCAGCCCTTCGGCTTCCGCCTGGGCTTTCACCGGGCCGGAGCCTGGGACCACAATCGCTTGCACGCCGTTAGCGACTTTACGCCCTTTGGCAATTGCTGCCGCCGCGCGCAGATCTTCTATGCGTGAATTGGTGCAGGAGCCGATAAACACTTTATCGATCGCCACCTCGGTCAGTTTGATACCGGGTTTCAGATCCATATAGGCCAGCGCCTTTTCGGCAGACGCGCGCTCAACCGGATCGCTGAAGGATTCCGGTGCCGGGATCGCCTGATTAACGGCGATAACCTGGCCGGGGTTGGTTCCCCAGGTCACCTGTGGCGCAATGTCTTCGGCGCGCAGGGTGACAACGGTATCGAACTTGGCGTCGGCGTCAGATTTCAGCGTGCGCCAGTAGGCAACCGCCTGTTCCCAGTTGGTGCCGGTCGGCGCAAACTGGCGGCCCTTCAGGTAATCGAAGGTGGTGTCGTCTGGCGCCACCAGGCCTGCTTTAGCCCCCATTTCAATCGCCATATTGCACAGCGTCATGCGGCCTTCCATGCTCAACGCTTCGATCGCTTTGCCGCAGAACTCGACGACGTGGCCGGTACCGCCTGCACTGCCGGTTTTACCAATAATGGCCAGCACGATGTCTTTGGCAGTAATGCCTTCTGCGGCATCGCCGGTCACTTCAATCTTCATGGTCTTGGCGCGGCCCTGTTTCAGGGTTTGCGTTGCCAGCACGTGTTCAACTTCCGATGTGCCGATACCGAAGGCCAGTGAGCCAAACGCGCCGTGGGTGGCGGTATGGGAGTCGCCACAGACAATGGTCATGCCCGGCAGCGTCATGCCCTGCTCAGGGCCGATAACGTGGACAATGCCCTGGAATGGGTGGTTCAGGTCGTACAGCGAGATACCGAACTCCGCACAGTTCTTGATCAGCTCCTGCATCTGGATGCGTGCCATTTCGCCGCTGGCGTTGATGTCTTTGGTCTGGGTGGAAACGTTGTGATCCATGGTGGCAAAGGTTTTGCCCGGCTGGCGCACTTTACGCCCCATCGCACGCAGGCCATCGAACGCCTGCGGAGAAGTGACTTCATGTACCAAGTGGCGATCGATGTACAGCAGCGGCGTTTCGTTCGGTGCTTCATGCACCACGTGGGCATCGTACAGTTTCTGATATAAGGTCTTGGCCATGATTTATGCCCCCTGAGCCACGAAGCGGGCAATGATGTCGCCCATTTCATTGGTGCCGATCGCTTTGCCGTCACCGGCCAGATCGGCAGTGCGGTAACCCTGTTCCAGCGCCTGATTGATGGCGTGTTCAATGGCGTCTGCGGCTTTATCGGCACCCAGGCTGTAACGCAACAGCAGGGCTGCGGACAGAATTTGTGCGATCGGGTTGGCAATGTTTTTACCTGCGATGTCCGGTGCGGAGCCACCAGCGGGTTCAAACAGACCGAAGCCTTGTTCGTTCAGGCTGGCGGAAGGCAGCATACCCATGGAGCCGGTGATCATCGCGCATTCATCAGACAGAATATCGCCGAACAGGTTGGAGCACAGCAGCACGTCGAACTGGGACGGATCCTTGATCAACTGCATGGTGGCGTTGTCGATATACATATGCGACAGCGACACGTCTGGGTAATCTTTAGCGACCTGAGTCACCACTTCACGCCACAGGATCGAGCTTTGCAGCACGTTGGCTTTATCGATAGACGTTACTTTGCTGCGGCGCTTGCGGGCTGATTCAAAGGCGATACGCGCAATACGTTCGATCTCAAAGCGGTGATACACCTCGGTATCGAAAGCACGCTCATGCATGCCTTGGCCTTCGCGGCCTTTAGGTTGGCCGAAGTAGATGCCGCCGGTCAGTTCACGTACGCACAGAATATCGAAGCCGCGGGCCGAGATGTCGGCGCGCAGCGGGCAGAAATCTTCCAGACCCTGATACAGACGCGCCGGACGCAGGTTGCTGAACAGTTTGAAGTGTTTACGCAGCGGCAGCAGCGCACCGCGCTCAGGCTGCTCTGCCGGTGGCAGGTTTTCCCACTTAGGGCCACCGACCGAGCCGAACAGAATGGCATCGGCCTGTTCACAACCCGCGAGAGTGGCCGCTGGCAGCGGGCTGCCGTGGCGATCGATGGCAATGCCCCCGACGTCATACTCTGACTGGGTGATGCGGATCCCAAAACGCTGGCGTACTGCGTCCAATACTTTATGGGCTTGGGCCATTACTTCCGGGCCGATTCCGTCTCCGGGCAAGACGGCAATGTGGTAAGTCTTCGTCATGTTCACACCGTTTCCTGATTATTTTGTTGTTTGGTTTGCTGCAAGCGCTGCTTTTCTTTTTCTACCTGCTGTGAGCGCCAGATATTATTTAACACGTGAATCATTGCCTTGGCGGAAGATTCGACGATGTCGGTAGCCAAGCCTACGCCATGGAAACGGCGGCCTTGGTAAGACACGACGATATCAACCTGGCCGAGAGCGTCACGGCCCTGGCCTTTGGCGGTCAACTGGTATTTCACCAGTTCGATCGGGTATTCGGTGATGCGGTTAATCGCTTGATATACCGCATCCACCGGGCCGTTACCGGTTGCCGCTTCGGCTTTTTCTTCATCGCCACAGATCAATTTGACCGAGGCGGTAGCCATAATACTGCTGCCGGACTGTACGCTGAAGTAGCCCAGGCTGAAATGTTCGGGTTCTTCCTGCTGCTTGTTGATAAAGGCCAGCGCTTCCAGATCGTAATCGAACACCTGGCCTTTCTTGTCGGCCAGTTTCAGGAAGGCCGCGTACAGCACGTCCAGATTGTAATCCTGTTCCTTGTAGCCCATCTCTTCCATACGGTGTTTAACCGCTGCACGGCCGGAACGTGAGGTCAGGTTCAACTGTACGTCTTTCAGACCGATGGTCTGCGGGGTCATGATTTCGTAGTTTTCGCGGTTTTTCAGCACGCCATCCTGATGGATACCGGAGGAGTGGGCGAACGCGTTGGAACCGACGATGGCTTTGTTGGCAGGAATTGGCATGTTGCACAGTTGGCTGACCAACTGGCTGGTACGGTAAATTTCCTGATGATTGATATTGGTATGCACATTCATGATGTCCTGGCGAACTTTGATCGCCATGATCACTTCTTCCAGTGAACAGTTGCCGGCGCGCTCACCGATACCATTCAATGTGCCTTCTACCTGGCGAGCACCGGCCTGTAAGGCAGCGATCGAGTTACCGACGGCCATGCCCAGATCGTCGTGACAGTGAACGGAGATAATCGCTTTATCAATGTTAGGCACGCGGTCATACAGGGTGGTGATAATGCCGCCGAACTGGTTGGGGGTGGTGTAACCGACCGTATCGGGAATGTTGATGGTAGTGGCACCGGCGTTGATGGCGGCTTCCACCACGCGACACAGGTTATCAATCGGCGTACGGCCTGCATCTTCACAGGAGAATTCAACATCATCCGTATAGTTGCGCGCACGTTTCACCGAACGCACCGCCATCTCCAGCACTTCGTCAAACGAGCGCTTTAATTTTGATTCGATGTGCAGGGTGGAGGTGGCCAGGAATACGTGGATACGGAAAGCTTCGGCAACGCGCAGTGCTTCGGCCGCTACGTCAATGTCTTTGTCTACACAGCGGGCCAGGCCACAGACGCGGCTGTTTTTGATCTGGCGGGCAATGGTTTGTACCGATTCAAAATCCCCCGGAGA
The DNA here is from genome assembly GCA_049288585.1 of Chania sp. Taxonomy (GTDB): domain Bacteria; phylum Pseudomonadota; class Gammaproteobacteria; order Enterobacterales; family Enterobacteriaceae; genus Chania. The sequence continues at coordinate 22,492 of JBAQHZ010000314.1, forward strand.
AGAGACCGGGAAGCCGACTTCCATCACGTCGACCCCCATTCTTTCCAGCGCCATGGCGATCTGAATTTTTTCTTTCACACTCAGGCTGGCTTGCAGTGCCTGTTCGCCGTCACGCAATGTGGTATCGAAAATAATGACTTGTTGGCTCATTTGATAGTTCCTTATCGTGTTTGTTTCACGCTAAGCGGGCAAAAAAAAACCCGCGCATTAGCGCGGGTTTTTACAGGTGATGGGCTGAATCAGTTCTGAACTCCGTCCACCAACATACCGCGCAAAGAAGATGCGTTAAGTAGTAGGCCTAGTAGACGATGAGTACGGATCATTGAGGTCAGCTTCTCTAAAAATGTTTTCGTTGCCTAATTTGATACTTTATTGGCTGTGTGATGTCAACATTTGATTGATAACCGGGCGATCGCGGCGACTCAGATAAGGAATAAGGGTGGCAGACGAAAGCTCGGTAAAAAAACCGATCAAGAGATCAAAAAACGCGTCATTTTTGCGAGTTTTTTAGCATAAATGACATGAATCCCGTGCTACTACATTGATTCTTAATGTCGCTCAGTTAGAATTCCCAGTGCGAAAAGATGAGGAAGTACAGGCTTGGACGCGAATTGACGACAGAATTGCATTCACTGGATGAATTGATGTAATTTATTAATTCATTTTATGTATTTAATCTGAAATGCCGACGCATCAGAGGCAATTAAGTCACATTAAAGGCACTTATTTTGAGATCTCATTATTGTCCATTATCTCATTTTATGGTCTGATTCAATATGACTATGGATGTCTGCTTGGTGCCCATTACTTGAGCGTGAAACCTGCCAACATGTTTGCATGCCGTCATTGTTTTCCGACCTGAAGTGTCGGGCGTTACGCACAGCGCGTAAGTACTCGCCGTTGTGTCATGTTTTTATAGGATGATGCTCGATTGTTATCCTACGTGGATAGTCAATAGGGATAACTAATTTCGCCGTGTGGGAATAACGTAATGTTACTTTTGACATGATATTCCCCTGCGCGCTGGCGGAATTATCTACATGGGACTTAGTGGAGTTAGATATGTCTGAATATAATTCAGGAACTGTCTTAGAAAAAGAAAACAGCGATATTCATTTGCGTAGCGTGGATCTTAATTTACTGACTGTTTTTGATGCGGTTATGCAAATGCAGAATATTACCCGCGCTGCCAATTCGTTGGGGATGTCGCAACCCGCCGTAAGTAATGCCGTCGCGCGTTTAAAAGTTATGTTCAATGATGAACTGTTTGTGCGTTTTGGCCGTGGCATTCAGCCTACCATGCGGGCGCGCCAGCTTTTTGGGCCGGTACGCCAAGCGTTACAGTTGGTTCAGAATGAGTTGCCAGGTTCAGGTTTTGATGCCTTGACCAGTGAACGTACTTTTACGCTTTCTATCTGCAGCCCGTTGGATATTCGCCTTACGGCCAAGATAATTAACAACGTCAAGAATATGGCACCTAATGTGCGGTTGCAGGCAAAATCCTATCTGAACAATAACATTGAGCATCAGCTGCGTTATCAGGAAACTGAATTTGTTATTGGTTATACCCGTTTTGAACATCCTGAATTTCAAAACATTGCTTTATTTGAAGATGAATTAAGCCTGGTTGCGGCACAGTCACACCCACGCTTGATGAACAGCGTTACCCAAGAGCAAATGCTGGTTGAACAGCATGCGGTCATATCGTTAGAGCGTTTCTGTTCCTTTAGTAAACCCTACTATGCTGAAGAGGCTGCACAGCGTGGTATCACTCAGCAATGTACCGATCTGTTCAGCGTGCTGAATATCGTCGCAATGACAGAAATGGTGGCTATCACCCCGCGTTGGTTTGCTGAGCAACATGCGCAAGCGCTGCAACTAAAAATCATTTCATTACCGTGGGATAGGAAAAATGCCACCTGTTATCTTTCCTGGCACGAATCTGCCGAGCGCGATAAAGGTCACCAGTGGATGAAATCTGTTCTGAGCCAGTCCGAGTTATTGCGTTAATTTAGCGCTTTATTAACCCGACGTACTTGCGTGTACTTCGGGTTAATAGTTCAGAGTTATTACACATAGTGAGAAAATGCCTAGTTTGCTCATAGGAGAAATCTTATTATTTTTTTCTGCCACATCTTTTTTGCAGTATTTTAATAGATTTCTATTTATGAAATTAAATTCTGTATTAAATATCATATTCGGAACTTTAACCTACTAGCCGTTTGTCAGTTTTCCCTCTCATTCGTTAGCCCATAATTAAACCTTCCGTTAGCTATCGCTGTTCAAGATCAGGATTAAACAGACGTCACTCCAGTTTTAGCTCACACTTCTACGCTGAAATCTCTTTTCCGAGCCGCGGAGAGTAGGTAGACTGCGCAAAAAAAATAAACACGTGTAAGCTGAGATAGAGGAACTTGCGTTCCGATCACGGTTGACCGTTTGATTAATTTCAGGCTTAGAGCGCTATGATCAATAAGTTGCAGCACTACCATCTGGTCCAACGTATACAGCATCAAATTTCTCAGCGTGCTGACTGCATTGCTTTTCGCCAGTGGTCCCCCCATGGTGAAACTCAATTGACCTGGTCGCAGGTGGGAACTCATGTGAACCATATTGCCAGCGCGCTTTTGGCTCTTGGCGCTGATGTGCAGGAACGCATTGCTATCTTTGCTAATAATTGCATGGCTTGGTCGTTGGCCGATCTGGCTATTCTGCAATTGCGTGCTGTCAGTGTGCCGCTGTATGCCACCAATACCGCAGCGCAGGCCGCTTTTATCATCAATGATGCCGATATTCGTATTGTATTTGTCGGTGCGCAGGCGCAGTTGGATGCTGCCATCGCGCTGCGCTGCGTATGCCCACAACTCACCCACATTATTGTATTTGATGACGCTGCTGATTTGCGCGGTTGCGAAATTGCGCAGTATCTGAGCCACTTTGAACGTGAGGCCGATGTCGAACGCTTTGATGTGATGCTTCAGGAAAGGATTGCTGATAGTTGCCTGCAAGATTTGTTCACGCTGATTTACACTTCTGGCACCACCGGTGAACCGAAGGGCGTGATGCTGGATTACCGCAATATGGCGGCGCAACTCCAGTTGCATGACGATCGTCTGACGGTAACGCAGGACGATGTTTCACTCAGTTTCCTGCCGATGTCGCATGTTTTTGAGCGAGCCTGGAGCTTTTTTATCATGCATTCCGGCGCTCAGAACGTTTATCTGCCGAATACCGACTGGGTGCGTGAGGCGATGGCTGAAGTACGGCCAACCCTGATGTGCGCGGTGCCGCGTTTTTATGAAAAAATCTTCAGTGCGGTACATGAGAAGGTGGCTCGGGCACCTTGGCTGCGCCGTGCTTTGTTCCACTGGGCGATCGTTTGCGGTGAGCGTAAGTTTTTGCAAGAACGCGCAGGCAAGCCGCTTGGTAAGTTGTTCGATCTCTCCCATCGTTGGGCGGATAAGCTGGTGCTGAGCAAACTGCGTGCGATCTTGGGGGGACGGGTACGTTTCCTGCCAGCGGCCGGAGCCAAACTGGATGACAACGTCATTCTGTTCTTTGAGGCAATGGGCGTTAACATAAAATACGGTTACGGGATGACGGAAACCTGTGCCACGGTCTCCTGTTGGGAAGAGAATAATTTCCGCTTTGGTTCGATTGGCAAACCCTTGCCGGGTGTGGAAGTGCGCATTGCTGATGAGAATGAGATCCAAGTGCGTGGGCCGATCGTGATGCGTGGTTATTTCAATAAGCCGCTGGAAACTGCCGACACCTTTACCGCCGATGGTTGGTTGAAAACCGGTGATGCCGGCATGATCGATGAAAATGGCAACCTGTTTATTACCGAACGCCTGAAGGATTTGATGAAAACCTCCGGCGGTAAGTATATTGCCCCGCAAATGCTGGAGGGCACGCTGGTGCAGGATCGCTTTATTGAACAGGTGGCAATCATTGCCGATGCGCGCAAGTTTGTTTCCGCACTGATCGTGCCGAGTTTTGAATCGCTGGAAGAGTATGCTCGATCGATTAACCTGAAGTATCAGGATCGACTCGAACTGCTGCGCAATAGCCATATCATTGAAATGTTTGAAACCCGGCTGCGTGAGATGCAAAAAGAGCTGGCACTGTTTGAGCAGGTGAAAAAGTTTACTCTATTGCCCGCTGCCTTTTCCATGGAACTGGGTGAACTGACGCCGACGTTGAAGTTGCGGCGTAAGGTGATCCTTCAGCGTTACCAGAATGAGATTGAATCGATGTATCAGGAAAAATGATGATGCTACCGCTTGACGGTTTTTCTCGGTGAGAAATCCATCATACCTCTCATCTGATATCGTTCTGTAATTTCCGGCGTTTCCAAAACAATGCCTAGCTGTTATTCATTACGGCTAGTGTATTGTTTCTGTAAATCATCCATCCCCAGCTTAATGACAATAACCTTGTTGTTAATAAGCTGTTTTGCCGTTTGCCTGCCTCATATTCTAACGTTATGTTAGGCTGTAGCGCGGCATTGAGCGCCGCTGACACTGCTCATGTCACGTTACAGCCAGACCATCCATCAATTTTTGGGGCATTGCCCCGCAGCAGGCGCTTTGTTCCAGCGCCAGACAAGTATTAAGTAAGCCTGGAGGCAAACCCATGGAGATGTTGTCAGGAGCCGAGATGGTCGTCCGATCGTTGATCGACCAGGGCGTTAAACATGTATTCGGCTATCCGGGTGGGGCGGTACTCGATATCTATGACGCCCTGCACACGGTAGGCGGAATCGATCACATTCTGGTGCGGCATGAACAGGGTGCAGTGCATATGGCCGATGGCTATGCGCGTGCTACCGGTGAAGTGGGGGTGGTTCTGGTCACTTCCGGCCCTGGTGCGACCAATGCGATTACCGGTATCGCCACGGCTTATATGGATTCCATCCCAATGGTGGTGCTTTCCGGCCAGGTTCCCAGCTCGCTGATTGGCTACGATGCCTTCCAGGAGTGCGATATGGTGGGGATCTCCCGCCCGGTGGTGAAGCACAGCTTCCTGGTCAAACGCACTGAAGATATTCCTTCCGTATTGAAGAAAGCGTTCTATCTGGCTTCTACCGGCCGCCCAGGCCCGGTGGTGATCGATCTGCCTAAAGATATCGTCGGCCCGGCGGTAAGAATGCCTTATGCCTATCCGAAAGAAGTCAGCATGCGTTCTTATCACCCAACGGTGCAAGGGCATCGTGGGCAGATAAAGCGTGCATTACAGACCATTCTGGCGGCAAAAAAGCCGGTGATGTATGTGGGTGGCGGGGCGATCAATTCAGGCTGTCATGAAGAGCTGTTGCAGCTGGCGGAGAAACTGAATCTGCCGGTGACCTGCACGCTGATGGGATTGGGGGCTTTCCCTGGCACGCATCGGCAAAGCGTGGGCATGCTGGGCATGCACGGTACTTATGAAGCCAATAACACCATGCATAACTCCGATGTGATCTTTGCCGTCGGGGTACGTTTTGACGATCGTACCACCAACAACCTGATTAAATATTGCCCGGACGCTACCGTGCTGCATATTGATATCGACCCGACCTCGATTTCTAAAACGGTCGATGCCGATATTCCTATCGTTGGTGATGCTAAACAGGTACTGGTGCAAATGCTGGAACTGTTGGCGCAGAGTGATAAAGCGCAGGATTTCGATGCGCTGCGCGATTGGTGGCAATCCATCGAACAGTGGCGGGCACGCGATTGTCTGAGTTACGACAAGAACAGTGGCACCATCAAGCCTCAGGCGGTGATTGAAACCTTGCACCGGCTGACCAAAGGCGATGCCTATGTCACTTCTGACGTGGGTCAGCACCAGATGTTTGCCGCGCTCTATTATCCGTTTGATAAACCACGCCGTTGGATCAACTCCGGTGGTTTGGGCACCATGGGCTTTGGGCTGCCAGCAGCGCTCGGGGTGAAGCTGGCGCTGCCGGAAGAAACCGTGGTGTGCGTGACCGGTGATGGCAGTATCCAGATGAACATTCAGGAGCTGTCTACCGCTCTGCAATACAACCTGCCGGTGATCGTGCTCAATCTGAATAACGGCTATCTGGGCATGGTGAAGCAGTGGCAGGATATGATCTATTCTGGCCGCCACTCCCAGTCCTACATGAATTCGCTGCCGGACTTTGTGAAACTGGCGGAGGCTTACGGCCATGTGGGGATTGCCATTCGCACGCCAGATGAGTTGGAAAGCAAGCTGGCACAGGCGCTGGCCGAGAAAGAGCGGCTGGTTTTTGTCGATGTTACCGTCGATGAAACCGAACATGTTTACCCAATGCAAATCCGCGGTGGAAGCATGGACGATATGTGGTTAAGCAAAACGGAGAGAACCTGATGAGGCGCCGTATTTTATCTGTACTACTGGAAAACGAATCCGGTGCGTTGTCGCGCGTGGTTGGGTTGTTCTCCCAGCGTGGCTATAACATTGAAAGCCTGACGGTAGCGCCGACTGACGATCCTACTCTGTCGCGCATGACTATTCAGACCGTTGGCGACGAAAAGGTGCTGGAGCAGATTGAAAAGCAACTGCACAAACTGGTCGATGTGCTGCGCGTTAGCGAACTGGTTCAAGGGGCGCACGTCGAGCGTGAAATCATGTTGGTGAAATTGCAGGCCAGCGGTTACGGGCGTGAAGAAGTGAAGCGCAGTACGGACATTTTCCGCGGCCAGATTGTGGATGTCACGGCTTCGCTTTATACCGTCCAACTGGCTGGGACCAGCGACAAACTCGATGCGTTCCTCAATGCCGTGCGCGAAGTAGCTGAAATTGTTGAAGTCGCGCGCTCAGGGATTGTGGGCGTTTCGCGCGGTGATAAAATCATGCGCTAGCCAAGCCGAATTTTAGCTGGCTAACGAGAGGGCGTAGCTTCACGGCTACGCCCTCTCTTTTTATACTTTTTGCCTATTTGCTGGCACCTTTCTGCAAAAGCGGTTGCTCGGCTGGGTTTTCTGCTGTTAGATCCAAAGAATGGGTTGAATAACCATAGTGATTATTATGGTTGCTCGCTATCTTCCCTCTTTCAAACCGCAGCGTTGTTTAGCCGTGATCTGAGAGTGAAAGACTAAAATCGCACTCTTTATTTCTACTTTATTTTCAGCGTCATTAAGGGGTTAACGTGAAACTGGATGAAATCGCGCGTCTCGCAGGCGTTTCGCGCACTACGGCCAGTTATGTCATCAACGGCAAGGCGAAGCAGTATCGTGTCAGCGATAAAACCGTCGAAAAAGTGATGGCCGTGGTCAGGGAGCACAACTATCACCCGAATGCCGTCGCGGCAGGGCTACGCGCTGGCCGCACCCGCTCAATCGGCCTGGTGATACCGGATCTTGAAAATACCAGCTACACCCGCATTGCTAACTATCTGGAACGCCAGGCGCGTCAGCGGGGCTATCAACTGTTGATCGCCTGTTCGGAAGATCAGCCGGACAACGAAATGCGCTGTGTTGAGCATCTGCTGCAACGCCAGGTGGATGCGATCATTGTGTCTACCGCATTGCCGCCGGAGCATCCTTTTTATCAGCGCTGGGCCAACGATCCCTTTCCAATCATTGCGTTAGACCGCGCACTGGATCGTGAACATTTCATTAGCGTGGTCGGGGCCGATCAGGAAGACTCCCTCGCGCTGGCGCAGGAGTTGCGCAGCTTCCCGGCCAAGTCGGTGCTGTATATTGGCGCACTGCCGGAGCTTTCGGTGAGTTTTCTGCGTGAGCAAGGGTTCCGCCAGGCTTGGCAGGATGATGAACGTCATGTGGACTATCTGTATGCCAACAGCTACGAACGCGAGGCCGCTGGGGCCCTGTTTGCCGAATGGCTGAAAACCCATCCCATGCCGCAGGCGATGTTTACCACCTCTTTCTCCCTGTTGCAGGGGGTGATGGATGTGACGCTGAAAAAATTTGGTCGTTTACCGACGGACCTGGCTATTGCCACCTTTGGTGATAATGAGCTGCTGGATTTCTTGGAATGCCCGGTGCTTGCCGTGGCACAGCGCCACCGTGATGTGGCTGAGCGGGTGTTAGAACTGGTTCTGGCCAGTCTTGACGAACCACGTAAACCGAAACCGGGCATGACGCGCATCCGTCGTAACTTGTTCCGCCGTGGCAGCTTGAGCCGGAAATAAGTCCACAGGGGGCCAGCAAGTTGGGCCCCTGTTTTTATACATATCCCGCGACCCGGAACAGCCTGCGGCAATACTCCAGAAAATAGCCGTACACCACCCCCATTGCCATCGATACCACCGCATTACTGGCTACCGCCGCCATAATTTGTTGCCCATCAGCTCCCACGCTCCACAGAATTGCCGCGTAAACCGGTGACTGAAAACTGACATAGGCCAGAAGATCGGCCAGATTGCGCAATAAAAACTGCCCACGTGGGAAATGGAGAGCCGTAGCGATAAAAAAGTCGCGATAACGACCATACGGCCAGGCAATAAGAATGTTGACGGGAATCGACAATAAACGGGAAGAGAGCGACTGGTTGAAGCTCATACCAGAAATCAGGATTTCAATCGCCATGCCTGCCAGAAAGCAGTACACCACCAAGGCAAAAGTATCGGCGGCGGCGCTGCGTAAGCGTGAAGCAGGTGAAAACATGGGGTGAGCTCCTGTGTGCTAGGTTAATACTTTTGCTTTAAATGTTAATTTGGTGTAATAATCTTTTGTTTAAAATAAAACCAGTTTACTAAACCAAAATGGTTATTTTAACTAGATCAATATTTTTATTTTTAACAATTGAGTGGTTTTTGTCCTGACGGGATGTGCCAAAATACAGTTTGGAGGGATTAAAAACGGGAGATGTCAACAAAGTTATTAGAAACAGTATGTTGCGACTTTTTTTCTTGGTTTGGGTGCTAAAAGGCGATTTACACAGCAACAAATAGAAATGTAAAAAAGTGCAACTTGAATTGTAAGTGAGTGTTTTGGGAATAATCCCACTCAATTAACTGAAATTGGAATGGGTAAGCCCTGTAATATCCGCTCGATATATTTTTTCTGTGTGTTCTTCATTGATGGGATAATTGACGTAAAATAGCGCCCGGTTTACGGCGAAATATTTATCGAGTGTTATTAAGTCAATGGCTTATAACACATAACTGTAGGCCAGCAACCTGCAGCCAGGCCTTGGCTGACGCGGCTTGCGGCAGGGTGGCATCCGGTGATTATCCGGTTTGAAAGTGAGACCTGGATTGCAGAAGGAAGTAATGAGTTAATTAATCGCCAATTTGTGAGTTTTTTAATCACCTTATTGCCGTTTAGAAAATTCTTTCCGTTTATCATGGTGTTAATTTTTATTCGTTTAATAAATAGAGTTACTTTCGTGAGTCAGCCCCCAGAATGGACACTGAAATATTGCCAAAGCGCTGCCGCTCTGGCTTGACAAGGTTTTCATACCCTCCGTAAACTCTGATCCGTGGTAATTTGTGGGGGAAAGTGGTGAAAAAGGTCACGAGGGGGTAGCTCAGGTATGTTCCGTGGAGCAACGATGGTTAACCTCGACAGTAAAGGGCGGCTTGCCGTACCTACCCGTTACCGGGATTTACTGAATGAGGAGTCGCAAGGCCAAATGGTTTGTACCATTGACCTCCATCAGCCCTGCCTGCTGCTTTACCCATTACCCCAATGGGAAATTATCGAACAGAAATTGTCCCGTCTTTCGAGCATGAATCCCGCCGAGCGCCGCGTTCAGCGCTTACTTTTAGGGCATGCCAGCGAGTGTCAGATGGATGGTGCCGGGCGGTTGCTGTTAGCCAGTACGCTGCGCCAACACGCCGGGCTGACGAAAGAAGTGATGCTGGTCGGGCAGTTCAACAAGTTTGAACTGTGGGATGAACAGACCTGGTATCAACAAGTCAAGGACGATATTGACGCAGAACAATCCACTCAGGAACCTTTGTCTGAGCGGCTACAGGACTTGTCACTATAAGCATGTTGGAAAACTATAAACACACCACCGTACTGTTGGACGAAGCCGTGAATGGTCTCAACATTCGCAGTAACGGTACATACATTGACGGAACTTTTGGTCGCGGTGGCCATTCTCGTCTGATTCTGTCCCAACTGGGGCCGGAAGGGCGTTTGTTGGCGATTGACCGCGATCCGCAGGCCATTGCCGCTGCCCAATCTATTGAAGACTCTCGTTTTACTATCGTACACGGCCAGTTTTCTGATTTGTCGCACTATGTGCAGGAGCGCGATCTGGTCGGCAAAATTGACGGCGTGTTGCTCGATCTGGGGGTTTCTTCCCCGCAGTTGGATGACGCTGAGCGTGGATTTTCCTTCATGCGTGACGGCCCGCTGGATATGCGCATGGATCCCTCAAGCGGCCAGTCTGCCGCCGAATGGCTGATGAAAGCCGAAGCTGATGACATTGCCTGGGTGCTGAAAACCTTCGGCGAAGAGCGTTTTGCCAAGCGCATTGCCCGCGCCATCGTGGAAAGAAACCGTACTGAACCGATGACGCGCACCAAAGAACTGGCGGATCTGATCGCTAACGCCAGCCCGTTCCGTGAAAAGCACAAGCATCCGGCGACGCGCAGTTTTCAGGCGATCCGTATTTATATTAACAGCGAACTGGAAGAGATCGAGCGTGCGCTGGATGGCGCGCTGGAAGTGTTGGCTCCGCAGGGCCGCTTGTCGATCATCAGCTTCCATTCGTTGGAAGATCGCATCGTCAAACGCTTTATGCGCCACCACAGCCGTGGGGCTCAGGTTCCGGCCGGTCTTCCGTTGACCGAAGCGCAACTGCGCGAAATGGGCGGCCGCACGCTGAAAGCCCTGGGCAAAATGATGCCGTCTGATGCGGAAGTGGCAGAGAACCCGCGTGCGCGCAGTTCGGTACTGCGTATTGCCGAGAGGATGCCCGCGTGATTGGCAATGAACGCCACGGATTGGTCGGGGTAATTAGCGGTGACCTGCTGCGTAACGCCAAGATCCCGCTGATTTTACTGGCTGCCGTACTGGTTTCCGCCGTTTTTGTGGTCACCACTGCGCACCGCACCCGTTTGCTGACCGCCGAGCGTGAACAGCTGGTTCTGGAGCGGGATGCGTTGGATATCGAGTGGCGCAACCTGATTCTGGAAGAGAACGCCCTTGGCGATCACAGCCGTGTAGAACGTATTGCTACCGAGAAACTGCAGATGCAGCACGTTGATCCATCGCAGGAAAATATCATCGTTAAACCATAAAAGGGCTTAACCGAATTCACGACACGGAGCAGAAAGAGAATCAATGAAAGCAGCACGCCCCGGTAAGTTGAAACGCCAGGAAGATCAAGCCAGCTTTGTTAGCTGGCGTTTTGCGTTGCTGTGCGGCTGTATTTTGCTGGCGTTGACCGGGCTGTTGGTGCGTGTGGCTTACCTACAGGTGATCAACCCGGATCGGCTGGTGAAAGAGGGCGATATGCGTTCGCTGCGCGTGCAGGAAGTGCCTACCGCGCGCGGCATGATTAGCGATCGCTCTGGCCGCCCATTGGCCGTCAGCGTGCCGGTGAATGCCGTATGGGCCGATCCGAAAGAGCTGATTGAGCGCGGCGGAATTACGCTGGATTCGCGCTGGAAGGCGCTTTCCGATGCGTTGCAGATCCCACTGGATCAGCTATCTAACCGCATTAACGCCAACCCGAAAGGGCGCTTTGTTTATCTGGCGCGTCAGGTTAACCCGGCAATTGGCGACTATATCCACAAGCTGAAACTGCCGGGCATCTACCTGCGTCAGGAATCACGTCGTTACTACCCTTCCGGGCAGGTGACTTCGCACATAATCGGCGTTACCAACATCGATGGCGAAGGGATCGAAGGGGTTGAAAAGAGCTTTGACCGTTGGCTGACCGGGCAACCGGGTGAGCGAACCGTACGTAAAGATCGCTATGGTCGGGTGATTGAAGATGTCTCCTCGGTGGATAGCCTGGCGGCGCACAACCTGATGCTGAGCATTGACGAACGCTTGCAGGCGCTGGTGTATCGCGAGTTGAATAATGCCGTGGCCTTTAACAAGGCGGAATCAGGCACCGCCGTGTTGGTGGATGTGAATACCGGCGAAGTGTTGGCAATGGCCAACAGCCCATCGTACAACCCGAATAATATGGCCGGTACGCCGAAAGACACCATGCGTAACCGTGCAATTACCGATATTTTTGAACCGGGTTCCACAGTGAAACCGATGGTGGTAATGACGGCGTTGCAGCGCGGCGTAGTGAAAGAAAACAGCGTGCTCAATACCATTCCTTACCGTATTAACGGCCATGAAATTAAAGACGTGGCGCGTTATTCGGAACTGTCCATGACCGGGATTTTGCAGAAGTCGAGTAACGTCGGTGTTTCTAAACTGGCGTTAGCGATGCCGTCCTCAGCGTTAGTAGATACTTACTCACACTTTGGACTGGGAAAGGCGACCAACTTGGGGCTGGTCGGAGAAAGCAGTGGCTTATACCCAAAAAAACAACGGTGGTCTGACATAGAGAGGGCCACCTTCTCTTTCGGCTACGGGCTGATGGTAACGCCGTTACAGTTAGCGCGAGTCTATGCCACGATCGGCAGTTTGGGCGTGTATCGTCCATTGTCGATCACTAAAGTTGACCCGCCGGTTGCCGGTGAGCGCGTCTTCCCTGAAGCTACGGTGCGTACCGTGGTGCATATGATGGAAAGCGTGGCCTTGCCGGGCGGCGGTGGCGTGAAAGCCGCCATCAAGGGTTACCGTATCGCCATTAAAACCGGTACCGCTAAAAAAGTCGGCCCGGACGGTAAATACGTCAACCGATATATCGCTTATACCGCGGGCGTGGCGCCCGCCAGTCAACCCCGTTTTGCCTTGGTGGTAGTGATCAACGATCCACAGGGCGGCAAGTATTACGGCGGTGCGATTTCTGCGCCAGTGTTTGGTGCAATCATGGGGGGCGTGCTGCGGATTATGAACATTGAGCCGGATGCTTTGCCCACCAACGACAAAAGCGAATTAGTGATCAACAGTAAAGAGGGTACAGGTGGCAGATCGTAATTTACGCGATTTACTCGCTCCTTGGGTGCCAACGGCACCCGAGCGCCAGCTAAGGGAAATGATATTAGACAGCCGTATTGCGGCTGCCGGGGATCTGTTTGTCGCCGTTGTCGGCCATCAAACGGATGGCCGCCGCTATATTCCGCAAGCCATCGCGCAAGGGGTTGCCGCCGTTATCGCCGAGGCTGAAAGCCAGGCTGAAGACGGCAAGATCTGTGAAATGCACGGTGTGCCAGTGATTTACCTGAGCCAACTTAATCAGCGCCTTTCCGCACTGGCCGGGCGCTTTTACCAGCAGCCCGCAGATCGCCTGCGTTTGATCGGCGTGACCGGCACCAACGGCAAAACCACCACCACGCAACTGTTGGCGCAATGGAGTCAACTGCTGGGTGAAACCGCCGCAGTAATGGGAACGGTTGGTAATGGGTTGCTGGGGCAGGTTTGCCCAACGGAAAATACCACCGGTTCTGCGGTGGATGTTCAACATATCCTGAACGACCTGGCCGAACAGGGCGCTACCTTTGCCGCAATGGAAGTCTCTTCTCATGGCCTGGTGCAACACCGCGTAGCCGCTTTACCGTTCGCAGCGGCCGTATTCACCAACCTGAGCCGCGATCATCTTGATTATCATGGCGACATGGCCAGCTACGAAGCGGCTAAATGGTCGCTGTTTGCGGATCATGAGGTTGGGCAGACGATCATTAATGCCGATGATGAAGTCGGGCAGCGCTGGCTGGCAAAACTGCCGGATGCAGTGGCCGTTACCATGCACGATAACTTGCAGCCTGGCTGCCGTGGCCGCTGGTTGAAAGCCACTGCGGTGAATTATCACGATAACGGTGCCACCATCCATTTCAGCTCAAGCTGGGGCAATGGCGAGATTAAAAGCCGCCTGATGGGGGCGTTTAACGTCAGTAACCTGCTGTTGGCGCTGGCAACATTGCTGTCGCTCGGTTATCCGTTTGATGACCTGGTGAAAACTGCCAATCAATTGCAGCCGGTCTGCGGCCGCATGGAAGTGTTTAATGCGCCGGGCAAACCGACGGTAGTGGTGGATTATGCCCACACCCCGGATGCCTTGGAAAAAGCCTTGGAAGCCGCACGCTTGCATTGCCAGGGGCAACTGTGGTGCGTGTTTGGCTGTGGTGGCGATCGCGACAAAGGTAAGCGCCCACTTATGGGCGGGATTGCCGAGCAGTTCGCTGACCGCGTGGTGGTCACTGACGATAATCCGCGCACCGAAGAACCGCAGGCAATCATTAAAGATATTCTGGCCGGGTTGCTGGATGCCGGGTATGTGCAGGTGATTCACGGGCGTGCAGAAGCCGTCACCAGCGCCATCATGCAGGCGAAAGAACAGGATGTGGTATTGGTGGCGGGCAAAGGTCATGAGGATTACCAAGTGGTGGGTAACCGTCGCTTGGACTACTCCGATCGCACCACCGTCGCACGTCTGCTGGGGGTGATGGCATGATCCCGGTATCCCTGAAGACACTGGCGAAGGTATTGAGTGCCGAACTGATCGGTGCTGATTGCCAAATCACCGAAGTGACGACCGATACCCGCCAGGTCACGACTGGTTGCCTGTTTGTGGCGCTGAAAGGTGAGCGTTTCGACGCCCATGACTTTGCCGCTGATGCTGTAGCCGCAGGTGCGGGCGCGTTGCTGGTAAGTAAGCGCTTATTGGGGGATGTGCCGCAACTGGTAGTGAAAGACACCCGTATTGCATTGGGGCAGCTTGCCGCTTGGGTGCGTCAGCAAGTTCCGGCCAAAGTGGTGGCATTGACGGGCTCATCGGGCAAGACCTCGGTGAAAGAAATGACCGCTGCCATTTTGCGTGAATGTGGCGAAGTGCTGTATACCGCCGGGAATTTCAATAACGACATCGGCGTGCCGCTGACGTTGTTGCGTTTACAGCCGCAGCATGATTTTGCCGTGATTGAGCTGGGCGCGAACCATATTGGTGAGATTGCTTATACCACCGCTTTAGCCCAACCGCAGAGCGCGTTGGTGAACAACCTGGCGGCAGCACATTTACAAGGGTTCGGATCTTTGGCCGGGGTTGCTCAGGCAAAAGGTGAAATCTTTGCTGGTCTGCCAGCAGACGGCGTGGCGATCATCAACGCCGACAATAATGACTGGCCGCATTGGCAGGCCCAATTACAGGGCAAGAAAGTGTGGCGTTTCTCGCCGCAGGCGGCGGATTCCGTCGACTTATTTGCCAGTGACGTACAGGTGAATGGCAAGGGTACGCAGTTTACTCTGCATAGTCCGTTTGGAACGGTGGCCATCGAGCTGCCACTGCCGGGCCACCATAACGTGGCCAATGCCCTGGCGGCAGCGGCATTGGCAATGTCAGTCGGCGCAACTTTGGAAGCGGTGCGTTCGGGATTGCAACAACTGCAAGCGGTGCCCGGGCGTTTATTCCCGGTCGCTTTGGCGGAAGGCAAACTCTTGCTGGATGACAGCTATAACGCCAACGTCGGTTCAATGATTGCGGCTGCACAGGTGCTGGCAGAGATGCCGGGTTACCGGGTGATGGTGGTTGGCGATATGGCCGAACTGGGTGCAGAAGCAGAAGAGTGTCACCGTCAGGTGGGAGAAGCCGCCCGTCTGGCAGGGGTGGATAAAGTGATCAGCGTAGGCCAACTGAGCCAAGTGCTGAGTTCGGCAGCCGGTAACGGCGAGCATTATCAGGATAAAACAGCAGTGACCGCACGCGTGGCGGAATTACTGTCAGCACATGCGGTAATTACCGTGTTAATCAAAGGTTCACGTAGTGCCGCAATGGAGCAGGTAGTACGCGCGTTACAGGAGAAAGCACCATGTTAGTTTGGCTGGCCGAACATTTGGTCAAATATTACTCAGGCTTCAACGTCTTTTCCTATCTAACGTTCAGGGCCATTGTCAGCCTGCTGACCGCGCTGTTTATTTCTCTGTGGATGGGGCCGCGGGTGATCAAACGCCTGCAGGAAATGTCCTTCGGCCAAGTGGTGCGTAACGATGGGCCAGAATCGCACTTCAGTAAACGCGGCACGCCAACCATGGGCGGCATCATGATCCTGACTTCCATCACTATTTCGGTACTGATGTGGGCCTATCCCTCTAACCCTTATGTCTGGTGCGTGCTGTTCGTGCTGGTGGGCTACGGTATCGTCGGGTTTGTCGATGACTATCGCAAAGTGGTGCGCAAAGACACCCGAGGGTTGATTGCCCGCTGGAAGTACTTCTGGCAATCGGTAATTGCGCTGATTGCCGCTTTTACCATGTATGCCATAGGAAAAGACACGCCAGCCACCGAGCTGGTGGTGCCGTTTTTTAAAGACGTCATGCCGCAACTCGGCCTGTTGTACGTGCTGCTGGCTTACTTTGTGATCGTCGGTACCAGTAACGCCGTTAACCTGACCGATGGTTTGGATGGTTTGGCGATCATGCCAACCGTGCTGGTCGCCGCTGGTTTTGCGCTGGTAGCCTGGGCGACCGGTAACGTGAATTTTGCCAGCTACCTGCACATCCCGTATCTGCGCCATGCCGGTGAACTGGTGATTGTGTGTACCGCCATTGTAGGGGCCGGTTTAGGCTTCCTGTGGTTCAACACCTACCCGGCTCAGGTGTTTATGGGTGATGTCGGTTCACTGGCGTTAGGGGGAGCACTGGGGACTATTGCCGTGCTGCTGCGTCAGGAGTTTTTGCTGGTGATTATGGGCGGCGTATTCGTGGTTGAAACGCTGTCGGTGATCTTACAGGTGGGGTCGTTCAAGCTGCGCGGGCAACGTATTTTCCGCATGGCACCGATTCATCATCACTATGAATTGAAAGGTTGGCCAGAGCCGCGCGTGATCGTGCGCTTCTGGATTATTTCGCTGATGCTGGTGCTGATTGGCCTGGCGACGCTGAAGGTGCGCTAATTATGGTGGATTATCAGGGTAAAAAAGTAGTCATCATCGGGTTAGGCCTTACCGGTTTGTCCTGTGTTGATTTCTTTATGATGCGTGGTGTGACGCCGCGCGTTATGGATACCCGTATTTCTCCGCCGGGGCTGGATAAGTTGCCTGAGAGCGTGGAGCGGCATTTGGGCGATCTGAATCAGGATTGGTTGCTGGATGCAGATTTGATCGTTGCCAGCCCCGGAGTGGCCCTGGCGACACCTGCTCTGAGCGCCGCTGCGGATGCAGATGTGGAAATCGTCGGCGACGTGGAGCTGTTTTGCCGTGAGGCACAGGCACCGATTGTGGCAATCACCGGTTCCAATGGTAAAAGCACGGTGACCACGCTGGTGGGTGAAATGGCCAAAGCTGCCGGTTGGGCGGTGGGAGTCGGCGGTAATATCGGCCTGCCTGCGCTCAGCCTGCTGCGTCAGGAATGCCAGCTTTATGTGCTCGAGCTGTCGAGTTTCCAACTGGAAACCACCAACAGCCTGCGTGCTGCCGCTGCGACGATCCTCAACGTGACCGAGGATCATATGGATCGCTACCCGTTTGGTTTACAGCAGTACCGTGCCGCTAAACTGCGCATTTATGAAAATGCCAACTGGTGCGTAGTGAACGCAGATGATGCGCTGACCATGCCGGTGCGTGGTGCCGATGCACGCTGTGTCAGTTTCGGTGCCGACCTGGGGGATTATCACCTCAACCGCCAGCAGGGCGAAACCTGGCTGCGGGTTAACGGTGAGAAAGTCCTCAATACCCGCGAGATGAAGCTCACGGGCCAGCATAACTACACTAATGCGCTGGCAGCCTTGGCGTTGGCCGATGCGGTCAAACTGCCGCGCTCTTCCAGCCTGAAGGCGCTGACCACCTTTACCGGTTTGGAGCACCGTTTCCAACTGGTGTGGGAACACAATGGCGTGCGCTGGATTAACGATTCTAAAGCCACCAACGTTGGCAGCACCGAAGCGGCGCTGAACGGCCTGCAGGTTGAGGGTACGCTGCACCTGCTGTTAGGCGGTGATGGCAAATCTGCGGATTTCTCATCGCTGGCGCGTTATCTGCAAGGTGACAACGTGCGTTTGTACTGCTTTGGCCGCGATGGTGCCCAACTGGCAGAGTTGCGCCCAGAGATTGCGACCTTGACTGACACCATGGAGCAGGCGATGCAAACGATCGCTGGCCGCGTGAAAGCGGGCGATATGGTGCTGCTATCACCAGCCTGCGCCAGCCTGGATCAGTTCCGTAATTTTGAAGTGCGCGGCAACGAGTTTGCCCGTCTGGCGCAGGAGCTCGGCGGATGAGACTACGGGTGCCGACGTTTGGCCTGACCAACAAGCTGAAAGACTGGGTGATGGGGTCGCGTGAAAGCGATTCGAACAGTATGGTGCTGTATGACCGCACCCTGCTGTGGTTAACCCTTGGCTTGGCGGTGATCGGTTTTGTGATGGTGACGTCGGCCTCAATGCCGATCGGCCAACGTCTGGCAGAAGATCCGTTCCTGTTTGCCAAACGTGATGCACTTTATTTGGTACTGGCATTTGGCCTGTCACTGGTCACGCTGCGTATCCCGATGGAAGTGTGGCAGCGTTACAGCAACGTCATGCTGCTGGTATCGATGGTGATGTTGCTGATCGTGTTGGTAGTCGGCAGTTCGGTCAACGGCGCATCGCGCTGGATCTCTCTTGGCCCGTTGCGTATTCAGCCAGCCGAACTCTCCAAACTGTCGCTGTTTTGTTACCTGTCGAGTTACTTGGTGCGTAAGGTCGAAGAAGTACGTAGTAACTTCTGGGGCTTCTGTAAACCGATGGGGGTGATGGTGGTGCTGGCAGTGTTGCTGCTGGCACAGCCGGATTTAGGTACGGTGGTGGTGCTGTTTATCACTACCTTGGCGATGTTGTTTCTGGCCGGTGCCAAGATGTGGCAGTTCCTGGCGATTATCGGTTCCGGTGCGTTTGCGGTAGGGCTGCTGGTGATTGCCGAGCCCTATCGTATGCGCCGTGTGACCTCGTTCTGGAACCCATGGGCCGATCCGTTTGGCAGCGGCTACCAGCTAACCCAGTCGCTGATGGCGTTTGGCCGCGGTGAGTTCTGGGGGCAGGGGCTGGGCAATTCGGTACAGAAACTGGAGTATTTGCCGGAAGCGCACACCGACTTTATCTTCGCGATTTTAGGTGAGGAATTGGGCTATATCGGTGTGGTTTTAGCCCTGTTAATGGTATTCTTCGTCGCTTTTCGTGCGATGTCGATTGGCCGCCGTGCACTGGAGATCGATCAGCGATTTTCCGGTTTTCTGGCGTGTTCGATCGGCGTTTGGTTCAGTTTCCAGGCGTTGGTTAACGTGGGCGCGGCTGCGGGAATGCTGCCGACCAAAGGGCTGACGCTGCCGCTGATCAGCTATGGTGGTTCGAGCTTGATCATTATGTCGACGGCGATTGTGCTGTTGTTGCGCATTGACTATGAAACGCGCCTGACCAAAGCGCAGGCGTTTGTGAAGAGGTAACGGATGAGCGGTAAAGCTAAGCGTTTAATGGTGATGGCAGGCGGTACCGGCGGGCATGTGTTCCCGGGGCTGGCGGTTGCGCATCATCTGATGGCGCAGGGCTGGCAGGTGCGCTGGCTTGGAACCGCCGACCGTATGGAAGCCGATTTGGTGCCAAAACACGGGATCGAAATCGATTTCATCCGTATTTCCGGTTTGCGCGGCAAAGGGCTGAAGGCCCAGTTGACCGCGCCGCTACGCATTTGGCGTGCCGTGCGTCAGGCAAAGGCGATTATGCGCAGCTATCAGCCCGACGTGGTGCTGGGGATGGGGGGTTACGTTTCCGGTCCCGGTGGCTTGGCTGCCTGGTTGTGCGGTATCC
This sequence comes from Chania sp., assembly GCA_049288585.1. GTDB lineage: Bacteria > Pseudomonadota > Gammaproteobacteria > Enterobacterales > Enterobacteriaceae > Chania. The sequence continues at coordinate 42,295 of JBAQHZ010000314.1, forward strand.
CGGTGGTGCTGCATGAGCAGAACGGTATTGCGGGTTTGACCAATCGCTGGTTATCGCGCATCGCCAAAACGGTGTTGCAGGCTTTCCCCGGCGCGTTCCCTAACGCGGAGGTGGTGGGTAACCCGGTGCGTACCGATGTGTTGGCATTACCGCTGCCAGCGGAACGCTTGGCTGGGCGTGAAGGGCCGGTTCGCGTGCTGGTGATTGGCGGCAGTCAGGGCGCACGCGTGCTGAATCAGACTGTTCCTGAAGCCGCAGCGCTGCTGGGCGATAAGATCACCCTCTGGCATCAGGTAGGCAAAGGGGCTCTGGAAACGGTGCAGCATGACTACCAGAGGGTAGGGCAGACCCAGCACAAAGTGACTGAATTTATCGATGACATGGCGGCTGCCTATGTCTGGGCTGATGTGGTGGTGTGCCGTTCCGGTGCTTTGACCGTCAGTGAGATTGCAGCGGCCGGTTTGCCCGCCATCTTCGTGCCTTTCCAGCATAAAGATCGCCAGCAGTATTGGAATGCGCGTCCGCTGGAGGCCGCAGGCGCAGCGAAAATTATTGAGCAGCCGCAGTTTACCGCCAAAGCCATGGCGGAACTGTTGGCGAGTTGGGATCGCCCAACCTTACTGACGATGGCTGAGAAAGCCCGTGCGGTGGCGATCCCGGATGCAACAGAACGCGTGGCGGCGGAGATCGTTCGCGTAGCTAAATAGATAATGCAGGGCTTGGCTCGCCGAGCCTTATGAAGAATAAGCAATGTGGGGTTCGCAGATTGAACCCGGATAGAGAGAGTGATGAATACACAACAATTGGCGAAACTACGCACTTTCGTGCCCGAGATGCGACGCGTCCGGCACATACACTTTGTTGGCATCGGTGGTGCCGGCATGGGTGGTATCGCCGAAGTGTTGGCTAACGAAGGTTATCAGATCAGCGGTTCCGATTTGGCACCGAATCCGGTAACCCAACAGTTGAGCGAGCTTGGGGCAACGATTTATTTTCATCACCGCCCAGAGAATGTGTTGGATGCGAGCGTAGTCGTGGTTTCCACCGCGATTTCGGCAGATAACCCGGAAATCGTCGCCGCCCGTGAGGCACGTATTCCAGTGATCCAGCGTGCAGAGATGCTGGCCGAACTGATGCGTTATCGTCATGGCATTGCGATCGCCGGTACGCACGGCAAGACCACCACCACGGCGATGGTATCGAGTATTTACGCAGAAGCAGGTTTGGATCCGACTTTTGTAAACGGTGGATTGGTGAAGGCGGCGGGGACTCATGCGCGCTTGGGCTCCAGCCGTTACCTGATTGCCGAAGCTGATGAGAGCGATGCATCGTTCCTGCATCTGCAACCGATGGTAGCGATTGTCACCAATATCGAAGCCGACCATATGGATACCTACCATGGCGATTTCGAAAACCTGAAGCAGACGTTTATCACTTTCCTGCACAACTTGCCGTTCTATGGCCGTGCGGTGATGTGTATTGATGATCCGGTGGTGCGTGAATTGCTGCCGCGCGTGGGCCGCCATATTACCACTTACGGCTTCAGTGAAGATGCTGATGTGCGCGTAGAGAGCTATCGCCAGATCGGCCATCAGGGGCATTTTACCCTGAGCCGCCAGGACAAGCCGTTGCTGACGGTGACTCTGAACGCACCGGGCCGTCATAATGCGCTGAACGCCGCGGCGGCGGTTGCGGTAGCAACGGAAGAAAGCATCGCCGATGAAGCCATTCTGCGTGCGCTGGCTGGTTTTCAGGGAACGGGCCGTCGTTTCGATGTCCTTGGTGACTTCCCGTTGGCAGCCGTTAACGGTAAACCGGGCAGTGCGATGCTGGTGGATGATTATGGCCACCATCCGACCGAGGTGGATGCCACCATCAAGGCTGCGCGTGCAGGTTGGCCGAGCAAGCGTCTGGTGATGATTTTCCAGCCGCACCGTTTCACGCGTACCCGCGATCTGTACGACGATTTTGCCCATGTGTTATCGCAGGTGGATGTGCTGCTGATGCTGGATGTTTATCCGGCGGGTGAAGCGCCAATCCCAGGCGCCGACAGCCGTTCGCTGTGCCGCACTATCCGCAATCGTGGCAAGTTGGATCCGATCCTGATTGCCGATGCGGAAATCGTGCCGGAAACGCTGGCGCAATTGTTGCAGGGGGACGATCTGATTCTGGTGCAAGGAGCGGGCAACGTCGGTAAAATCGCGCGCAAATTGGCTGAGCTGAAGTTGCAGCCACAGAATAAAGAGGAGGGGTACCATGGTGGATAAAGTTGCCGTGTTGCTGGGTGGAACCTCCGCAGAACGAGAAGTGTCACTGCAATCCGGTGCCGCAGTGCTGGCCGGGTTGAGAGAAGCCGGTATTGATGCTCATCCTATCGATACCCGCGATTTCCCAGTGACCCAATTGAAAGAACAAGGGTTTAACAAGGTCTTTATCGCGCTGCACGGGCGCGGCGGTGAAGATGGCACTTTGCAGGGCCTGTTGGAGTTTTTGCAATTACCTTATACCGGCAGCGGTGTAATGGCATCGGCACTGACCATGGACAAGTGGCGCACCAAGCTGGTGTGGCAATCTATGGGTTTACCGATTGCCCCTTATGTGGCGTTGTGCCGCCAGCAGTATTTTGGTAGCGAACGGGATAGCCTGCTGGCCGCCGTGGCAGCGTTGGGTTTACCGTTGATCGTCAAGCCGAGCCGCGAAGGTTCCAGCGTCGGGATGAGTAAGGTTACCGAGAGCAGCGCTCTTGAAAGCGCGTTGGCAGAGGCTTTCCGCCATGACGACGATGTGTTGGTGGAAAAATGGTTGAGCGGCCCCGAATATACCGTGGCGATCCTCGGTGATCAGGTGTTGCCTTCCATTCGCATTCAGCCCGCTGGAGTGTTCTACGACTATCAGGCCAAATATATTGCCGACGACACGCAATATTTCTGCCCGAGCGGCCTGAACGCGCAGCAGGAAGCCGATATGGCTGCGCTTGCACTGCGCGCCTATCGTGGGCTGGATTGCAGCGGTTGGGGGCGTGTTGACGTGATGCAGGACAGCAATGGCGATTTTTATCTGCTGGAGGTGAATACCTCGCCAGGCATGACCAGCCACAGTCTGGTGCCGATGGCGGCGCGTCAGTCAGGGCTAACGTTCTCGCAGTTGGTCGCGGCAATTCTGGCACTGGCTGACTGAGATGTCGCAAGCGGCCCTGAATACGCGCGATCGCGAGGTGGATAACGGCCCTCGACGCAGTAATGGAACTCAACTGGCAGGCGTGATTTTCCTGCTGATGGTGTTGGGAACCATTTTGTGGGGAGGCTGGGCGGTGATTGGCTGGATGAAAGATGCCAGCCGCCTGCCGCTCTCGAAGCTGGTGGTGACCGGTGAACGCCATTACACCACCAACGACGATATTCGTCAGGCGATCCTGGCACTGGGAGCCCCCGGCACCTTTATGACGCAGGATGTGGACATCATCCAGCAGCAGATTGAACGCCTGCCGTGGATCAAGCAGGCCAGCGTGCGTAAACAGTGGCCGGATGAGCTGAAGATCCATCTGGTGGAGTATGTCCCGGTGGCGCATTGGAATGATTTGCACATGGTTGATGCTGAAGGGAAGTCGTTCAGCGTACCGACAGAACGCTTAGGCAAACAGAAATTGCCGTTGCTCTATGGCCCTGAGGGCAGCGAGCAGGATGTTCTGGAAGGTTACCGCGCGATGAACAGCATGTTAGTGGCCAGTAAGTTTACATTGAAGATGGCGGCGATGACTGCCCGCCATTCATGGCAGTTGGCTTTGGATAACGATGTTCGGCTGGAGCTGGGACGTGACGATCGCATGGGGCGTTTGCAACGCTTTATCGGGCTTTATCCGGTATTGCAGCAGCAGGCGCAGGCGGAAAACAAGCGTGTCAGCTATGTCGATTTACGTTACGACACTGGTGCTTCGGTAGGTTGGACTCAGGCGTTTATCGACCCGCAGGCGGGTGTACAGGCAGCAGGCGATCGGCCAAACAGTAATCAGCAACAGAATCAGGCACAGGCAAAACAACAATGATCAAGTCGACGGACAGAAAACTGGTAGTTGGACTGGAGATCGGAACTGCAAAAGTTTCCGCATTGGTAGGGGAAGTTCTGCCCGATGGCATGGTCAATATTATCGGGGTGGGCAGTTGCCCCTCTCGCGGTATGGATAAGGGTGGTGTCAACGACCTGGAATCGGTAGTCAAATGCGTTCAACGTGCTATCGATCAGGCCGAACTGATGGCTGATTGTCAGATTTCTTCGGTTTATCTCGCATTATCGGGTAAACATATTAGCTGTCAGAACGAAATAGGGATGGTTCCTATTTCAGAAGAGGAAGTGACTCAGGAAGATGTAGAGAATGTGGTGCATACCGCCAAGTCGGTACGCGTACGCGATGAACACCGCATCCTGCATGTGATTCCTCAGGAATATGCCATCGATTATCAGGAAGGCATCAAAAACCCGGTGGGGTTATCCGGCGTGCGTATGCAGGCCAAGGTGCACCTGATCACCTGCCATAACGATATGGCAAAGAATATTGTCAAAGCGGTGGAACGCTGTGGTCTGAAAGTGGATCAACTGATTTTCGCCGGTCTGGCGGCCAGCTATGCGGTTCTGACCGAAGATGAGCGTGAGCTCGGCGTTTGTGTGGTGGATATCGGCGGCGGTACCATGGATATCGCGGTGTATACCGGCGGAGCCCTGCGTCATACCAAAGTCATCCCTTATGCCGGGAACGTGGTCACCAGCGATATCGCTTATGCCTTTGGTACACCACCGGCAGATGCGGAAGCGATTAAAGTTCGACACGGCTGTGCGCTTGGGTCGATTGTCAGCAAGGATGAGAGTGTAGAGGTGCCGAGCGTTGGCGGGCGCCCGCCACGTAGTCTGCAAAGACAGACACTGGCTGAAGTGATTGAGCCACGCTACACCGAACTGTTGAATTTGGTTAACGATGAAATTTTGCAATTGCAGGAGCAACTGCGAAGCCAAGGGGTGAAGCACCATCTGGCAGCGGGTATTGTGCTGACCGGCGGTGCCGCTCAGATTGATGGCTTGGCAGCCTGTGCGCAACGGGTATTCCACACCCAGGTACGCATCGGCCAACCCTTGAACATCACGGGTCTGACGGATTACGCGCAGGAGCCTTACTATTCCACTGCGGTAGGGCTGTTGCACTATGGAAAAGAATCTCACCTGAGCGGTGAGGCAGAAGTAGAAAAACGCGCCTCGGTGGGCAATTGGTTTAAACGTATCAATAGCTGGCTGAGAAAAGAGTTTTAATGTTTCAACAAAGAGATCATGCTGAATTAATCTTTTTATGATCTCGCAGCGACAGGCACAAAACGGAGAGAAACTATGTTTGAACCAATGGAACTAACCAATGACGCGGTGATTAAAGTCATCGGCGTCGGCGGTGGCGGTGGCAACGCCGTTGAACACATGGTGCGCGAGCGCATTGAAGGTGTTGAATTCTTTGCCGTTAACACAGACGCTCAAGCGTTACGTAAAACGGCAGTGGGCCAAACCATCCAAATTGGTAGCGGTATTACTAAAGGATTGGGGGCAGGCGCGAACCCGGAAGTGGGTCGTAATTCGGCGGAAGAAGACCGTGAAGCCCTGCGTGTAGCCCTGGAAGGTGCAGACATGGTCTTTATCGCAGCAGGCATGGGTGGCGGTACCGGCACCGGTGCTGCGCCCGTGGTGGCTGAAGTTGCCAAAGAACTGGGTATCCTGACCGTCGCCGTGGTGACCAAGCCTTTCAATTTTGAAGGCAAGAAGCGCATGGCATTTGCTGAGCAGGGTATCGCTGAGTTGTCCAAGCATGTGGACTCGCTGATCACTATCCCGAACGACAAGTTGCTGAAAGTTCTGGGTCGTGGCATTTCTCTGCTGGACGCATTTGGCGCGGCTAACGACGTGCTGAAAGGCGCGGTGCAGGGGATTGCCGAACTGATCACCCGTCCGGGCCTGATGAACGTCGACTTCGCCGACGTGCGCACCGTAATGTCCGAAATGGGCTACGCGATGATGGGCTCTGGTGTAGCGAGCGGTGAAGACCGTGCGGAAGAAGCGGCGGAAATGGCGATCTCCAGCCCACTGCTGGAAGATATCGATCTGTCCGGCGCCCGTGGCGTTCTGGTCAACATCACCGCTGGCTTCGATCTGCGTTTGGATGAGTTCGAAACCGTGGGTAACACTATCCGCGCTTTCGCTTCTGACAACGCGACCGTGGTGATCGGGACTTCGCTGGATCCAGAAATGAATGATGAACTGCGTGTGACCGTGGTTGCTACCGGTATCGGTATGGACAAACGTCCTGAAATCACTCTGGTAACCAACAAACAGGCCAGCCAGCCAGTGATGGATCATCGTTACCAGCAGCATGGTATGTCGCCGCTGCCGCAGGACGTGAAACCTGCTGCTAAAGTGGTGAACGATCAGAGCACGCAACCGAATAAAGAGCCTGATTATCTGGATATTCCGGCCTTCTTGCGCAAGCAGGCAGACTAGGAATAAGCTGGAAATTTGGAATCTCCGCTCTTTGTGCTAAACTGTCCCGCCAGCTTTGCTATATGCTTGGCTGGTAGGATGGATAAACATTGCGAGATAAAACGATGATCAAACAAAGGACATTAAAACGTATTATTCAGGCGACTGGTGTCGGTTTGCATACCGGCAAAAAAGTCACGCTGATAATGCGCCCAGCGCCGGCTAATACCGGGGTCATCTATCGTCGCACTGACTTGAATCCACCGGTTGACTTCCCGGCTGATGCAAAATCCGTGCGTGATACCATGCTCTGTACTTGCCTGGTTAATGAGCATGACGTGCGTATTTCTACCGTTGAGCATCTCAATGCTGCCTTGGCGGGTTTAGGTATCGACAACATCATTATTGAAGTTGATGCTGCTGAAATCCCCATCATGGACGGTAGTGCCAGCCCGTTTGTTTTCCTGTTGCTGGATGCCGGCATCGAAGAGCTGAACTCAGCGAAGAAATTCCTGCGTTTGAAAGAGACAGTGCGCGTTGAAGATGGCGATAAGTGGGCAGAATTGTCCCCACATAATGGGTTCCGTCTGGATTTCACTATCGACTTCAACCACCCGGCGATTGATGCCAGTACACAACGATATCGCCTTGATTTCTCGGCCGATTCGTTCGTGCGTCAAATCAGCCGTGCGCGCACTTTTGGCTTCATGCGTGATATCGAGTATTTGCAATCCCGTGGCTTGGCCCTGGGCGGTAGTTTCGATTGCGCGATTGTGGTAGATGACTATCGAGTTCTGAACGAAGACGGCCTGCGCTTCGAAGACGAATTCGTACGCCACAAAATGCTGGATGCCATCGGTGACCTGTTCATGTGCGGCCATAACATCATTGGCGCGTTTACCGCGTACAAATCGGGCCATGCGCTGAACAATAAACTGTTGCAGGCGGTTCTGGCGAAGCAGGAAGCTTGGGAATACGTAACATTCCAAGATGAAGAAGAAATGCCATTGGCATTCAAAGCTCCTTCTATGGTTCTGGCGTAAAACTCATACCGCTGATTATTTATCACGACTGGTAGCGTTGGCTCTCTCTCCTGCCAACGATGCCAGTCGTTCTAATACTTTCCGCAATTTTTCTGGGCTACGTGCCGCTAATCCTCGTAATTCATCCGCGCTTTCCTGGCTCAAGTGACGTAATGGTGCGCTTGGTTGCTTATTTTCTGTCGTTTGGGCCGCACTTTGCACCTGGTTGTTGCCTTTTGCCATCAAGGCTGGATTAATCCTGATGTCGATTGACGACAATGATGGTAGAATTTGTGCTCGTAGTGCGGATAGCAAGCTGGGTTGTTCATAGCGTAAGCGCATCATCCAACTGGCATTAGCGGTTTCCAGCACTAAAACACCCTGTCTGAAGTTAGCGACACGGCACCATGGGTGCAACTGAGCAGGCAACAGGCCTCTCACTGCACGGTTGAGTTTCAGTAGCGCCACGGCGCGTTGCTGAACGTTATGCAGCGGCCCTTTCTCTGCTGCAGATGCGTCGTCGAACAGGACATCTAATAATTGTGGACGGCTATCGCGCATAATGGGCTCCGGCGGATTATAAACTTGTGATCGGTATTCTAAATCGTTGGCGACAATTTGGCAGACGTTATTTCTGGCCCCATCTCCTGTTAGGGATGGTCGCGGCCACGCTTGGCGTACCCCAAAATCTGTCCGGCACGTCCGATCAAACCGCATTGCCGAGCACCTCATCTAGCCTTAACCGCCAGAATTCTGCCAGTAACGCCTTTAACAGCCTGGCGTTACTGCAGGAAGTGCATCGTCGTCCAACGTTTGGCGTTGATTACTGGCATCAGCATGCGCTTCGTACCGTCATTCGTCACCTCTCTTTTGCTCTTGCCCCGCAGGCAGTCTATGCGCGAGTGCAGGAAACGGAGAACGATGCCGCTGAACCCCCTTTGCAGGTGGCGCAATTGGCGTTGCTCTCCACGCTCAATGCGTTGCTGACGCATGAGCCGAAACCACCGACCATCATTCGTGATACCAATCATCCCGTTGTTCCTTCTTTGGCGCAGCATCAGGCCGGGCTGTGGCTCGCTCAGGTGCAGGGTATCCGCGCCGGGCCTAGCGTCTTCAGCTGATTCTTGCCCTTCGGGCAACAAAAACCAACGAAACAATAGCGAGTTGACGGCCGATATCGCGTCGTCGCGTAAGAGATATTAAGAATCATGTTAAACAGATTATTGACCAAAGTTTTTGGCAGCAGCAACGATCGTACCCTGCGCCGTATGCGTAAATCAGTTGAGGCGATCAACCGTCTAGAACCGGACATGGAAAAACTGTCCGACAGCGAATTACAGGCCAAGACCAACGAATTCCGTGAACGCCTGAAGAATGGCGAAGTATTGGAAAGCCTGATCCCAGAAGCGTTCGCCGTAGTGCGTGAAGCCAGTAAGCGTGTGTTCGGCATGCGTCACTTCGATGTGCAGTTGCTGGGTGGTATGGTGCTGAATGACCGTTGCATCGCCGAGATGCGTACCGGTGAAGGTAAAACCCTGACGGCGACCCTGCCTGCTTACCTGAATGCCCTGAGCGGCCGTGGTGTGCACGTGGTGACCGTCAACGACTATCTGGCACAGCGTGATGCCGAAAACAACCGTCCGCTGTTCGAGTTCCTGGGCTTGAGCGTAGGCATTAACCTGCCGAATATGCCAGCACCGGCCAAGCGTGAGGCTTATGGCGCAGATATCACCTACGGTACCAACAACGAATACGGTTTTGACTACCTGCGCGACAACATGGCGTTCAGCCCGGAAGAGCGTGTGCAGCGCAAACTGCACTATGCGCTGGTGGATGAGGTTGACTCCATCCTGATCGATGAAGCGCGTACTCCGCTGATCATCTCCGGCCCGGCCGAAGACAGCTCAGAGATGTATATTCGCGTTAACAAGCTGATCCCACAACTGATCCGTCAGGAAAAAGAAGATTCCGATAGCTTCCAGGGCAAAGGCCACTTCTCGGTGGATGAGAAAGCGCGTCAGGTTCACCTGACAGAACGCGGGCTGATCCTGATCGAAGAGATGCTGATGGAAGCTGGCATCATGGAAGAAGGCGAATCACTGTACTCGCCAACCAACATCATGCTGATGCACCACGTTACCGCTGCGCTGCGTGCCCACGTGCTGTTCACCCGCGACGTTGATTATATCGTTAAAGACGGCGAAGTGATCATTGTTGATGAACACACCGGCCGTACTATGCAGGGCCGCCGCTGGTCTGATGGTTTGCATCAGGCCGTTGAAGCCAAAGAAGGCGTGGAAATTCAGAACGAAAACCAGACTCTGGCTTCGATTACTTTCCAGAACTATTTCCGTCTGTATGAGAAATTGGCCGGTATGACCGGTACTGCCGATACTGAAGCGTTTGAATTCAGCTCGATCTACAAGCTGGATACTATCGTGGTGCCGACTAACCGCCCAATGATCCGTAAAGATATGCCGGATCTGGTCTATATGACCGAAAAAGAGAAGATCGATGCGATCATTGAAGATATTCGCGAACGTACCATTAACGGTCAGCCGGTGCTGGTCGGTACGATCTCGATTGAAAAATCAGAAGTGGTTTCTCGTGAGCTGACGAAGGCGGGCATTGAGCACAAGGTGCTGAATGCCAAATTCCACGCCATGGAAGCTGACATCGTGGCCAATGCGGGCCAGACGGCGGCGGTGACTATCGCGACCAACATGGCTGGCCGTGGTACGGACATTGTGTTGGGCGGCAGCTGGCAGTCCGAAATCGCGCAGTTGGAAGAGCCGACCGAAGAGCAGATCGCGGCAATTAAAGAGGCGTGGCAAATTCGTCACGATGCGGTACTGGCTGCCGGTGGTTTGCATATTATCGGTACCGAGCGCCACGAATCACGCCGTATTGATAACCAGCTGCGTGGTCGTTCTGGTCGTCAGGGGGATGCTGGTTCTTCCCGTTTCTATCTGTCGATGGAAGATGCGCTGATGCGTATTTTCGCCTCGGATCGCGTATCCGGCATGATGCGTAAACTGGGTATGAAAGACGGCGAAGCGATTGAGCACCCATGGGTGACCAAAGCGATTGCCAACGCGCAGCGCAAGGTTGAAAGCCGTAACTTCGATATTCGTAAGCAACTGCTGGAATATGACGATGTGGCGAACGATCAACGTCGGGCGATCTACAGCCAGCGTAACGAACTGCTGGATGTGTCGGACGTGAGCGAAACCATTAACAGCATCCGTGAAGACGTCTTCAAAACCACCATTGATAGCTACATTCCGCCGCAGTCGCTGGAAGAAATGTGGGATGTTAAGGGGCTAGAAGAACGCCTGAAAAACGATTTCGATCTGGATATGCCAGTCGCCGAATGGCTGGACAAAGAGCCGCAACTGCACGAAGAAACATTGCGTGAACGTATTCTGGAGAAAGCGAAGGAAGATTACCTGCGCAAAGAAGACGTTGTCGGTGCTGAGATGATGCGTAACTTCGAGAAGGGCGTGATGCTGCAAACGCTGGATTCCCTGTGGAAAGAGCATCTGGCGGCCATGGATTACCTTCGCCAAGGGATCCATCTGCGCGGTTATGCGCAAAAAGATCCTAAGCAGGAATATAAACGCGAATCCTTCAACATGTTTGGCACCATGCTGGAATCACTGAAGTATGAAGTGATCAGCGTACTGAGCAAGGTTCAGGTACGTATGCCGGAAGAGGTTGAGGCTCTGGAGTTGCAGCGTCGTGAAGAAGCCGCACGCCTGGCGCGTCAGCAACAGCTGAGTCATCAGGAAGAAAACTCGTTGGCCATGGAAGATCCGAACGCACCAGAGCTCGCTGAGCGCAAAGTGGGCCGTAACGATCCTTGCCCATGTGGTTCCGGCAAGAAATATAAACAGTGCCATGGTCGCTTGCAAAAGTAAGCGGGCAGTAGCGAGTCACTAAACATAGGGGTTCAGCTTGCTGAACCTCTTTTTTATACGCCAAGAGCGGGAGAATGCGATGAAGCACCTGAACATCGCCGTAGGTATTATTCGTAACCCTCAGCAGGAAATTTTTATCACGCGCCGTGCTGCCGATTCGCATATGGCGGGTTTTTGGGAGTTCCCCGGTGGCAAGATTGAGCTTGGCGAAACACCGGAACAGGCATTACGTCGTGAATTGCTCGAAGAAACCGGGATTGATGCACATCAGGTAGCATTGCTGGACGTGTTGGATCATCGTTTCACCGATCGGATCGTAACGCTGAATTTCTATTTGGTGGAAGGTTGGACGGGTGAACCTTATGGTCGCGAAGGTCAGCCGATGCGCTGGGTTAAGCAGGCAGATTTACGTGAGGACGAATTCCCAGAAGCCAACGCCAGTATCATCAATCTATTGATTGCGCAGGCCAGTGCAGCACAATGATTTTTCGGCCTGGTAATACCAGGCCGCTATTATGGCAGACGCTTAACGATCGTCTTCCTCACTCCAGTCTTCCGTATCAGATAGATCGCCGCGACTTGGAATGCGTTTTTCTTCATCGGCCCATTCGCCGAGATCGATCAGTTGGCAACGCTTGCAGCAGAATGGGCGATAAGGGCTGACTTCTCCCCAAACCACACCTTTGCCGCAGGTTGGGCATTTCACTACGGTCGTCATATTTTTTCCTTACCTCCCTCAATAGGCGAAAGTTTTATTGCAGTGTCTTAACAGCAGGCCAGTTCAAAGTTCAAACGCTCTGGCACCATACCGTTTTCGCTGTCTAGCGGTAGGAAGCGGATTGCATAACGCGTTTTGTGGCCGGAAATCTGTGGGTAGAGCTGGTAAGCCAAATCAATATTTAAGCGTAACAGATCTGCTCCTTCCGCGTTGTCCTGAAAGAAACCGTTCAAACTGATTTGGTTACGAAATGCCCCGGCCTGACGCACCAGATCCAAGACCATGGTCAGTGCCTGATGCAGTGGTTCCAGCGTTTCTAGCCAGGCGGCAACGTCGGCATCACGTTCATATTGGGCAATGTGCATCCACATGTGCAGCGTCGGTAAATCAAAACTGCAACAGCCACCTGGAATACTCAGGCGCTGGCGTACCAGGCTGATCAGGCGATCTTCACGCAGTGCCTGGCCCATACGCGGGGCAGACATTAATGACGTTGCCCGTGCTTTCAACTGACTGCGCAACTGATTGACTCGCGACATGTCTACGCCAGGGACTTCGGCCCATTGCAGCAGCTTTTGCTGTTGGCGTTCCAGCTCTTTTAAGAGTTCGGTACGGACTTCGCCCCGTTCCAAAACGTCCAACAGGTCGGCGACGGTACGGAAAAAAGTCAGGGCAATGGCGGTTTCGCTTAATGCTCTTTGACCATGCAATTGCTGCAGTAAAAACTCGATTCGCAGCCAGGTACGCATTTTTTCATTTAACGGGTGTTCAAAGAGAACGGTTAGGGAAGCGTCACTCATTCAGTGTAATCCTGTCGGGTCGCTGACATTGCCAGCTCAAGATAGCGTTGATGCAGTGCGGCTACACAAGGCTCAATTCCCTGAGCTGTGCCGCTATTGTCAATAACGTCGTCGGCAACCGCCAAGCGCTGTTCACGCGTGGCCTGTGCAGACAAAATGTCCTGTGCCTGTTGGCGGCTGATACCGTCACGGGCGATAGTTCTGGCGAGCTGCGTCTCTGGATCAACGTCGACAACTAAAACGCGATCGGCACGATCCTGCAGATGGTTTTCCACCAGTAACGGCACTACCCAAAGTGCATAGGGGCCGTTGATCGTTGCCAATTGACGCCGGGTTTCCTGGTGAATCAGCGGATGCAGTAGCTGGTTAAGCCAGGTTTTTTCGTCAGGACGACTGAAAATACGCTGGCGCAAGGCCGAACGGTTGAGTGAACCATCAGCCAGCAACATTTCATTACCAAAATGTGCAGCAATAGCCGCTAATGCCGGGGTTTCTGGTTCAACAACCTGACGGGCAATCACGTCAGCATCAACGATGGCCACGCCGAGACGCGTAAAAGCGTCTGCAATGGTCGACTTGCCGCTGCCGATACCGCCTGTCAATGCAACAATGTAGGCCATGGTATGGGAAATATCCTGATATTCACCAAAAAAGAATAAACGAATCATAAAGCGATCGCGCAGAAGTGCAAGCTGGCGCGAATGGTTTGCCCTACATCACAGGATATCACTCCGCCAGAGGGGGAAAGGGGCGAAT
>JBAQHZ010000315.1:0-11890 GCA_049288585.1 Chania sp.
GCGCCGAGCTTAGGGGAGTAGCGTATCAACTGAGCGCAGTGAAAAAAATCAATAAACAAAGGTGACTGCGTTTATTGCTAAATTTCTTTTAACTCTGCTCGTATCACATGTTTCCTGCATACAACAGAAGATTTAATTTGTTTCTCTAACCTTATTACATTAATGAGGTGCTTCTTGTATTCAGACGGCATGATCAATTTTTTTAAATAAATTTTGGAGTTTTAGTATGAAAAAGAATTTCTATGTTAGCGTTCTGGCAGTAATGGCTTTGGGTTTGGCAGCAAATGCTTCAGCAGCTGATGGCACTATTACTTTTGAAGGCGTGGTTAACGACACAACCTGTACTTTGGATACCAACAGCCAGAATATGTCAGTACTCCTGCCATCCGTGACCTCAACGGCTTTTTCAGGGGCTAATACTGCTGCCAGTTCACCTGCGGTTAAATTCAGCCTGACTGCCACTGGGTGTGATGTTGGCGCGGTGAGTGCTTCTGTATTATTTGCTAGCGGCGGTAATGTAGATAGCACCAATGGCAACCTGAATAATAGCTATGCTGGCGGTACCGATGCACAGGTACGTATTTACAAGGCTGATGGCACTACGCCAATTAATCTGGCTAATTACGGTGAATCAGCTGGCAACAAAGGCAATATCGTCGGCGGTAACGCAACTATTGATTTCTATGCCAACTATTTCAGCAAAAATGCCAAGCCTGTTGCCGGTGTGTTGAAAACCAGCATCCAGTACAGTATGCAGTATCTGTGATCCCTATGCCCCGGGATACTTCCCGGGGTTCTCATAAAGGTTTTATGATGAAGTCTCTTTTCTTTCTTTCCAGCATAATACTGCTGAGTGCTGTCTCCTATTTATTATTTCCACACGGGGCTAATGCCGCGGTGTCGATTGATGGTACCCGAATCGTTTATCCTGCAAAGGCCAGCGAAATAACAATAAAAATGATGAATAAAGGAAATACACCATCATTAATGCAGATATGGATTGATCGTGGTGACTCGGTAACTCAGCCTCAGAATAGCGATGCACCTTTTGTAATTACGCCACCGATTGTTCGTATAGACCCCAAAAATGGGCAGAGTGTACGGGTGATGTTCACTGGGGAAAAACTTCCACAAGATCGCGAAACCCTTTTTGGGTTCAATGCTCTGGAAATTCCACCAGTTAGCGCAGAACAGGATAAAAGCTCACTGCAGATCGCTGTGCATTCTCGCTTAAAACTGTTCTACCGCCCCGCAGGGTTAGCTGGTGATGCGGCGAGTGCACCAAGCCTGGTGAACTGGCAGATTGTACCCTCAGCAAAAGGGGGCTATGTATTACGCGGAAAAAACCCGACAGCTTATTATGTTACCTATAGCAAACTGAATTTACAGGCAGATGGGCAACATTACGATCTTGGTACTGGAATGATCGCGCCTTTATCCAGTGAAGAATTTAGCATTAAAGGAATGAAGAGCCATTCTAAAACGTTTCAGCTTATTTATCGTCCTATGAGTGATTATGGGGTCGGTGCTGAAAATAAAATGACTGTTCATTGATAATTAAAGAAAGGTAAATCAAGCATGTGCGGTACGGTAAGTGAATCTTTGATGGATCGCAGTAATAAATTTTCTTCTATAAGAATTTCGCCTATTATCGTTTGGCTCACGCTTGGTTCATCATGCTTAATTGATGCAGTGACAGCCGTATCTGTTATTGCTGATGATGATCTTTCTACGCATTTCAATACGGATTTTCTGGTTAATAAAAACGGTACTCCGTTGGACCTGTCTCGCTTTGAACGTGGTAATCCAGTGACTGCCGGTAAGTATCGGTTAGATATTTATGTCAACCAAAAGTCTGTTGGTGTCCGCGAAATTACCATCGGTAAAAGTGCTGATAATGAAACGTTCTATTGCTTTAAAATGGCTGATATTGAGAGCTTGGGCATCGACTTCGATAAATTGCCTAATAAATATCACTATGAACCCAAAGATCAAGATTGTGTTGATATCAAGAAGTGGGTGCCAGACAGTAATGTTGATTTTGAACAATCTAACCTGAAGCTCAAAGTCAGTATTCCGCAGGCTTATCTTCAGCAGTTTGATAATAACTATGTTTCTCCTGAGCAGGCCGATGCTGGCGTGACAGCTGCGTTTATCGACTACAATGCAAACGCTTGGCGTGCATTAATACAGGGTAATACACAGACCCAATATTATGCAGGGCTGAATACCGGGCTTAATCTTGCTAATTGGCGTTTGCGCCATAATGGATATTACAATCAGAGCACCGGTGTGATGGGTACTCAGCGCAAATATTCGTCGATCAGCAGTTATTTACAGCGTGATATTGCAGTGCTTAGTTCCCAGCTAACGCTGGGCCAATATTATACCCTGCCAGATCTGTTCGATAGCGTGTCTTACAGTGGGATCCAATTGGCGTCTGACGAACGCATGTTGCCTGATTCCCAGAGGGGCTTCGCACCAACAATACGTGGTACCGCAGAAAGCAATGCAAAGGTCACCGTACGCCAAGGTGGCAATATTCTTTATGAAACCAGTGTGGCACCAGGCCCATTCGTGATTGACAAGCTGTATGGCAGTGGTTACGCCGGTGATATGGAAGTGACGGTCACTGAAGCTGATGGGCGTCAACGTACTTTCGTTATTCCCTTTGCCACCGTGCCGCAGTTATTACGCCCGAAAGTCGCACGTTTTAATGTGGTGCTGGGGAAGTATCGTGACGATCGCTTAAGCAAAACGCCAGAATTTTTTCAGGGTACCTATCAGCGTGGGATCTCCAACCTGTGGACGGGATATGGGGGCGCTATTGTGTCGCAAGATTATCTGGCTGCGCAGCTGGGACTGGCGCTCAGTACCCAATTTGGTGCTTTTGCTGTTGATGCAACGCAATCAGCAACCACTGTTCCTACCTTGATTGCTGGAGGCCATCAGCAGGCTCGTGGGCAGAGTTACCGTTTCACCTACAGCAAGCTGCTGGAAACGACACAAACCAACTTTACAGTGGCCAGTTATCGTTTTTCGAGCAAGGACTATTACAGCTTCAGTGACTATGCACAGGCTGCAGGTCGCGTGAGCAATGATATGCCTGCTCTCTCTCGTCAGCGTAGCCGTGTGCAAGCCAACGTCAGCCAAAGCCTGGCGGAGGGTTTTGGCAGTTTTTACCTCAGTGGGTCGATACAGAATTATTGGAACACTGAGCAAGGCAGGGATATGACCTATCAGTTGGGATATTCCAACGCATTTGGTTGGGGGAGTTACAACCTGTCAGCCGGGCGTAGTCGATCTGCTCATGGCAGCAGTGAAACACAGTACATGTTGAATTTCTCGCTACCTCTGGGGCGCAGTGCTCGTTCAGCCCATTTGACCACATCACTGACGCGTAGTGCCCAGGGAGGCTGGAATGCACAAACCGGCGTTTCAGGCACTTTGGGCGAAGAAAGTCTACTCAGTTACGGTGCTTACGCTAGCCGAAACTACCACAGTAACGTTAATAACTTCGGTGGGAACACACAGTACCGTGCCGATAAGGCGATACTGACTGGAAGCGTCAGCAATGGTAGTGGATACTCGCAATACGGTTTGGGGGCCAGTGGAAGCTTAGTGATACACCCAGGTGGATTGACGCTGAGCCAGGTACAGGGGGAAACCAAAGCCGTGGTTTCAGCACGTGACGCCAGCGGTGCTGCGTTGCTTAATAATAAAGGTGCGCATATTGATCAGCATGGTTATGCCGTTACCGCTGGCTTAACGCCGTATCGCGAGAATACGGTGACGCTTGATACTAAAGATATTTCGAATAGGGTAGAACTTAAAGTGACCGAGCAGAGAACGGCTCCGCAATACGGTGCGATCGTAATGCTCGATTACCCAACCATTACGGGTTACCCGCTATTACTGTTATTGCGTGATGAGGCCGGTAATAACCTTCCTTTAGGCGCAGAAGTTCTTGATCAGCAAGGTAACAGCATGACATTTGTCGGCCAAGGGAGCCGAGTATTCCTGCGCGCCACTGAACCGCGCGGGCGTGTGCGCATCCAATGGGGGCAAAGTGTCGATCGCCAATGTCTGGCCTATTATCAATTACCGGTAAATATTGATGAGAATAAAACGGATATGGTGCAATTAACCGCCATCTGCAAGCGTCAAGGGTAAAAATATGCGACTGACTATTTTATTATTGGTGCTTGCCGGGAATCTGTTGGCAGGTACAACGTGGGTACAGGCTAGTTTGATCGTCGGTGGCACCAGGCTGATTTACCCGGAAAATGCCAAAGAGATTAGGGTACAACTGAATAATCCGGAACCAAGAGCAAAGCTGGCTCAGGCCTGGGTAGATAATGGTAACCCGAATGCTTCTCCTGATAGTGCAGATGTCCCCTTTCTGATTATGCCCCCGCTGGCACGTATTGAGGGGAAAGGAACACATAATTTGCGGCTGATGTTTACTCAGCAGCAAAGTTTGCCCAAGGATAGAGAGTCACTGTTCTGGTTTAACGTATTGGATATTCCACCAGTAGATAAGTTACAAACACAAAATTATCTGGAGCTGACTTATCGCACGCGGATTAAACTGTTTTATCGCCCTTCTGCACTTACCGGTAGTGCTGAGCAGGCTGCGGAATCAGTCATCTGGCGGATAACCCGTGATGATAAAGGTTATCGACTAAAAGGGATTAATAATGGTGCCTATTATGTCTCGTTAAATAGCGTGGTCGTGATCGATGCCGGGAAACGTTACAGCCAGCAGGGCGAACTGATTACACCCGCAGGCAGTACAGAGTTTTTATTACCTGGATTACATGCATTGCCTTCAGAAAAAGCCTGTGTTGAGTATCAGTGGATCGATGATTATGGTGCGATACATCAACAGCGCAGCTTTTTGCAGTACTAATACTGCTCATTAAAATCATTATTTGGAATATTCAGCATGAATATAAGCATCTGCTATAAAAAATTGCTCTATGCTATGGTTTTGATTATCGCAAGTCTACTGCCGCAGCACTCGGCTTTAGCCGCGTGTAACTTCACCAATGGTAATGGATTGCAAAGTTACGCTATAAATTTAAATTCTGCCTTGGTGATTGCCGATAATATTTCACTGGCTCGCGATCAATTTCCTCCAGGTGCAGTGATTGCCTCTGGTGAGGCGGCTAACAGCGTATCCGGAAACTACGCCACCTGTAATGGTTCCAATCCTTACTCTTATTATGTTAGCGGTTCAACAGGAACAACGGTAGGTGGCTTGAACAATGTTTTTCCAACTAATATCCCGGGTATTGGCCTGCGTTTTTATTCACGCGACAATTCCGGTAAAAACTACCGTTTTGGCAACCAGGGGACAGGGGGATCAAGTAGCTCAATAAGCTGGGGATGGAACCAGAGTGGTAATACTTTTTGGGGGGTGGACGTTGTTGTTACTGGGCCGGTCAGTAGCGGAACCTATAATGGTGGCTTAATGGCCGTATTTACCTTGGGTAGCTTGACCGTACTTAATGCCCGTGTTGCTCCTTTTAGTGTCACTGCCAGCAGTTGCAGTGCGGCAACGACTCAATCGATCGTCGATTTTGGGACTCACAACAAGAAAGAGTTTCCGACACAAGGTAGTGTCGCTGGGAAAACAAATTTCACGATTGAGTTAACCGGCTGTTCAACCAGCAGTTTATCGACCGTGGCTTACACTTTGACGCCAATCAATAGCATTATTAATGCCAATCAGGGAGTGATGGGGGTTAATGCCATGCCGGGGGCGGCAACCGGTATCGGGATACAAATCATGAACCAAAGTGGAGCGCCAGTGAGTTTCAACACCGTTACCAACGTGCCGTCATTCGTATCGGGCAGTCAGGTGGTGTCTATTCCATTCCAGGCGGCACTGTATCGTACATCATCGACGCTGATCGCCCCTGGTCTGGTCCGCGCACCTTTAACTTTTACTATGACATATCGTTAATAACGAATTGGTATTTATATCCAAAATAATTGGAGTTGTTTGCAGCGGTTCCGAAGAGGCGAGGCCCATGCATTGGCTGAGTAACCAAGCCAACACCCAGGCGACTAATAGTGGTTTTTTATATCTGCACACATCATTAAATCATTGGGCTAATTTGCCGGGGTTATAGTCTTTATGAGAAGAAAAGGCTATGGGTAAAGGGTTTTTATAAGTTTCTGGAGAATATTTAAATGGAGCTTTCCACTTGTACAACGTGGCATCCTAATAATGTCATCGTTTTTGATAGGAATATATTTTCAAGAGATGCCATTATTGATGTGGTGAGTGAAGTGCATCCTACAAGTCACATTGCAAGTTTTGACTGTATAATAAAAGCATTGGATTTTATTTTGTATGAGGGCAATTTGAAACCCTCATCACTCATTATTATTGACTTTTCCGGTGACAAGAATTCACCATTTTTTTTCTTCAGTGCGATGAGTGCATACTTTACCAGTAACCAACGTCATAAATTAAAAGTGTTGATATATACTAGCATTGAAGATCGGTTTTTTATCTCTGCAATGACTAAGCTTATATTTGGTGGCGTTGTTTTAAAGAGTGAGTCTGTTTTGTCAATGAAGCGAGTGCTTTGTTCTTTGAGTCATGATAGCCGAGTGGTGTTTAGTGAGAAGGTTTATGGCCTATTGTTGAATTATCGCGTACCTAAGGTGTCGTATAATGAACTGCAGGGGTATTTTTCTGAGATCGGTGAGCATCGGTTGGTATTGAGTTCACGTAGAATTGGCAGTAAATATAAAACATTTTACTCAAGAAGATACAATACAATAAACAAAATAGGCTTTAAAAGTGTTAAGCAATATAATATTTATATTTCGAAAATAATTGGTGCGCTGTCTGAATGAAAATAGTGAGTAAAAAAATCATGCAGAGCAATAACATTGTCTATACCCAAAATAATTCGAGTTGCTTGTAGGCGGCAATTCCGAGAGTCGCCAGGAGCATAGATAACTATGTGACTGGTGCGAGCGGATGCAGCCAATACCCAAGCAACTTGAAGTATGAAGGGTATAATGTTTTAGTTGGCTGTTTGTTGTTCACAGGTAAACCACCTTTTACTCACGTTGGTTACTGCCTTCCGCTACAATCGCCTTTTCCGATCTTTTAGGGTGAATTTGACGTGTGGCTTCTGGTTATTACCACCATTTTATGGGCATTTTCTTTCAGCCTGATAGGCGAATATCTGGCTGGCCATGTAGATAGCTGGTTCTCGGTGCTGATCCGCGTCGGGTTGGCGGCGTTGGTGTTCCTGCCGTTCCTGCGCTGGCGCAATATCCAACTGAAAGTGATCCTGCTGTATATGCTGGTGGGGGCGTGCCAGCTTGGCATTATGTACCTGTTCAGCTTCCGGGCTTTTTTGTACCTGACGGTGCAGGAATTCCTGCTGTTCACCGTGCTGACGCCGCTGTATATCACGCTGATCTATGACCTGATCAGCCGCCGACGCCTACGTTGGGGCTATGTGTTCAGCGCGCTGCTGGCGGTGCTGGGCGCGGCGATCATCCGTTATCACCAGTTGAGCGAGCATTTCTGGTTCGGGCTGCTGCTGGTGCAGGCGGCGAATATCAGCTTTGCCATCGGCATGGTGGGCTATAAACGGCTGATGGAAGTGCATCCGCTGCCGCAGCATACGGCGTTTTCCTGGTTCTATCTGGGGGCGCTGGCGGTGGCCGCGATCGCCTGGTGCCTGTGGGGTAACCCGCACCAACTGCCGACCACTAGCCTGCAATGGGGCATTCTGGTGTGGCTGGGCGTGGTGGCTTCCGGGCTGGGTTACTTTATGTGGAACTACGGTGCAACGCAGGTGGATGCTGGCACTCTCGGTATTATGAACAATATGCATGTGCCCGCCGGGCTGCTGGTTAATCTGGCGATCTGGCAGCAGCAACCGCACTGGACCAGTTTTATCATCGGCGGCGCGGTGATTGTAGCTTCGTTGTGGGTACATCGCCGCTGGGTGGCTCCGCAGGCCACCCAGTGATCGCTTAAACCTGGGGTGCTGGCGGTTTGATATTGGCAAAGCCAGCACCGGGGCGCGCGGCATCGCGCACAAACGGCAGATGATCGCAGGCGTGCTGGCGGGCGGAGCGGATAAAGGCTTCGATCACCGCCTGGCGCTGTTCGCCGTCGCGCACGGCGGCATACAACCGGCTCCACAGGCCGTCGCCCAGGGTTTTGGTCACCACCAGGCCCTGGCGTTCAAAACTTTCCACCACCCAGTGCGGCAATGCGGCGATCCCC
Source organism: Chania sp. (assembly GCA_049288585.1). Lineage (GTDB taxonomy): Bacteria > Pseudomonadota > Gammaproteobacteria > Enterobacterales > Enterobacteriaceae > Chania. The sequence goes on from JBAQHZ010000315.1 coordinate 8,273, forward strand.
ATCCGGGCCGACACCATCTGAATCAGTAACAGCGTGTTATCCACACTCTTCAACGTTGGGCTGACGCCTGCCGGTTGTAGAAAATGCCGCCAGATATCCAGCCGTTGGCGCTGCACCGGGTAAATCATCAGCGTTTCATCGCACAAATCTTCCGGCTCAATGTGCGGTTTGTTAGCCAGCGGATGATCGGGTGCCAGCACCAGCCGCACTTCAAAATCGAACATCGGCGAATAGTGCAGCCCGCTGCGCGGCAGAATATCGGAAGTGAGCACCACATCCAGTTCGCCCTGCTGCAAGGCCGGTTGCGGATCGAAAGTGACACCTGATTTGAAATCCATCACCACCTGCGGCCAGCTCTGGTGGAAGTTGTCCAGCGCCGGAGTGAGCCACTGGATGCAACTGTGGCACTCGATGGCAATGCGCAGCGTGGCCTGATGCGGTTCGTGGCACGCCTGTAGCGCCTGTTGGATCTGCGGCAACACCCGTTCCGCCAACTGCAACAGGATCTCGCCCTGTGCGCTAAAGCGCAGCGGCTGGCTTTTACGAACGAACAGCTTAAAGCCCAGACGCTGTTCCAAATCGCTGAACTGATGCGAAAGCGCAGATTGTGTCTGATGGAGTTGCGCGGCGGCGGCGGCCAGCGAGCCGGTATTACGCAATGCCTGCAGCGTCCTTAGGTGTTTCAGTTCGATCATGAGAGTCCTTCACAGTGACAGTGAATATATTGCGCTTGTGGTTGATACAGTACCTGCGGATTATGGATGTGTAAACATCTGGACGGCTATACCTGTCATGCTTCAAGTTGCAGGTGCGTTGGCTGCTCCCACTCACCCCAGTCACATAGTTTGTCTATGCTCCTAGGGATTCTTGGGCTTGCCGCCTTCCTGCAACCCGAATTATTTAAGGTATCAATGGGGAATATGACGATGACAATTCTGAATCACACACTGGGTTTTCCACGCGTTGGTCTGCGTCGTGAACTGAAAAAAGCGCAAGAAAGTTATTGGGCAGGTAATTCAACGCAGGAAGAACTGCTGGCGGTTGGCCGCGAGCTGCGGGCTCGCCACTGGCAACAACAACAGCAAGCAGGGGTGGATTTGGTGCCGGTTGGCGATTTCGCCTGGTACGATCACGTGCTGACCACCAGCCTGCTGCTGGGCAACGTCCCGGCACGTCACCAGAATAAAGAGGGTTCCATCGACTTGGATACGCTGTTCCGTATCGGCCGTGGCCGTGCACCGACCGGTGAACCGGCGGCAGCGGCAGAAATGACCAAATGGTTTAACACCAACTATCACTACATGGTGCCTGAGTTTATTCAAGGCCAGCAGTTCACACTGAGCTGGACCCAACTGCTGGAGGAAGTTGACGAAGCGCTGGCGCTGGGCCACCAGGTCAAACCGGTGCTGCTGGGGCCGGTAACCTATCTGTGGCTGGGCAAAGTGAAAGGTGAAGCGTTCGATCGCCTGTCACTGCTGAACGATATTCTGCCGGTGTATCAGCAAGTGCTGGCGGAACTGGCCAAGCGCGGTATTGAGTGGGTGCAGATCGACGAACCCGCGTTGGTGCTGGAATTGCCGCAGGTCTGGCTGGACGCCTTTAAACCGGCTTACGCGGCGCTGCAAGGCCAGGTTAAGCTGCTGCTGACCACCTATTTTGACAGTGTGGCCCACAACCTCGACACCATTCGTGCTTTGCCGGTGCAAGGGCTGCATGTGGATCTGGTGGCAGGCCATGATGATATTGCCGCACTGCACAACGCGCTGCCAAAAGAGTGGCTGCTGTCGCTGGGAGTGATTAACGGCCGCAACGTGTGGCGTGCCGATCTGAGCAGCTGGTTTACCCGCCTGCAACCGCTGGTCAACAGCCGCCCGCTGTGGATTGCCAGCTCTTGTTCGCTGCTGCACAGCCCGATCGATCTCAGCGTGGAAACTCGTCTGGATGAAGAGGTGAAAAGCTGGTTTGCCTTTGCTTTGCAGAAATGTGCGGAACTGGCGTTGCTGAGTGGGGCTTTGAATGCACCAGGGGCCGACAAGCAGGCCGAACTGGACGCTTACAGCGCGCCGATCCGCGCCCGCCGCCAGTCCAGTCGCGTGCACAATGCGCAGGTGGAACAGCGCCTTGCCGCTATCACCGCGAAAGATAGTGAGCGCCAGCGCCCGTACCAGCAGCGTGCTCAGGCCCAGCGCGATCGCTTCAACCTGCCAGCTTGGCCGACCACCACCATCGGCTCCTTCCCACAAACCACCGAGATCCGCGGCCTGCGTCTCGATTTCAAACAGGGCCGCCTGGACGGTAAAAATTACCGCACCAGCATCGGTGAGCACATCAAGCAGGCGATCGCTGAACAGGAACGTTTAGGCTTGGATGTACTGGTACACGGCGAAGCCGAGCGTAACGACATGGTGGAATACTTCGGCGAAAACCTCGACGGCTTTGTGTTCACCCAAAACGGCTGGGTGCAGAGCTACGGTTCGCGCTGTGTGAAACCGCCGGTGATTATCGGTGATATCAGCCGCCCAGAGGCAATTACCGTCGAGTGGGCCAAGTTTGCCCAGTCGCTGACCAGCAAACCGGTAAAAGGCATGTTGACCGGCCCGGTAACCATTCTTTGCTGGTCGTTCCCGCGTGAAGACGCGACTCGCGAAGTGATTGCCAAACAGATCGCACTGGCACTGCGTGACGAAGTGGCCGATTTGGAGCAAGCCGGTATCGGCATCATCCAGATCGACGAACCTGCATTGCGTGAAGGTTTGCCGCTGCGCCGCTCGGATTGGGCTGCCTATCTGAACTGGGCGGTGGATGCCTTTAAACTGAACGCCGCGGTGGCGCAGGATGACACCCAGATCCACACCCACATGTGTTACTGCGAGTTCAACGACATCATGGATTCGATCGCGGCGCTGGATGCGGATGTGATCACTATCGAAACCTCACGTTCCGATATGGATCTGCTGGAGGCCTTCAAAGAGTTCGAATACCCGAACGAGATGGGGCCGGGCGTGTACGACATCCATTCGCCGAACGTGCCTAGCGTGGAGTGGATCGAAGCGCTGCTGCGCAAAGCGGCGCAGAATATCCCGGCAGAGCGTCTGTGGGTTAACCCGGACTGCGGCCTGAAAACCCGTGGCTGGCCGGAAACCCGTCAATCGCTGGCCAACATGGTGCTGGCGGCTCAGCGGCTGCGTGAGCAGCAGGTGTAATCTCAATGCTTTGTTAGAGACATCTTTCCAAGGGCGCTTCGGCGCGCTAGGCATAGGTATCTACACAAGTTGCTAATAGACAGCCCCATCACCTCCGACGGACAGAGTATCACGGCTTGCTGCGGCTTTGGTGCTTGAAATGTGCACTGAACGGTCCCCTCTCCCCGCGGGCTGTCTCTTGCTCACATCTTGAGGTAGGGGAATGAGTGTTTATTTAGGTCGCTAAACATATTGTGTACACATTGGCAATGTGATGAACGCGCCGTCCGTGGCACGGTCGCTTATGCGCCGTGTCTGCGTTCAGCGCCTTCAATGGCTTCAACATCAGTGCTCATCTCACCCACAACGGAGTTTGACACGCTGTTATCAATCCCATTGTAAAATTTGCCCGTTACTCACAGATTCGGGTGTTGAC
>JBAQHZ010000316.1:0-2344 GCA_049288585.1 Chania sp.
GCTGACTCGTTTGCGCAGCATTGAACCCGGTGATATTCCAACCCCATTGATGGCGGAATACTATGCACAACGCGCCAGTTCTGGCCTGATCATTACCGAAGCGACACAGATTTCTTTCCAGGCGAAAGGCTATGCCGGTGCTCCAGGGTTGCATACCCCAGAACAGATTGCCGCGTGGAAAAAAATCACTCAGGCCGTTCATGAGAAGCAAGGGCATATCGCCGTGCAGCTTTGGCACGTTGGCCGCATTTCTCACAACAGCTTGCAACCAGGCCAGCAAGCACCGGTCGCCCCTTCCGCAATCAATGCCGAAACCCGCACCACGGTCCGCGATGAAACCGGTGCCTGGGTACGTGTGCCAACCGCCACTCCGCGCGCACTGGAAACTTCAGAAATCGCCGGGATCGTCAACGATTTCCGCCAGGCGGCTGCCAATTCCCGTGAAGCGGGTTTCGACTATATTGAATTACATGCAGCACATGGTTACCTGCTGCACCAGTTCATGTCTCCGGCCTCTAACCAGCGTACCGATCAGTATGGTGGCAGTATTGAGAATCGTACTCGCCTGACGTTGGAAGTGGTTGATGCCAGCATCGCCGAAATTGGAGCAGATCGTGTTGGTATCCGTATTTCACCGCTTGGCCCATTCAATGGCCTGGACAACGGTGAAGACCAGGAAGCAGCAGCGCTATATCTGATCGAAGAGCTGAATAAACGTGGCATCGCCTATCTGCACATCTCTGAGCCCGATTGGGCCGGTGGCAAGCCTTATTCAGCCGCGTTCCGTGACGCTATTCGCGCGCATTTCAACGGGGTAATCGTGGGCGCGGGTGCCTACACTGCCGAAAAAGCTGAAGAACTGATCGAAAAAGGCTTTATTGATGCCGTTGCCTTTGGCCGCAGCTATATCGCCAACCCGGATCTGTTAGAACGCTTCAAGCAGAAAGCGCCGCTGAATGAACCGCATGCTGACACCTTCTACGGTGGCGGTGCAGCGGGTTATACCGATTATCCTACTCTGTAAGTGACTTTTATCTGATCCCCAGCCGGCCAAAAGCCGGCTGAATTTTTCAGTGACACTGTCACGCAAGCCACTTATGCACCAGACGCGTTGAATTGCCTTAGATGACAAAGCTATACTGATGTTCGCTTCAATCTACCTGCCGCTCGCTGCGGCACATCCAATCAGAGGAAATTATGCGCCTACTCCATACCATGATCCGTGTCGGTGACCTACAGCGTTCCATCGATTTCTATACCAAGGTATTAGGCATGCGCCTGTTGCGCACCAGCGAGAACACCGAGTACAAATACTCGTTGGCGTTCGTTGGCTATACCGATGAAAGCGAAGGTTCTGTGATTGAACTCACCTACAACTGGGGCGTTGACAGCTACGAGATGGGTTCCGCATTTGGCCACCTGGCACTGGGCGTTGATAATGTGGCAGCTACCTGCGACAACATTCGCCATGCTGGCGGCAACGTAACCCGTGAAGCGGGCCCGGTCAAAGGCGGCACCTCTATTATCGCTTTCGTTGAAGATCCCGATGGCTACAAAATCGAACTGATCGAGAACAAACATGCTGGCCAAGGCCTCGGCAACTGACGTTTCCCCAGGGCGCATTTCAGCGCCCTTCTTTTATCTCCGCTGCATCAAGGCAAGAAATTTGTCATAATGCCCACTGTATTCGATGAAGATAAGAAACTGATGGCCGAAAAAAGTGATCTTAACGCCCTGAGTGGCCGTTTTCGTGGGTTTTATCCCGTTGTTATTGATGTAGAAACCGCAGGCTTTAATGCCAAGACCGATGCGCTGCTGGAAATTGCCGCCGTCACGCTGAAAATGGATGGCAACGGCTGGTTACAGCAGGATGAAACCCTGCATTTTCACGTTGAACCCTTTGAAGGGGCTAATCTGCAACCCGAAGCGCTAGCCTTCAACGGTATTGACCCGCATAACCCGCTGCGCGGTGCGGTGAGTGAACATGATGCGCTACACGCCATTTTCAAGGCCGTGCGCAAAGGTATTAAAGATCAGGGATGTAACCGAGCGATTATCGTGGCTCACAATGCCAACTTTGATCACAGCTTCCTGATGGCGGCCGCTGAGCGAGCCAGCCTGAAACGCAATCCATTCCATCCGTTTGCTACCTTCGATACCGCCGCATTAAGCGGGTTAGTACTGGGTCAGACCGTGTTGGCCAAGGCCTGTATCGCCGCCGGTATGCCATTCGACAGCAGCCAGGCACATTCCGCACTGTACGATACCGAACAAACGGCTCTGCTGTTTTGTGAACTGGTGAATCGTTGGAAACGTCTTGGTGGTTGGCCGCTCAGCAGCAACA
>JBAQHZ010000317.1:0-1758 GCA_049288585.1 Chania sp.
GTACAGAATCGCCTTGCCGTTGAGATTACGCGCCGCACGGCCAATGGTCTGGATCAGCGAGCGCTCCGAACGCAGGAAGCCCTCTTTATCGGCATCCAGGATCGCCACCAGCGACACCTCAGGCATATCCAACCCTTCCCGCAGCAGGTTGATCCCCACCAGCACGTCGAACTCGCCAAGGCGCAAATCACGGATGATTTCAACACGTTCTACGGTGTCGATATCCGAGTGCAGATAACGCACCCGCTCGCCGTGTTCCTCCAGGTATTCCGTCAGGTCTTCCGCCATGCGTTTGGTCAGCGTAGTCACCAGCACGCGTTCGTTGATCGCCACGCGCTTGCGGATCTCGGAAAGCAGGTCGTCAACCTGGGTCGTTACCGGGCGGACTTCCACCACCGGATCCAACAGGCCGGTTGGGCGCACCACCTGATCGATAATATCGCCACCGGATTTTTCCAGCTCATATTTGCCCGGCGTAGCGGAGACATAGATGGTTTGCGGGGCCAGCGCTTCAAACTCTTCAAAGCGCATTGGCCGGTTATCCAGCGCCGAAGGCAAACGAAAACCGTATTCCACCAGCGTTTCTTTGCGCGAACGATCGCCTTTGAACATCCCGCCAATCTGCGGAATAGTGACGTGCGATTCGTCTACCACCAGTAGGCCATCGGCGGGCAGATAGTCGAACAGCGTCGGCGGCGGCTCGCCCTCGCCGCGCCCGGAGAGATAGCGCGAGTAGTTTTCGATGCCCGAGCAATAACCCAGTTCGTTCATCATCTCCAGATCAAACTGGGTACGCTGCGCCAAGCGTTGCTCTTCCAGCAGCTTATTGTTGGCCAGCAACACCTTGCGCCGCTGTTCCAGTTCCACCTTGATCTCCTCCATCGCCTGCAGGATACGTTCCCGTGGTGTGACGTAGTGGGATTTAGGGTAGATGGTGAAACGGGGCACCACCTGCTCAATCTGGCCGGTGAGCGGATCAAACAGCGACAGGCGTTCCACCTCTTCGTCAAACAGTTCGACGCGCAGCGCCAGTTCGTCTGATTCCGCCGGGAAGATGTCGATCACTTCACCGCGCACGCGGAAAGTGGCGCGCTGGAATGCCTGATCGTTGCGGGTATATTGCAGCTCAGCCAGGCGGCGCAGGATCGAGCGCTGATCGATGATCATCCCTTTGGTCAGGTGCAGCATCATCTTCAGGTACAGATCGGGATCGCCCAGGCCGTAGATCGCGGAAACCGATGCCACCACCACCACATCACGCCGCTCAAGCAGCGCTTTGGTGGCCGAAAGGCGCATCTGTTCAATGTGTTCGTTTATCGAGGCGTCTTTCTCGATAAAGGTATCGGAGCTAGGGACGTAGGCTTCTGGCTGGTAGTAATCGTAATAGGAGACAAAATACTCCACCGCATTCTCGGGAAAGAACTCTTTCATCTCACCGTAAAGCTGTGCCGCCAGGGTTTTGTTCGGTGCCAGCACCATGGTTGGCCGGTTGAGATCGGCGATCACGTTAGCGATGGTAAAGGTCTTGCCCGATCCGGTCACCCCCAGCAAGGTCTGGTGCGCCAAACCATCTTCCAGCCCCATTTCCAGCTTGCGAATGGCCTCCGGCTGATCGCCAGCCGGTGCGAATTCTGAATGCAGTTTGAAAGTTTTGCTCATATATACCCAAAATAATTCGAGTTGCTTGTAGGCGGCAAACGAATGACAAGTCGGTCAGAGGCCGACTTGAACAGCGCTTGCGCTGACCCGCAGGGTGAG
>JBAQHZ010000318.1:0-2805 GCA_049288585.1 Chania sp.
AACCTTTCGCCATTAAGGCTGCTGATCTTCCTGCTGTTTGTATTTCTCAGCCGTCTCTTTGAGTAATGGCTGCAATTCACCGCGCTGATACATTTCCATAATGATATCGCAACCGCCCACCAGTTCACCGTCAACCCACAACTGCGGGAAGGTTGGCCAATTGGCGTATTTTGGCAGTTCGGCACGGATATCCGGGTTTTGCAGAATATCAACATAAGCGAAACGCTCACCACAGGCGGAAAGCGCCTGGACGGCTTGCGCAGAGAAACCGCAGTTTGGCAATTTCGGTGAACCTTTCATGTACAGCAAAATTGGGTTAGCAGAAATCTGCTGCTGAATTTTTTCAATCGTCGTCATTATTGCTTCCTCAAGCCACATCTTGGCTACAACATCACACCGGCTATTGTAGCGGCAGGAACAGTATCAAGAAAACGCCATCTTTTGCAGGGACATTTCCGGTTGCCGGACGAGCTCTAAAAACCGCACCATTCCGGTTAAAACATACTCGCAGAATAACATTTTTAATCCGACTATTTCACTAATATATTTTCGCGGTTGGCACTGGATGAATAATAAGTCACACTCGGTTTATTGATGCTTTTTTATACATTAACTGATTGATTTTGCATCATAAAAAATGCCATTAACGTTTTCTCACAATATGGATTACTATTTATGGGTTCTCCGCTGTTTTATATGGCGAATTTCGGGAATACTGTAGCCCGTTAGATATCTTTTTCGAGGCCAAGGTTGGTAACATTGACATGCGTTTAATTATTACGCTTTTCATGCTGTTGTTCTCACAGCTGTTCTTCAATCTGGCGCACGCTGCGCCAAAGGCACATGTTTCTGCCGAGCAGCGTAAGGGGCACGTTAATGAGGCCCGGCCTGACGATCGCAAGAAAAAGAAGGCGGATAAGGCCAGCAAAAAAGTGAAAGCCGTTGCGCCTCAGAAAACAGCGAAAATAAAGTCACAGGCAGAAAAGAAAACCAAACAGGTTAAATCAAAGAGTAAATCTACCAGCACTGCCAGCGTCAAAATCACTCCGCCGAAAAAGGGTTACAAGAAAGGCTATGGTCGCCATCGTGAGCCGAATATGGCTACCGCGAAACTGGCCAAGAATGAAAAACCGCTGAAACTCAGCCCTGCGCACAAAAAACGTTATCAGCATGCCAAACAAACGGCCATGGCCAAACTCATGAGCCAGATGGGCAAACCTTACCAGTGGGGGGGTTCTTCACCGCACACCGGGTTTGACTGCAGCGGCCTGATTTATTACGCCTATAAAGACGTGGTGAAAATCAAAATGCCACGTACCGCCAATGAAATGTATCACCTGCGTGACGCCGCACCGATCAAGAAAAGCGAGTTGGAAACCGGCGATCTGGTGTTCTTCCGCATCAATAACCGTGGTACTGCCGATCACGTTGGCGTTTATCTTGGTAATGGCAAGTTTATCCAGTCCCCGCGTACTGGCGAAGAAATCCGCGTCAGCCAGTTGGATAACGACTACTGGCAGAACCACTACATCGGCGCACGCCGTGTCGTCACGCCAAAAACTATCCGTTGATTTATTGCGGCTGAAACATAGCCTCAGCCGCCCTTTCCTGTCGATGCTTTAATCAATCAACCGCTTAACATGCTTTAAACCTTTTTTTCACCCGGAAAGTTGTTAAGATTATTGTCCATAAAAAACACACAACAATTCTGTTTTCCTCTTTCAACCACCGGGTTGGAGGTTGTCGGAATAATCGTGCTGTATATAAAAAGGAGAAAGCAATGTCGTTTGAATTACCTGCATTACCGTATGAAAAAAACGCTCTCGAACCGCACATTTCTGCAGAAACCCTGGAATACCACTATGGTAAGCACCATAACACCTACGTGGTTAACCTGAACAACCTGGTGAAAGGCAGCGAGTTCGAAGGCAAAACCCTGGAAGAGATTGTCAAAACGTCTACCGGCGGCGTGTTTAACAACGCAGCACAGGTGTGGAACCACACCTTCTACTGGCATTGCCTGTCACCACAGGGTGGCGGCGAGCCAACGGGCGCAGTAGCCGCTGCGATCACCAAATCCTTTGGTTCTTTTGCTGCTTTTAAAGAGCAATTCACCGATGCCGCCGTGAAAAACTTCGGCGCGGGTTGGACTTGGCTGGTGAAAAAGGCGGATGGTACGCTGGCGATCGTTAGCACCTCAAACGCGGCAACCCCGCTGACCGGTGAAGACAAACCGCTGCTGACCGTTGACGTGTGGGAACATGCTTATTACATCGACTACCGCAATGCGCGTCCGAAATACCTGGAGAACTTCTGGGCTTTGGTGAACTGGGCGTTCGTGGAAAAGAATCTGGCGTAATCGCCGGAGGTTGATAGCAAGGCGCAGCATGCTGCGCCTTTATTATTTCTTGGTATGAATCAGTTCAATGCGGCGATAAAACCGAAAACAATAATCATTGCTAAAGCACAAACGGTGGTAATCAATGACATCTTCAAATCGGTATCCATAACGACTCCCTATCAGATTGGCTTCACTAAGCATAAAATCCACACGATTAATGCGTCAAATCATTTTCACACAGTTCGTGACTAAAATCTTGTTATCATTTCCCAAGTTATAATGCCGAATAGATCTTCCACTTTGCGTCAATTTGGGACAAAATCCGCAGTTCACAACTGCGAACCGGCAAAATGCCCCTCCTGTTTAAGCGGCTTACGAACTCAGCACTAAAAACTCAGCTTCTGCTTCTCTGGAGGGAGATCTACGCAGGCAAACGATTAACATCATACTTACATGCCATAACA
>JBAQHZ010000319.1:0-4233 GCA_049288585.1 Chania sp.
ATCACTGGGTTTGAATGATGAAAAACTGTATACGCAGATTAGCTTATACTGGGATTTTATCAACCAATATCCCAATGCGCCGATCATTTATATCATGAACTGGAGGTTTGATAGAGATGTTACGGAAAAACGTGATATTTATACTAAATCAACAGCATTGTTATCCTTTATGGCCAATACTCTGGTTTCGGGTTTGTAATTCCAGACAATAAAAGTAATAACTTAACCGGGAAAACTCCCGGTTAAAACCGGTTTAATCTTTTACGATTAATATTAAGAAGCATTATTTGCCATCCTTTCTTAAAGAGTGATTAAAAACGGAAGGAATACCTTAGATGAGTTATAGAATAATCGAATCTAAAGTGAGTAACAGAGAAATATTTAGTTAATTGAATTTATATAAAATTGAATAATTTCATATACGCTCTATACTGAGGACTCTGTTACAACTATCGCATGGAGGTTGATTGATGAAACGTTATTGGTGTGCAGCATTGGGCCTGATGGCCTGTGGCGCTGCACAAGCTGCTTCGGTTGATGTCGAAATGAATCTGGTGACTGCCCAGGGAATTGGTCAGGACATTGGCAAAGTGACTATCAGTGAAACACCTTACGGCCTGTTATTTACGCCACAGCTTAAGGCGCTGCCGGGTGGGGTGCATGGTTTTCATGTACACGAAAAGGGCAGTTGTGAACCGGGAATGAAAGAGGGTAAAGCGGTGGCTGCTTTAGCGGCAGGTGGGCATTTTGACCCACAAAAGACCGGTAAACACCTTGGTCCATACGCTGATGGACATCTGGGCGATCTGCCCGCCATCTACGTAACGAATGATGGCATGGCCAGCGATCAGGTTCTGGCACCACGCCTGAAGAAGATCAGTGAGATCGAGGATAAAGCCCTGATGGTTCACGCAGGTGGTGATAACCATTCTGACCATCCGAAACCCTTGGGTGGTGGTGGCGATCGGTTTGCCTGCGGTGTAATTAAGTAAGTAGGTCGCCCGCGTTAAGCTGTCGCGGGCGCAACTATTGTTGCCTCTGGCGGTGAAATCGCCTGTTTTAGCTGTTGCAGCGAGCAATATAACCGCCAAATCAACCCTGCCAAATCGCGCGCGGCCTGTTCCGGGTGATGCCCCAGCGCGTTACTCATGCGTTGCAGCTCTTGCAGCGTGGCGTCCAGCGAACTGTGGTGTACCCCTTTCTCGGTCATAATCCCCTTCAGACAATGAATGCAGACGTCACGAACGGCAGACAGCGGATCCGAGCGGGTTTGCCATTCGCGCAACTGCCAAACGATGTGGCTACAGTTCAGTAGCACCACTCCCCAACGGAGCAGCCAGGTGCGGGCTTCTTGATCCTGGCTTTGATTCAACTGACTGATACGGTGATAGATCCGAGACTCAAACTGGCTTTCGTTTTGTTGGGGCCTGCGACTTAACTGATCGATAAAGTCGCGGCGCAATGCACGAATAATACGCCGGCTTTTACGCTTGTCTGAACTGGGGCGCAGGATCTGGAATGCCAACCCGGCCAGCAATACCCCAACAATCTTGCTGATGCTATCGTTCATAAACAATTGGTAGTCGTAGCTGGGGGGATTGGTGACGGCGAGAAACGATCCCATAAACACGATCAACTGACCCCACAGCGGCGCGTAATGAGGATGCTGTAGCTTCATCATCTGCATCGTCACCAGCACTGGAAACAGAAAGGCGCAGAATAGCCAGAAGTCATTGAGTTGAATCATCAGGCCAAACTTGATCAAAAAGCAAAAAACCGAAAGCAGGGAAACGGCTTTCAGCAAATTGGCGACGGATTTGGTCGGTGAAGGTGTGGATGAGTAGAGGACACAACTGATGGCGATCATGGTCAGAGCCGAACTGCCAGAGTCCCATTGAGTGCTGATCCAGAAAGCACAGCCGATCAGAATGCAAAGAAAGGTACGTAATCCGTTGTAGGCGGCTTCATAGCTGTCGGTGTGGCGAGCCAGCGCGGTGACGCGTGGTGGTTTGATCTCGCTGGCCGGAGTAGCGCTTTCCAGCCGTTGTAACCAGCGGCTGCAACGCAGATAAAGCCAACAAAAGTGCCGCAAGCGCAGGAAAAAAGCACGATGACGGTAATCGGCCGGATCTTGTGGTGCGATAAGTTGCAGAATATGCGCCAAACGGTATTTATCGGTGTCGGGGCTGTGCAGTTCTTTCAGCAGTTGATCCAACACCGATGTCAGGTTAGCCGGTTGATCCGGCCAGTTCAGCAACATGCGCCGCAGGCTGGAGATCACGCTGGTAATGCGCAACTGCTGATGCAGCATGTAGTTGAGGATATTGTTCTGCCGGCGTAGCCGGTAATGGCTCCAGAAAGCCTGAATGCGTAAGACGTTCATCGTCAGGATCTGGCCAATCACCCCTTCGTGTGAAGTGCGCATCCGCAGGCTTATTTCCGGTTGCCACAGCATGGCGGCATGTTCTAACAGCCGTAAATGCATCCGCCGCAGTGAGATCAGCAGGGCTTCACCATCCGACGTGCTGGGCAGGATCATCATCATCAGGCCACCGCATAAAATCCCGGTGATCACTTCACAGACTCGCGCTTGGGCGATATCGAAGATTTCCAGCGTATCGGTAACATTAACCGTGCTGAAGGCGATGATCGCTGCGGTATATCCGGCTAGAGCAAAGGCGTAGGAAACGTTGTTCTGGTAGTGGTTGGAAATGTAGGTACAGAACCCCAACCAGGTGGCAATCGACAGCGTGAACAGCCAAGGGTCGTTCAGACAATGACCTGCAATCATCAAGGACGCCATTGCCCCCATCAGGCTGCCAAAAACCCGCCCGATACTCTTGCTGATGACGCCACCCACCGTAGGGAAACTGACCACGGCAGCAGAGGTCAGGGCCCAATAAGGTTCGTCAAGTTGCAGAACGAAGGCGATCCACAGCGCCAGACACATGGCCAGTGAGTTACGCAACGCATAACGCCATTGCCCTGCGGTGGCCTTGCCCCAAGGCGTGCGGTTCCATTCAAGAAAAGGCAGATTCACCGATCAATCCCGAGTGTGGATCGAAATAGTACAAGTAGTGCCCGCCACCAACGTGACATCGTCCGGAACATTGAGCAGTTTTATCCGCACCGGCACCCGTTGCGCCAGGCGGACCCAAGGCACGTTGGGTTTGACGTTAACCAATAAGTTGTTGTTATTATTACTCTCGACGTTTTGATCGTAAATCGCTCGGCCAATGCTCTCTACTTTACCTTGCAGGGGAATGTTGCCGTTATAGAGAACAATATCCGCTCTGCGGCCCTCTTTTATATGCCGCAGCTTGGTTTCTTCAAAATAGCCGAGCACATAGAATGAGTGAATATCCACCAATGCCACTAGCGGAGAGCCTGCGGTGGCGTAGTTACCAACGCGTGCCTGTAGATTGGTGATATAGCCATCGGTCGATGCATAAATTCTGGTTTTGCTTAAATTCCATTTAGCCTGTTCCAGGTTGGCCTGCGCGGCTTTATAAGCGGCTTTCATGGCCTCAGCGGCTAAGTTAGATTCATCCAAATCCTCAGAGGAAATAACGTTATGCGGCAGGTTACGGCGACGTGTAGCTTCGTGATCGGCTTTAGCCAAATCCGACTGTGCTTTTGCCAGCGCGGCTTCGGCGTTGCCCAAGGCGATCTGATACGGGACAGGATCGATGCTGAAGATCAGGCTTCCCGCGGCGATGAACTGATTATCATAAACATTGATTTTATCTAGCAGGCCAGAGACCTCAGGGGTGATATTAACCAGCTCGGCGCGCACTTTTCCGTCACGCGTCCAGGGGGATTGCATGTAGTAATTCCATAGCCACCAGCCAGCACAAAGGGCAATGGCACAGATAATAACCGTCGAAAAATATTTTAATGTCTTATGCTTCATGGGCTACCAACTCGCTAATATCCACAGAGATCCGCTGACGGCGATGACGAAAATGGACAGATCCATCAGCATAGGGTGCCAGATTTCGCCAGAATAGAGCCAGTCCCGCAGCAGGTGGTGAACCAGCAGCCAGCATACCAACCCGAGGAGAAATGCTTTAAATATCGGGGGAAAATAGAGCGAGGCACCAAGCACCAAATCGGGTAGGGGCGATGTAGCAGGGAACCAGGATGCATTCACAGTAACAATCCCTATGAGTAAATAGGATAAATATTTGCCTAGAGGATAACCAATAACTGATAAATTGAGTGGCTATTTTT
>JBAQHZ010000320.1:0-8759 GCA_049288585.1 Chania sp.
ACACGGCGCATAAGCGACCGCGCCACGGACGGCGCGTTCATCACATTGCCAATGTGTACACAATATGTTTAGCGACCTAAATAAACACTCATTCCCCTACCTCAAGATGTGAACAAGAGACAGCCCCGCGGGAGAGGGCCGGGGGGCATTCACCAAACCCCCTCATCCTAGCCTTCTCCCCAAGGGAGAAGGGACGTACGGTGCAAACTTGCAGGCAGTGGCTGAGCGGTTCATTAAGCCAAATGCCTGAGGGTTCGCCCCTCTCCCGACGATAGAGGGCCGGGGGGGCATTCACCAAACCCCCCTCATCCTAGCCTTCTCCCCAAGGGAGAAGGGATGTACGGTGCAAACTTGCAGGCTGCGGCTGAGCGGTTCATTAAGCCAAATGCCTGAGGGTTCGCCCCCTCTCCCCGCGGGAGAGGGCCGGGGTGAGGGGCACTAGCCAATGCATGCCCCTCACTCAACCGAAGCCAGAGGCAGAGTTAGCCAAACAGATAACGGTTAACCAGATTCTCCAGTTTCTCCTGATGCCCGCTGGCATGTTGCGGTGCCAGAGTGTGTTGCTCAGCGTACTGCGCCAGCGCGGCGAGCGACAGTTTCCCCTGCAAAATCTGCTGGCCCAGTTCACCGTTCCAACCGGCGTAACGCTTGGCCACCTGCTGATGCAACTGACCATCCTCAATCATGCGCGCCGCTACTTTCAACGCCAGCGCCATGGTGTCCATCGCGCCGATATGGCCGTAGAACAGGTCATATTTATCGGTGCTCTGGCGGCGCACTTTGGCATCAAAGTTCAGGCCGCCGGTGGTGAAACCGCCTGCTTTGAGGATCTCGAACATCACCAGCGCGTTCTCCTCCACGCTGTTTGGGAACTGATCGGTGTCCCAGCCCAGTTGCGGATCGCCACGGTTGGCATCGACCGAACCGAAAATACCCAGCGCAATGGCGGTGGCGATTTCGTGATGGAATGAATGCCCGGCCAGCGTGGCGTGGTTGGCTTCGATATTCACCTTGATCTCTTTTTCCAGGCCGAACTGCTTGAGGAAGCCGTACACGGTGGCAACGTCGTAATCGTACTGGTGCTTGGTGGGTTCCTGCGGTTTCGGCTCGATCAGCAACGTACCCTGGAAACCGATTTTGTGCTTGTGCTCCACCACCATCTGCATAAAGCGGCCAATCTGCTCGCGCTCCTGGCGCAGATCGGTATTCAGCAGGGTTTCATAGCCTTCGCGTCCGCCCCACAGCACATAGTTTTCACCGCCCAGTTGATGGGTGGCATTCATGGCGGTGAAGACCTGGGTAGCGGCCCAACTGAACACTTCCGGGTTCGGGTTGGTGGCGGCACCGGCTGCATAGCGCGGGTTGGTGAAGCAGTTAGCGGTGCCCCACAGCAGCTTCACGCCGCTGCTCTGCTGTTTCTCCGCCAATACCTCGGTCATGGCGGCAAAGTTGTTCAGATACTCTTTCAGCGTTGCGCCTTCTGGTGAAACGTCGATGTCGTGGAAGCAGTAATAGGGCACATTCAGCTTGTGGAAAAACTCAAAAGCTACGTCGGCCTTGCGTTTAGCCAACGCCAGCGCATCGCCCGGCTGCTGCCATGGGCGATCGAACGCCCCCACGCCGAACATGTCAGCACCGTTCCAGCAGAAGGTATGCCAGTAGCAGGCGGCAAAGCGCAGGTGATCGGCCATCCGTTTGCCAAGAATGATTTCATCGGGATTGTAATGGCGGAAGGCCAGCGGATTATTGCTGCTGGGGCCTTCATAGCGAACCTGCTCGATCTGATCAAAATAGGATTGCATTAGCGAACTCCTGAATAACGGGGATAGAGGGTTAGGTTTATCTTCGGAGTTAGCGGGCTGATGCTCAATTACGTTATTTCACACTTAAATTCACAGAATTATTAAATGTGCGCGGGATCTCATATTAGCGTTTATTTAGCGTTATTGGCGGCATGGCGATAAAACATGATCGCTATCATAAAATTAACATTAAACCAAAAATCGTAATTCGCCGGTAAAAATCTGCAATTGCCGAATGAAAAATAAGTGTCAACAATCGGCTGGACGTTTCGTGATTCATATTACCCATACACACTACACTGAAAAGGGTTATAAGATGAAAATTAAACCTATTCTCCTCTCCGCCTGCGCTCTTTTGCTGCTGGCCAGCCAATCAGGGTTCAGTAAAGAAATTAAAATCGGTATGGCCATTGACGACCTGCGTTTAGAGCGCTGGCAGAAAGATCGCGATATTTTTGTGAAAAAAGCCGAATCGTTGGGGGCGAACGTGTTTGTGCAATCTGCCAACGGTAATGAAGAAACCCAGATGGCGCAGATTGAAAATATGATCAACCGCGGTGTCGATGTGCTGGTGATTATCCCTTACAACGGCCAGGTGTTGAGCAATGTGATCAGCGAAGCAAAACGCGAAGGGATTAAGGTGCTGGCCTATGACCGGATGATCAATAACGCCGACATCGATTTCTACATCTCGTTCGATAACGAAAAAGTGGGCGAAATGCAGGCGCAAAGCCTGGTGCAGCGGGTGCCACAGGGCAATTACTTCCTGATGGGCGGCTCACCGGTGGATAATAACGCCAAGCTGTTCCGCAAAGGGCAAATGACCGTGCTGCAACCGTTGATCAGCAGCGGCAAGATTAAGGTAGTGGGCGATCAGTGGGCCGATGGCTGGCTGCCGGAAAACGCGCTGAAGATTATGGAAAATGCCCTTACGGCCAATAACAACCATATCGATGCGGTTGTGGCTTCTAACGATGCCACCGCCGGTGGGGCGATCCAGGCGTTGGCGGCGCAAGGGCTGGCGGGCAAAGTGGCGATCTCCGGCCAGGATGCCGACTTGGCGGCGGTGAAACGCATTGTGGCGGGCACCCAAACCATGACGGTGTATAAACCGATCAGCAAATTGGCCGATGAAGCGGCAGATATTGCGGTGCAACTGGGTAAAGGCGAACAGCCAAAATCCAATGCCAAATTAAATAACGGCAGTAAAGAGGTCTCTGCCTGGTTATTAACCCCGGTTCAGGTGGATAAATCGAATATCGACAGCACCATTATTGCCGATGGCTTCCATAAGAAATCCGATCTTAATTAATTCTGACGAAGCACTTTGGAGGGAATAATGCCCTGCCTGTTAGAAATGAGAAATATCACTAAACAATTCGGCGTAGTAAAGGCCGTGGATAATGTCAGCCTGCAATTGGACGCCGGGCAGGTATTATCCTTGTGCGGTGAAAATGGTTCAGGGAAATCCACGCTGATGAAAGTGCTGTGCGGAATATATCCGCACGGCAGTTATCAGGGCGAGATTTATTTTTCTGGTGATCTTATTACGGCCAAAACCATTCGCGATACCGAACAGAAAGGCATTGCGATTATTCACCAGGAACTGGCGCTGGTGAAACAGATGACGGTGCTGGAGAACATGTTTCTTGGCAACGAGTGGGGCCGCTTTGGGCTGATGGATTACGACAACATGTACCTGCGCTGCCAGCGCATGCTGGCGCAGGTCAAACTGGAGGTGGATCCGCATACCCGCGTTGGTGAACTGGGGCTGGGCCAGCAGCAACTGGTGGAGATCGCCAAAGCCTTAAACAAGCAGGTGCGCCTGCTGGTGCTGGATGAACCTACCGCTTCGCTGACGGAGAGTGAAACCGCCACACTTTTGGCGATCATCGCCGATCTGCGCGATCACGGCATTGCCTGCATCTACATTTCGCACAAGCTGAACGAGGTGAAAGCGATCTCGGATCTGATCTGCGTGATCCGCGACGGCAAGCACATCGGCACCCGGCCAGCGGCGGGCATGAGCGAAGACGATATTATCGCCATGATGGTGGGGCGTGAACTGACTGAGCTGTATCCGCAGGAGCAGCACGCTATCGGCGAGGTGATCCTGCAGGTGGAAAACCTCACCGCCTGGCACCCGGTTAACCGGCATATCCGTCGGGTGGACGATGTTTCTTTCACTCTGCGGCGCGGCGAGATCCTCGGCGTGGCCGGGCTGGTGGGTTCCGGGCGCACCGAAACCATGCAGTGCCTGTTCGGCGCTTATGCCGGGCGCTGGCAGGGCAGCATCAGTATTGACGGGCAGCCTGCCACCATCACCACCTGCCGACAGGCAATGCAGTATGGCATCGCCATGGTGCCGGAAGATCGCAAGCGCGACGGCATTGTGCCGGTGATGAGCGTTGGCTCGAACATGACGCTGGCGGCGCTGAGCGATTTCAGCGGCCCGCTGACGGTGCTGGATGGCGCGCAGGAGCAGGCCACCATTCAGCAAGCGCTGGCGCGGCTGAAGGTGAAAACCTCTTCGCCGGAGCTGGCGATTGGCCGGTTGAGCGGCGGCAATCAGCAGAAGGCTATCTTAGCGAAATGCCTGCTGCTGAACCCGAAAATCCTGATTCTGGATGAACCCACACGCGGTATCGATATCGGTGCCAAACATGAAATCTACAAACTGATCAACCAACTGGTGCAGCAAGGGATCGCGGTGATTGTAGTGTCTTCCGAACTGCCGGAAGTGCTGGGGCTGAGCGATCGGGTGCTGGTGATGCATCAGGGGCGCATCAAAGCCGATTTGGTCAACCGTGGTCTGACCCAGGAACAGGTAATGGAAGCGGCACTGAGGAGTGAAACCCATGTTGAAAAGCACGCAATCTGAAGCAAACCTGCCGCCATTGGTGCAGAAAAAGCCGTTACCGAGGCTAAAATCCGTCAATCTGCAGGTGTTCGTGATGTTGGCGGCGATCGTTGTCATCATGCTGTTCTTTACCTTTACCACCGAGGGGGCCTATCTCAGCGCGCGCAATATCTCCAACCTGCTGCGCCAGACGGCGATCACCGGCATTCTGGCGGTGGGCATGGTGTTTGTGATTATTTCGGCGGAGATCGACCTCTCCGTGGGTTCCATGATGGGTTTGCTGGGCGGCGCGGCGGCGATATTTGACGTCTGGCTCGGCTGGCCGCTGCCGCTGACCATTGTGGTGACGCTGCTGGCGGGGCTGTTGCTCGGGGCCTGGAACGGCTGGTGGGTGGCGTATCGCAAGGTGCCTTCGTTTATCGTCACGCTGGCGGGTATGCTGGCGTTTCGCGGCATTCTGATCGGCATTACCAACGGCACCACCGTGGCCCCGACCAGCAATGCCATGTCGCAGATTGGCCAGAGCTACCTGCCGAACGGGCTGGGTTTTGGCATTGGTGCCGTTGGCCTGATGCTGTTCGTGGCCTGGCAGTGGCGGCAGCGCAGCAAGCGTGCCCTGCTTGGTTTGCCGGTGGCGGCACCGAGCGGGGACGTTACCCGGCAAAGTATTCTGGCGATTCTGGTGCTGGGCGCTATCTATTTGCTGAATGATTACCGTGGCGTGCCGACGCCGGTGTTGATCCTCACCGCGCTGATGCTGGCAGGGATTTTTATGGCGACGCGCACCGCTTTTGGCCGCCGTATCTATGCGATCGGCGGCAACATCGATGCTGCGCGGCTTTCCGGGGTGAACGTGGAGCGCACCAAGCTGGCGGTGTTTGCCATCAACGGCCTGATGGTGGCGATTGCCGGGCTGATCCTCAGTTCACGCCTGGGGGCGGGTTCACCTTCGGCGGGGAACATTGCCGAACTGGACGCCATCGCTGCCTGCGTGATTGGCGGCACCAGCCTGGCGGGCGGGGTTGGCAGCGTAGCCGGGGCGGTGATGGGGGCGTTTATCATGGCGTCGCTGGATAACGGCATGAGCATGCTGGACGTGCCGACCTTCTGGCAGTACATCGTCAAAGGTGCCATCTTGCTGCTGGCGGTGTGGATGGATTCCGCCACCAAGCGCCGGGTGTAACCATTCAGGGGATCTTGGCGGCGAGGCAAAATTCACAGAGGCAGGAGGATCCCCATGTTCGAAAAGCGCTACCGTATTACCTTGCTGTTCAACGCCAATAAAGTGTACGACCGCCAGGTGGTGGAAGGCGTTGGCGAGTATTTACAGGCGTCGCAAAGTGATTGGGACATCTTTATTGAAGAGGATTTCCGCTGCCGCATCGATAACATCCGAGACTGGCTGGGGGATGGCGTGATCGCCGACTTCGACGACCGGAACATTGAGCAGCTGCTGCATAACGTCAACGTTCCGATTGTCGGCGTTGGCGGCTCCTATCACCGGCAAGAGGATTACCCGCCGGTGCATTACATCGCTACCGATAACCACGCGCTGGTGGAGGCGGCGTTTATGCACCTGAAAGAAAAGGGGCTGAACCGCTTTGCGTTTTATGGCCTGCCGGTGGAAGGCGGCAAGCGTTGGGCGCAGGAGCGCGAACAGGCATTCCGCCAGTTGGTGGCCGAGGAACAGTATCAGGGCGTGGTGTACCAAGGGATGGCCACCGCGCCGGAAAACTGGCAATACGCGCAAAACCGCCTGGCGGATTGGATACAGACCTTGCCGCAGCAGACAGGGATTATTGCCGTTACCGACGCGCGGGCGCGCCACCTGCTACAGGTGTGCGAGCATTTGGATATCCCGGTGCCCGAAAAGCTGTGCGTGATCGGCATCGATAACGAAGAGTTAACCCGCTACCTTTCGCGCGTTGCATTATCGTCGGTGGCGCAGGGCACGCGCCAGATGGGCTATCGCGCCGCCAAGCTGCTGCACCAGTTGCTCGATCGGCGCGAGTTGCCGTTGCAACGCATTCTGGTGCCGCCGGTGAAGGTGATCGAGCGCCGCTCTACCGATTTCCGCTCGCTGCGCGATCCGGCGGTGATTCAGGCCATGCATTACATTCGCCATCACGCCTGCAAAGGGATCAAGGTGGAACAGGTGCTGGACGCGATCGGCATGTCCCGCTCTAACCTGGAAAAACGCTTCAAAGACGAAACCGGCCAGACCATTCATAACGTGATCCACGAAGAGAAACTCGACCGCGCCCGCAACCTGCTCACCGCCACGTCGCTGCCGATCAATGAGATCTCGCAGATGTGCGGCTACCCGTCGCTTCAGTACTTCTATTCGGTGTTTAAGAAAGGTTATGACATGACGCCAAAAGAGCATCGCGACCGTTATGGGGAGGTGGGCTATTAGGCAGTATCCATCATTTGTTTATGTAGCTTTATTGGCTACATTTGAAGCCAATAAAGCTACATTGAGTTCCGTCATGAACGAGCCTTTACTTGAGTTTTGTTTGCGAATGTCGATGTGCAATGAGGTAGGGAATAACAGGTTTACTTTGCTGAATATGCAGGCATGACTAAGGGTTTACCAACAGAAAGCGCGGTAACAGTCTTCGCTCCCGGCGTCAGGCCAGAAAGCGCTAGCTGTGCCGCGCCCAGTTAGCAGCAGTGTTTAGCGTTTATGCAGGCACTGCTTGTTGTGGTACTTGCCAGTTTTCGTGATAGATATGCTCAGCCTGTTCCTGCGTGGCGGCATAATCGCCAGTGAGGCGGTAGGCAACCGTGAAGGCAAAATCAAACGCAGCCCCCGGCCCTTTGCCACTGATCAGGTTACCGTCTTCAACCACTCTTTCAGCCACATAGGTGCCATCTGCCACGCTACGATGCAGTTCACCGGAGCAGACATAACGGCGCCCTTGCAGCAACCGGTTAACGGCCAGCACGCGAGCAGCAGCGGAACACAGTGGGCAAATCAACTTTGCGGCTTCATCGTGACGGCGGATAAACTCCACGGCCATCGAATTATCCGCCATGTTGGCAGTTGCCTGCGGCCCACCGGGGATTACCACGGCGTCGTACATGACATCCATACGGCGTTCCAACAGAGCATCGGCGAACATGCGCATCTTGTTATAGCTGCGGAGTTCCAGCCGATCCTGACAGGACAGCAGTTCCACATCAATCTTCAGACGACGCAATACGTCGATCACAATAACCGCCTCAGCCTCTTCAAATCCTTCGCTTAGCAGGACGGCAACTTTCTTGGTCATAGCATCTCCAGCAATGGACGGGTGAATAACCCGGGCCGGATCAGGTTAGCAGATAAGTAGCGATAATTTTTGCCGGGAGGCAAAGTGTAAGAAGGGGATCGCGGAAACACGATTTCGCGCTTAGCACTAAGGGGGATTCGCGCTATAATCCGCCACTTGCTTCCGTTTTAGAGGAAGATCATCGTCCCCGGTGGGGCGGCTGGACTTCAAATCCAGTTGGGGCCGCCAGCGGTCCTGGGCAGGTTCGACTCCTGTGATCTTCCGCCATTCGATGTATTCTGAACTCTCTCAACGTCAACTAAACCCCCATTAATCCCTTGTATATCAAGCCTTCCTTGTATTCCGAAGTCAACTAGAGTCTACTGGTATCAATATGCCCCTGGGGGCACTATTGGGCACACCGACCACTGTGGGTAAAATCACATGCCACCAAAACAGCTAAAAACCATTAATAATCAAACAATAGCGTCACTTGATACCCGTAGTAAACCCTATAAGTTTGCTATCGGTAGGGGGCTCTATGTGCTGGTGAAGCCCACAGGCTCAAAATACTGGCGTTTGAAGTACCGGATAGACGGTAAGGAGAAGAGCCTGGCGTTCGGGACATTCCCTGCTGTCACGATTAGCGAAGCCATCATGTTAAGGGAAGAAGCCAGAGCGAAGCTCAAAGATGGTTACGATCCCGCGATTGATAAAACTCTGGAGAGAGAACAACGCCGTCAGGAACGCACCAAACAAGCTTTCCAGCTCTCGCTCACCGAACTCGGCGGGCTGATCATCAAAACAACCAAGCAAACCCTATCGCTTACGCCAGAGCAAACT
>JBAQHZ010000321.1:0-12401 GCA_049288585.1 Chania sp.
GTCTGGTAGCGTATACTATCCTTTCACCACAAAAGTAATAGTTATTGTGGTGATTAAACAGGGATATCTTAACAATAGCACTCGAGTTCTAGCTAACGTTAGAATTGATGGTCAAATAATGGGAACATTTGGTGCTGGTTTGGCTAATGACTCTCCAGTGATTATGTGTAGTGCAACCCTGGGGGCGGGAACACACACCTTCAGCGTAGAATGGTACGGTATCAATAACCAAGTTCTTTTTAATAAGGCCGATATGGCCGTATGGGGAGCTATGAGATGAGTAAGCAGTTTTCATTCTGTGATTCAGTTGGTCGTATATTACAACATGCGCTGTGCAGAGATATCGATGCAGAGGCAACGGCAACCGTTAGTGGCTTAACGAAAGTAGAAGGCCACTATGATAGTGCTCTTTTTTTTCTTAAAGATAACGCAATTATTGAGCGGCCAGTAATGGACATTACTTACTCTGATAAAGTACTAAAAAATGTCCCCATTGGTTCTAAAGTCCGTATTGATACTGAAGAGTATCAAGCTGATGGTACTGATATTGAATTATCTTTTCTGCACAATGCTGAGTATTATATAAAGGTAATCAACTTCCCTTATCAGGACTTCTCCATTAGGGTTACGCCATGAAGATTAGACTAAAAAAAGATTACGCCGAGGAGCGACGCAAACATTATATGTCAATAGGTGATCAATTGGATGCCATTTATGAACTGGCAAAACACTTTCAAGAGAATGGCGAACGATTCCCTGAAAAAGTGGTGCAATGGATTAACCAGGTTGATTCTGTAAAAAAAGAAGTTAAAAAAATATAAAAACCGTTTTTTAATCATAAAAATAACAAGTTAAAAGAGAGCAATGCTATGTCAATGTATGAAACTGGAAAAATCACCGGAAAAATAAACACTACCTTGGTGACTGGTATCGACACCAAATGGGATGATGCCAAAAATGGTATTGCCGCTGGCGCTATTCTGGTAGTGGTGGGGACCGGAAAAGTGGATATGTACCAAATCAGCAAGGTCAACAGCGCAATCCAGCTGACCCTGAGCCGAACTATTACACAGGATTTTACCAACTCTCCTTACGGGATTATTGTTGCAGAAAGCAATAGCACGGCCTCATTTGCCAATCAATTAACGGCAATGTTGAGCTATTACCAAACGCAGCTTAATGGTTGGCAACAGATCCTGACCGGTACCGGCGATATCAAACTCACGGCTCCTGATGGCACGGCAGTTACCGTTAAAAGCCAGACGGCATTTAATACGGCCGTCAGTAACGCATTAGATAAAACCAAAAATGGCACTGATGTTCCTGATAAGGTTGCATTCCGTAAAAACATTGGCTTAAAGACGGCAGCTGAAAGGGATGTTGGGACCGTAGCTGGAACAGTGGCGGCGGGTGATGATGCCCGGATCTTGGGGGCGGCTCAGGCTAATACTCTGGGGGGGGCCGCTAAGCTGAACGTTGGAACGGCCGCAGGCACAGTAGCGGCGGGTAATGATTCCAGGATCGTGGGTGCGGCTCAAGCAAGTACGTTAGGGAATGCCGCCAAGCTTAATGTTGGAACAGTAGCGGGCACAGTTGCTGCAGGTAACGACAGCAGAATTGCTAATGCAGTTCAGTCTATGAGTTCTGGAAATCTAATGTGTTTAGAGCTTTATAGTAATACGCCATTTATCGATTTTCATTACGCCAATACCAATGCTGACTATGACGTCAGGTTAATCAATTCAAGTAATGGTTTTTTAGAGTGCAGTGGTTTGTTTGGTGCCGCAGGGAATTATCGTGGTAAACGAGGTGCTTCTGGTATATGGGGGACTAATGGTTTTAACTTTTTCTGGACCACGGGATTAGAGGCATGGGTTGATAATACCTACGTTGGTGCGGTGCAACTCACATCAGACAGACGATTAAAGCAGGATATTAATGACACCAACGATAACCTGGAAAAAATAAACCAGCTACGTCCAGTCACCTATCGCTATCGTGATATAGGCATTTTTAAGGCGGGAGACGTAAAACGCGGCCTGATTGCACAAGAAGTGGCAAAAATTATTCCTGAGGCTGTAACTGGCACAGAGGACCCCGATGATATTGATCTGCAACGGCCACTTGCTCTTGAACCATTAACATTAATTTCTGTCCTCGTTGGCGCAGTAAAGGAGCAATCAGAACAAGTTTCTAGCTTAAGGAGTGATGTAGAAGCATTAAAAGAAAGATTGCATAGCTTATTATAGTTTATCATTTTACAGATTTTGTCCCGGCTGTTGCCGGGGCTTTTATTTCCCTTTTGCCACTTTTAATGGTGGGTTTTAAGGCTGCATATGAAGACTGTAAATACCCAGGAAGGCATTCGGGAGGATGCTTTCAGGTTGCTTAACTATATTAATACTTGGAAGAAATTAGCCATTCTGATGGTAATGGTTGTTTTCTTTGGTGTTTGTTATGTGGGGTGGGAACAACGAAGAGAATTATCCTTTTGGCTGATGTCTACCTATGGTACGCCGCAAGTGGATAACGCTATTGTTGATACGGAAGCAATCCAGTTAATGAATGATATTGACGGAAAAAGCGTTGCTATATGGTCCCTGGACCTAAATCAAAATAAACGCTCAGCGATTTATTTTAGAGTTGCCGATAGGCGAATCAATCATCTTGAAGGTACTGCTGATTTGGCCCTTCGCCCCTACTCTGAATATTCTGCAAATATCATCAAAACAATCACGCAAAAAACACTTTGTGTACCTCTGATTGTTAATACTGTAATTGGTGAAATGGAGAAAAAAGAGGGGGTGAGTTACGTATGTTATGCAGCTATTCCACCTTCGCACGGAACAATGATTGGCTTGTTGGTCGTGGGTTTTACTCAAAAACCGCATAACGAAGACTATGTCAAAGTGCGGATGATATCTGCAGCCCAGAGGATCATTAAATAATGAATAAGAAACTTTCAGAGCATTTTGACAATAATGAGTTTGCATGCCACTGCGGCTGTGGGGCATGCGAAGTATCACCTGCGCTGGTTATCGTATTGGAAGATCTACGTGTGCATTTCAATGCACCGGTTAACATCGTCAGTGGCCGTCGCTGCGTTGCCCACAACGCGAGCGTTGGTGGTGCTCAAGCAAGCCAGCACCTGTTTGGCATGGCTGCTGATATCCAAATAACCACGAAAAGTCCTGCTCAGGTAGCCGACTACCTTGAAGCGAAGTATCCAGGCCGTTATGGTATCGGGCGCTACGCAAACTTCACGCATATTGATGTGCGTGCGACAGCGGCACGTTGGCAACAATAAAGAAAACACAATTACACACAACCTCGGCACCGCTGGGGTTGATAGGCTCCAACTATCCCCTATTTTTTCTCTTTCTCTATCTTCTCTATCTTTTGCCCCTCAACCGACTGCGCTTGCGCCAGCTCTTTAATCAATGGCAACAGGATCTGTACGCTATCGTGGCTGCGTTGGTCGATCCGCCCCGGCAGATTGCTCTCCAGATATTGCAGATTGTCGTATTGTGGGCGATGCCAAGTTACTCCCTGTGGGAACTGTGGGCTGACGGCCGTTTGCTGATAACCATCTTTATCACCTAACGACCAGTTGGTGGCTTCTACCGCTAAAATCGGGATTTTTGCGTCGTCAAAAACCATGTGTTCGGAGCAGCAGCCAGTTCCTTTGGGGTACTCTTTATTGCCTGGATTAATCGCGGCGGCAATGCCGTAGCGTTGAGCGATTTCTAGCGCACGATCGCGGGTGATTTTGGCGACTTCCGGTTCGGTATTACGCCCTGAATGGAAATAGAGTTGATCGCCCGTAATCAGGTTATCAAGGTTGATCACCAACAGAGTATTGTCGCGTTCTGCCTGCGTCATGCGCCTCAGGTAGTTTTTTGCCCCCAATGATTTGAGCTCTTCACCACTGGTGGCCAGAAAACGCAGTTGGTAAGTCGTGGGGATATCTTTCATCTGCTGCGCCAGTTCCAGCATTACCCCAACCCCAGAAGCATTGTCATCTACACCTTGCAGAGTGGGTCCGCCCAGGTTGTTGCCCACTTCACTGTCATTATGCGGAGTATAGGTGTCAAAATGCGCCATGATGATGATCTGCTTGGCCTGGGTGCCTTTTTTGGCGGCGATCACCGAAGTAACGATAATTTTGTTCCAATCTTCGCTGGTGTCGTTTTTGGCATAAAGATATTGGGCATTAAAGCTACGTGTATTGCTCGAGTAACCCATACTGGCGAATTGCTGTTTCAGATACTCTGCGGCGAGTAATTCTGCCTGACTACCCGCCATACGTCCGGGGAAATGCGTAGCGATATATCGTATCTGCTTCGCAGAAAATTGGCCCAATACTGCGTTTTTAGCTGGTTTAGCTTCTTTTGTTTTTTTGGTCGATTTGGCCTTGGGCGCAACTTTTTCTGCATAGCTGACGGTGGAAAGCAGCATCTGCTCTGCGGCAAACTCGCCCGGTGCCGGTTCTGTGGCCGCCGGAGCGTTTGTCTTGTTAATGATCAGAGTATGTTCGGCGGCAAATGGGCCCAAGGTAGCTTCTTTGGCGGGTTTGGTGGTGGCCGAAACGCTTGCAACGTTGCCGAGAACGGCCATTAGTAAAGCGGCTCTCAGGCAAAAGCGGGAAAACATACCGAAAAATCCTTTTTGGGCAGCGCTGAGGCCGATTATTCTTTCGCGGCGCTCAGTATGGGATGCTATTGAGGATTACACAATTTCTTCGTCTCTTAATTTGCGGCCTAACACGCAGACTTTCTCTCCGTTTGTTACCCTTCAGGCCCGGTGCTGCGGCCTATATTCCATTATCGAACAAGCAATTCCTTTTCGTCATTTCAGAGGCCAAATCTCACCCCGTATAGTCACACTATCTTTCTGTTATATGAAAAGGCCGTTGTGGACTATCTACCAATATTTGCCGACCTCAAACAACGCCCGGTGCTGGTCGTTGGCGGCGGCGAAGTGGCTGCGCGTAAAGTCGATCTTCTCAGGCGCGCCGGGGCGGAAATACGGATAGTTGCGCAGGCTCTCTCACCGGAAATCGAACATCTTCATCAGCAAGGTCAGATCCACTGGTTAGCGCACGCTTTTGCTCCGCAGCAACTGGATGACGTGTTTCTGGTGATTGCCGCGACAGATGACAGCCGCCTGAATGCCGAGGTGTATGCCGAGGCCGATAAACGCCGGGTGTTGGCGAACGTGGTGGACGATCAGCCGCGCTGCTCCTTTATTTTCCCATCAATTATCGATCGTTCACCGCTGGTGGTGGCCGTCTCTTCCAGTGGCCAGGCTCCGGTGCTGGCGCGGATGCTGCGCGAAAAGCTGGAGGCACTGTTGCCTGCGAGCCTCGGGCAAATGGCGCAAGTAGCCGGGCGTTGGCGCGGCCAGGTGAAACAGCGGCTCTCATCTATTGGAGCAAGACGCCGTTTCTGGGAGAAAACTTTCAGCGGGCGTTTCGCCACGTTGGTGGCTAATGGCCAAGCGGCGCAGGCAGAACGGCAGTTGGAACAGGATTTAACCGCCTTTGCGCAGGGTAATGAAGGCCAGCAGGGTGAGATCGCACTGGTCGGGGCAGGGCCAGGCGATGTGGGTTTGCTGACGCTGCGCGGGTTGCAGGTGATGCAACAGGCCGACGTAGTGCTGTATGACCACTTGGTCAGTGACGAAACGCTGGATTTGGTGCGTCGTGATGCTGAGCGCATCTGTGTGGGCAAACGCGCCGGTGCGCACTCGGTGATTCAGGAGGAAACCAACCGCCTGCTGGTGGAACTGGCACAGCAGGGCAAGCGCGTGGTGCGGCTGAAGGGCGGCGATCCGTTTATCTTTGGCCGCGGTGGCGAAGAGTTGCAGGTGGCCGCCGCCGCCGGCATTCCGTTCCAGGTGGTGCCAGGGGTGACCGCTGCCGCTGGAGCGACCGCGTATGCCGGTATTCCGCTGACGCATCGCGATCACGCACAAAGCGTAACCTTTATTACCGGCCATTGCCGCCCGGATGGCAGCGGTTTGGACTGGGCCGATCTGGCGCGGGCGCGCCAGACCTTGGCAATCTACATGGGTACCATGAAGGCGGCGGATATCAGCCGCAATCTAATGGCTTATGGCCGTGAGGCCAGCACGCCAGTGGCGGTGATCAGCCGTGGCACGCGGCCCGATCAGCAGGTGCGGATCGGTACGCTGCAACAACTGGAACAATTGGCTCAACAGGCACCATTACCGGCGCTGCTGGTGATCGGTGAGGTGGTGGAACTGCACCATCAAATTGCCTGGTTTGGGCATCAACCGCAGGCGGAAGGGGGATCTCGTCCCTCCGTCGTGAATCTGGCTTAGGCCGAGTATTACGGCAAGGCGTTTAAGGATCTGCTATGGACGAAAAACGACTCACTCATTTGCGACAATTGGAAGCGGAGAGTATCCATATCATCCGTGAAGTCGCCGCTGAATTTGGTAACCCGGTGATGATGTACTCCATCGGGAAAGACTCCTCCGTGATGCTGCACCTGGCACGCAAGGCGTTTTACCCGGGGACCTTACCGTTCCCGCTGCTGCATGTGGATACCGGCTGGAAATTCCGCGAAATGTACGAATTCCGCGATCGTACCGCTAAAGAGTACGGTTTCGAACTGCTGGTGCACAAAAATCCAGAAGGCGTGGCGATGGGTATCAACCCGTTTGTCCATGGCAGCGCCAAACATACCGATATCATGAAAACCGAAGGCCTGAAGCAGGCCTTGAACAAATACGGCTTTGATGCCGCCTTCGGCGGTGCGCGCCGCGATGAGGAGAAATCCCGCGCCAAGGAGCGTATCTATTCGTTCCGTGATCGCTTCCACCGCTGGGATCCTAAAAACCAGCGGCCAGAGCTGTGGCACAACTATAATGGCCAGATCAACAAAGGGGAAAGCATCCGCGTATTCCCGCTGTCGAACTGGACCGAACTGGATATCTGGCAATATATCTTCCTGGAAAAGATCGACATTGTGCCGCTGTATCTGGCGAAACCGCGCCCGGTGGTCGAGCGTGACGGCATGTTGCTGATGGTGGATGACGATCGTATCGATCTGCAACCGGGTGAGGTGATCAGCCAGCGTATGGTGCGTTTCCGTACCCTCGGCTGCTGGCCGCTGACCGGCGCGGTGGACTCTTCGGCACAAACGCTGCCGGAGATCATCGAAGAGATGCTGATTTCCACCACCAGTGAACGTCAGGGCCGCATGATCGATCGCGATCAGTCTGGTTCGATGGAGCTGAAAAAGCGCCAAGGGTATTTCTAAGGAGCCGCCGGATGAACAACGTTATTGCACAACAAATTGCTGAACAGGGCGGGGTGGAGTCTTATCTGCACGCGCAGCAGCACAAGAGTCTGCTTCGCTTCCTGACCTGCGGCAGCGTCGACGATGGCAAGAGCACCCTGATCGGCCGCTTGCTGCACGATACTCGCCAGATTTACGAAGATCAGCTCTCTACGCTGCACACGGACAGCAAGCGCATTGGCACGCAGGGCGAAAAGCTCGATCTGGCGTTGCTGGTCGATGGTTTGCAGGCCGAACGCGAACAGGGCATCACCATCGACGTGGCTTACCGCTATTTTTCTACGGAAAAACGTAAGTTTATCATCGCCGACACGCCGGGGCATGAGCAGTACACCCGCAATATGGCAACCGGGGCGTCGACTTGCGATCTGGCGATCCTGCTGCTTGATGCGCGTAAAGGGATGCTGGATCAGACTCGCCGTCACAGCTTTATTGCCACTCTGCTGGGCATTCGTCACCTGGTGGTGGCGGTGAACAAGATGGATCTGGTGGATTACAGCGAAGCGGTGTTTGAGCAATATAAGCAGGATTACCTGACGTTTGCCGAGCAACTGCCAAGCGATCTGAACATCAAGTTTGTGCCGCTGTCGGCGTTGGACGGTGACAACGTGGCAACCCAGAGCAAACAGATGCCGTGGTACAGCGGCCCGACGCTGCTGGAAGTGCTGGAAACCGTGGATGTGATCAGCCAAAGGGAAAGCCAGCCACTGCGTTTCCCGGTGCAATACGTTAATCGCCCGAATCTCGATTTCCGTGGCTACGCGGGCACCTTGTCTGCCGGTATAGTGCGTGTCGGCCAGCGCATCAAAGTACTGCCATCTGGCGTGGAATCTAGCGTTGCGCGTATCGTCACCTTTGATGGCGACTTGCAGGAAGCCGTGCCGGGCGAGGCAATTACGCTGGTACTGAAAGACGAAGTGGATATCAGCCGTGGCGATCTGTTGGTGGATGCCGGTGAAACGCTACAGGCGGCGCAGAGCGCACTGGTGGATGTGGTGTGGATGGCCGAGCAATCGCTGTTGCCGGGCCAAAGTTATGACATCAAAGTGGCAGGCAAGAAAACCCGTGCCCGGGTAGAAAGCATTCGCCATCAGGTGGAGATTAACTCGCTGGCGCAACATCATGCCGATATTTTACCGCTGAACGGCATCGGGCTGGTGGAGCTGACCTTTGACGAACCGCTGGTGCTGGACAGCTATCAACAGAATCACGACACCGGCGGCCTGATCTTTATCGATCGCCTGACTAACGTTACGGTCGGCGCTGGGCTGATCCGCGAGGCGCTGCACCACAGCCATCAAGCAACTGCGGGGGATTATTGCGCCTTTGAGCTGGAGCTGAATGCGCTGGTGCGTAAGCACTTTCCACATTGGGAAGCGCGCGATCTGCTTGGGGGGAAATCGCGTGGTTGAGATCCGGCCAACCGGGCCAGACGATGAAAACGTGGTGTGGCATCCGCATGCGGTAACGCAAGCGGAACGCGAAACGCGAAACGGCCATAAAGGCGTGGTGCTGTGGTTTACCGGCCTTTCCGGCTCGGGGAAATCCACCGTTGCCGGTGCGCTGGAGCAGGCGCTGCATCAGTTGGGGGTCAGTACCTATCTGCTGGATGGTGATAACGTGCGCCATGGCCTGTGCCGCGATCTGGGTTTTAGCGACGACGATCGGCGTGAGAACATCCGCCGCGTTGGTGAAGTCGCGAAGCTGATGGTGGATGCCGGGCAGGTGGTCTTGACCGCCTTCATTTCACCGCACCGTGCCGAACGGCAGATGGTGCGGGAAATGCTCGATACTGGGCGTTTTGTGGAGGTGTTTGTCGACACGCCG
Source organism: Chania sp. (assembly GCA_049288585.1). Classification (GTDB taxonomy): domain Bacteria; phylum Pseudomonadota; class Gammaproteobacteria; order Enterobacterales; family Enterobacteriaceae; genus Chania. Next base: position 9,156 of record JBAQHZ010000321.1, read on the forward strand.
TTGGCCATTTGCGAAGCGCGCGATCCGAAAGGGCTGTACAAAAAAGCGCGTGCCGGTGAACTGCGTAACTTCACCGGGATCGACTCAGTTTATGAAGCTCCCGCCCAACCCGATGTTCACTTGAATGGTGAACAATTGGTAACAAATTTGACTGCGCAATTGTTAGACGTACTGCGTGGTCAGGCTATTATCAAACCCTGAATTCGAAAAAAGCGTGCGGCTGTTTTGCCATGCGCTTTTTAATCTAAGCCCGCCGCAAAGCGCGCCAATAGACTATGAATGACCAGGGATCGTTATGCAAAATGCCCCGCCAGTACTGATTGATGTGCAACAGCAGCAAGAGGAACCCTCGTACTCTTTCCTGGGGGCTGTCAGCGGCTTTGCCTTCTACTGGTTGGCGTTTGCAGTTCCCTTTCTGGTTTACGGTTCCAACACGCTGTTCTTCCTGCTCTATACCTGGCCGTTCTTCCTGGCGTTGATGCCGGTGTCGGTATTGGTTGGGATCGCCGTCAGCATGCAATTACGTGGCAAACCATTTCTTACCTTATTGACGACTGGCGTTGCCGTTATTTGCCTGTTCTGGCTGGTATTCAGTTTTCTGAGCGGCTGGTAATAAGCAGGGCGCAGATCTGCGCCCGAGAGATGTCAAAGCCGTGCGTAAGGTTACAAAACTTTGCTAAGAAATGCCTGAGTGCGCGGATTGGTAGGGCGACTGAAAATCTGCTGCGGCGTGCCTTCTTCCTGAATAATGCCCTGATCGATAAACAACACCCGATCGGCCACTTCCCGAGCAAAGCCCATTTCATGGGTCACCACCACCATAGTCATGCCCTCATGCGCCAGTGATTTCATCACCGCCAGCACTTCGCCGACCAACTCTGGATCCAATGCCGATGTCGGTTCATCGAACAGCATGATTTTAGGCTCCATCGCCAGCGCCCGGGCGATCGCCACCCGTTGCTGCTGGCCACCGGACAGGCTGCTGGGGTAGGCGTCGATCTTATCGATCAGCCCAACCTTATTCAGCAACACTTCTGCCCGCGTGATGGCCTCGCTGCGCGACAATTTTTTCACCCCCATCGGTGCCATGATGATGTTTTCCAACACCGTCATATGTGGGAACAGGTTAAAACGTTGGAATACCATGCCCACGCTTTCACGTATCTGGTTCAGATCGGTTTTCTGGCTATGAATGGCAAAGCCGTTAACGTCAATCTCACCGCCGGAGAGGGTTTCCAACGCATTGATGCAGCGCAGAAAGGTGCTTTTGCCGGAACCGGAAGGGCCGATAATGCACACCACTTCATTAGGCGCGATCTCGCAGGAGATGCCGCGCAGCACGTGGCTTTCGCCAAATTGTTTTTGCAGGTTATGTACGCGAATCACTTTTACCGAACCTTTTTTCCATGTGTTGCACCATCAGCGAAAGCAGGAAGGTGATGACCCAATAGACCAGCGAGATGGCCAGGTAGGGCTCCCAGTAGGTGGCGTACGCGCCGGAAACGGTACGGGCGGCATAGGCCAGATCGGCCAGGCCAATGGCGGAAGCCAGTGACGAATCCTTGACGATGGCAATCGCGTTGTTACCTAACGGCGGCAGCATACGGCGAAATGCCTGCGGCAGGATCACTTTGCGCATGGTTTTGCCGTAGCTCATACCCAACGAGCGTGAGGCCTCCATCTGGCCGCGATCGATTGACTGAATACCGGCACGGAAAATTTCTGACACGTAAGCACCGGCGTTCAGGGTGATCGCCACTACACACGACAGGAATGCGCCGTAATCAGAACGCAGCGCGCGAGCGAAATCGCTGCTCATCAGGCCGCTGGTGACCAGCAGGCCATCACGCGGGTTGATGAACAGCGGCACCAGCGCAAAGTGCACGACCATGATTTGCACAAACAGCGGCGTGCCCCGGAATGCGCTGATGTAAATACGCACCGGCCATTGAATGCCGTAGTGCAGAATCGGTTTCCAGATACCGTGCGGTGCCTGTGCCAGGCGGCCCAACCCGAGGATCAATCCCCAGGTGGTGCCCAGCAGCACGCAGATGATGGTGCATTTGATGGTCATCAGGGCGCCTTCCATAAATAATGGCGCGTATTCCTGAATGATCTCCCAACGGAAATTCAAGGGCAGTTCCTTCTGATTGGCTCAGTTTATTGTGCTGGCAGCGTTGGTACGTTGCTGTCGAACCAGGTCTGGTAGATTTTTGCGTAAGTGCCGTCGGCGATGATTTTCTTCAGCCCAGCGTTGATTTTGTTACGCAGTTCATCGTTACCTTTGGCGACCCCAATGCCGAAGTACTGGCGCTCAAACTTGGCGTCAGAAACCAGTTTGAACTCTTTCTCCGGGTGGGTTTTGATGTAGAACTTGGCCACGCCAACGTCACCGACGGCGGCGCCGATACCGTCTTCATACAGCTCTTGCAGCATCAGTGGCGTATTGTCGAAGCGTTTAATCGCCGTGCTGTTTTTGCCTAAGGTGTCGGAAACCACGATATCACCGGTGCTGGAGTTGACGACGCCGACCTTCAGCGCTTTCAGTGCGGCAATGGAGTCCACCGTGGAATCTTTCGGCACCACGATCGCCTGTTCTGCCGGGAAATAAGGCGCTGAGAAATCAACCATTTGCTTGCGCTTGTCGGTAATGGTAATACCAGAAATAATAATGTCGCGATCGCCAGAATTCAGGGTGGCGAAAATCCCTTCCCACGGCGTATTGACCAGTTTCACCTGGAAACCTTCCGCTTTGGCCACTGCTTTAATGACATCAATATCAAAGCCTTCCAGCTCTTTTTTGCTGTTTTCAAATTCGAATGGGCGATAAGTACCGCCAGAGCCAACCACATATGTCGGCTCAGATGCAAAGGAAGCCGCAGAAAAAGTGGCTGCCAGACAGGCACCAATCAGCACTAAATGTTTTAACATCGTCGATCCCTAGAAATTAAAGGTTATATATTGGATTTATTTATGCACTTTACGTGCATAAAAATAAGCTTATATGAATAAAAACACAACCATTACCTAATGATGAAAATACTAATAGTGTTAAATATGAATAATTATTTTAATCGTGGTGTAAGTGTCGGAGGATTTTCGCGGTAGCCAGTGCTTATTACTGCATAACCTGCTTGGGATGGCTGAGAGCTCAAACAGAACCCACAGCCGTTTTCTGCGGTATAAAGTGGCTTTTTTTGCCGCTTTCGGGCGAAAATAAAGCGCTAGGCTCAGGAAGCTCTTATC
>JBAQHZ010000322.1:0-10843 GCA_049288585.1 Chania sp.
CTCCCGCAGGGAGAGGGGGCGTCATATGATATCAAGTGCTACGGGAAATTTATTCGCGCTATACCCAAAATAATTCAAGTTGCTTGTAGGCGGCAACTGAACGAAACCCCAGGAGCTTACTCAAGTAAGTGACTGGGGTGAGTGACAAATCTGCTAAGCAGATTTGAACGCTGCTTGCAGCGGCCCCGAAGGGGCGAGGCCCACTCAGGGCCGAGTAACGCAGCCAACACCCAAGCAACTTGAAGTATGAAGGGTATAAATTAATCATCCAATACTAATGAGCTAAGACTATTCAGTTCCCTCTCCCTCGGGGAGAGGGTTAGGGTGAGGGGTATTACACCGAGTTAAAGCCCCTCACCCCGGCCCTCTCCCGCAGGGAGAGGGGGCGTCATATGATATCAAGTGCTACGGGAAATTTATTCGCGCTATACCCAAACGACTTGGAGCTTTCAGCTTCAGGTAATTAAAGAAATGCCATTATTTATATGAAGGTATTGATAATATGAATACAGCCTCTATTTCTGTTGGCCGTAGCCAGGCTATACCTAAATTACGCTGGTTACGAATAGTGCCCCCTATTCTTATTACCTGCATTATTTCTTATATGGATCGCGTTAATATCGCTTTCGCCATGCCCGGCGGTATGGACGAGGAATTAGGCATTACCGCCTCGATGGCCGGATTAGCGGGCGGTATTTTCTTTATCGGTTATCTGTTCCTGCAAGTTCCCGGCGGCAAGTTGGCGGTCAACGGTAACGGCAAGAAGTTTATCGGCTGGTCGCTGCTGGCCTGGGCAATTATTTCGGTGCTTACCGGGCTGGTCAACAACCAGTATCAACTGCTGTTCCTGCGTTTTGCCCTCGGCGTTTCCGAAGGTGGTATGTTGCCGGTGGTGCTGACCATGATCAGCAACTGGTTCCCGGACAAAGAACGTGGCCGCGCCAACGCCATTGTGATTATGTTCGTGCCGATTGCAGGAATACTCACCGCCCCGCTCTCCGGCTGGATCATCACCGCCTGGGACTGGCGCATGCTGTTCTTGGTGGAAGGTGGGTTGTCGTTGCTGGTAATGGTGCTGTGGTACTTCACCATCAGCAACCGCCCGCAAGAGGCCAAATGGATCTCGCAGGCAGAAAAAGACTATCTGATTAAAACCCTGCACGACGAACAGTTGCTGATCAAAGGCAAAACGGTACGCAATGCGTCGCTGCGGCGCGTACTGGGCGACAAGATCATGTGGCAACTGATCCTGGTGAATTTCTTCTACCAGACCGGTATCTACGGCTACACCCTGTGGCTGCCGACCATCCTTAAAGGGCTCACCAACGGCAATATGGAACAGGTCGGGATGTTGGCCATTCTGCCCTATGTCGGCGCGATCTTCGGCATGCTGATTATTTCCACCCTGTCTGACCGCACCGGCAAACGCAAAGTCTTCGTCTCCCTGCCGCTGGCCTGCTTTGCCCTCTGCATGGCGCTTTCAGTGCTGCTAAAAGAACACATCTGGTGGTCCTATGCCGCGCTGGTCGGCTGCGGGGTGTTTATTCAGGCCGCCGCCGGGGTGTTCTGGACCATTCCACCGAAGCTGTTTAACGCCGAAGTGGCCGGTGGCGCACGCGGTGTGATTAACGCCCTCGGTAATTTGGGCGGGTTCTGCGGGCCGTATATGGTCGGCGTGCTGATCAGCCTGTTCAGCAAAGATGTCGGGGTTTACAGCCTGGCGGTCTCGCTGGCGATTGCCTCGGTGCTGGCGCTGATGCTGCCGAACAAATGCGACCAAAGCGCGGGGAACGCGCCATGAAATATTGGTTAGGGCTGGATTGCGGCGGCACATTTATTAAAGCCGGGCTGTATGACCTACAGGGAAAGGAACTGGGGATTGCCCGCAGGAATCTGACCATTATCGCGCCACAGCCCGGCTGGGCGGAACGGGATATGCCCACGTTGTGGCAGACCGCCGCCGGGGTGATCCGCGAAGTGCTCGAGCGCTTCGGCATCAAAGCAGCCGCCGTTCAGGGCGTTGGGATTTCGGCTCAGGGGAAGGGGTTGTTCCTGCTGGACAAACAAGGCCAGCCGCTGGGCAATGCCATGCTCTCTTCCGATCAGCGTGCGCTGGCGCTGGTGCAGGCGTGGCAAAAAGCCGGAATTCCGCAGGCGCTGTATGAACAGACCCGCCAGACGCTGTGGACCGGCCACCCGGTTTCGCTGCTGCGCTGGGTGAAGCAGCATCAGCCGGAACGCTATCGCCAGGTCGGCAGCGTGCTGATGGCCCACGATTATCTGCGCTACTGCCTGACCGGCGAACTGGCCTGCGAAGAGACCAATATCTCTGAGTCCAATCTGTATCAGATGGAACAAGGCCGCTATGACCCGGCGCTGGCGCAGTTGCTCGGGATCGGCGAAATCATGGCCGCTCTGCCGCCAATCGTCGGTTCCGCCGAAGTTGCTGGCAGGGTCAATAGCTCCGCTGCCGCCGCAACCGGCCTGCTGGCGGGCACGCCGGTGGTCGGCGGGCTGTTCGACGTGGTCTCCACCGCGCTGTGTGCCGGGTTGCAGGATGAAACTCGGCTGAACGCGGTAATGGGCACCTGGTCGGTAACCAGCGGCATTACCCAAGCGATTGAAACCGGCTTTGATCATCCGTTCGTCTATGGCCGCTATGCCGAAGCGGGCCAATACATCGTGCACGAAGCCAGCCCAACCTCCGCCGCCAATCTGGAATGGTTCTGCCAGCAATGGGGGCTGCATGATTATGAACAACTCAACCAGTGGGTGGCGGCCTTGCCGAAAGCGGGCAGCCAACTGCTATTCGCCCCTTTCCTCTACGGCTCCAACGCCGGGCTGGGCCTCAGCGCCAGCTTCTACGGTATGCAGGCCTTCCACCAGCGCGATCACCTGGTACAGGCGATCTTCGAAGGGGTGGTGTTCTGCCATATGACCCACCTGAACCGCATGTTGCAACGCTTCCCGCACACCACCGCGCTGCGCGTCACCGGCGGCCCGGCGAAGTCGGCCCCGTGGATGCAGATGCTGGCGGACGTCAGCGGCCTGCCGCTGGAACTGCCGCAGGTGGAAGAAACCGGCTGCCTGGGGGCGGCGATGGCCGCCATGGTCGGCACCAGCGCGTTCCCAGACTTTACCGCTGCCCAACAGGCGCTGGCCCCGCGCCTGGAAAGCGTGCAGCCAGACGCACAGGCGCAAGCAGCTTACCAGCACAAATACCAACGTTATCAGGCGCTGATTGGCGCGTTACAAACGCTGCAAACCGGCCACTCCAAGGAGGCTTTATGACCATCAAACCGCGCCTGCAACTGGCGCTCGATCACACTCGGCTGGACGCCGCCCTGCAAACGGTGGAACGCCTCCATCCGCATGTCGACATTATCGAGGCGGGCACCATCTTGTGCATCAGCGCCGGGATCCAGGCGGTACGCGCCCTGCGTGAGCGTTGCCCGCAGCATACGCTGGTGGCCGATCTGAAGGTGGCCGATGCCGGTGCCACGCTGGCAGAGCAAGCCTTTGCGCAGGGGGCTAACTGGATGACGGTGATTTGCGCCGCCCCGTTAGCCACCATGGCCAGCGCGCAGGAAGTGGCAGCACGCCATCAGGGGGAAATTCAGATCGAACTGTTTGGCCGCTGGACGCTGGAGGATGCCAAACACTGGCTTGATCTCGGTATCAAGCAGGCGATCTACCACCGGGGGCGCGACGCGCAGGCAAGTGGGCAAACCTGGGGCCAGCAGGATCTCGACACCATGAAGGCGCTGTCTGATTTAGGCATTGAGCTTTCAGTCACCGGCGGTATCACGCCAGCCGATTTACCGCTGTTTAAAGACATCGCCGTTACGGCATTTATCGCCGGGCGCGCGCTGGCGGAAGCAGCGGATCCGATCGCCGCCGCGCGCCAGTTCCGTAGCGCCATTGATGAGATATGGAGAGGTTGATATGCGTCAGCATCCGTTGGGGATTTACGAGAAAGCCTTGCCGAAGCACTTGAGCTGGCCAGAGCGGCTGGCGCTGGCCAAAGCCTGTGGCTTTGATTTTGTCGAGATGTCGGTCGATGAAAGCGATGAACGGCTGGCACGCCTGAGTTGGAGCAAAGAACAGCGCCTTTCGCTGGTCAGCGCGACGTTGGAAACCGGCATCACTGTTCCATCCATGTGCCTTTCCGGCCACCGCCGCTTCCCGTTTGGCAGCCATGACGAGGCCACGCGCCAGCAGGCCTACCGCATCATGGAGCAGGCTCTCCAACTGGCGAAAGACGTCGGCATCCGCACCATTCAACTCGCGGGTTACGACGTGTATTACGAACAGCAGGACGCAGGCACCCTCGCCCGCTTCACCGAAGGCCTACAGTGGGCAGTGGAACGTGCCGCTGCCGCGCAGGTGATGCTGGCGGTAGAGATTATGGATACCGCCTTTATGAACTCGATCAGCAAATGGAAAGCCTGGGACGCCTGCCTGGCCTCGCCGTGGTTCACGGTTTACCCGGACGTTGGCAACCTCAGCGCCTGGGGCAACGATGTGGCGCAGGAGCTAAAGCTGGGCATCGATCGCATCGCCGCCATTCACCTCAAAGATACTTTCCCGGTCACAGAGACATCGCCGGGGCAGTTTCGCGACGTGCCTTTTGGTGAGGGCTGTGTGGATTTTGTGGCGCTGTTCCGCACGCTGCAACAGCTCAACTATCGCGGCGCTTTCCTGATTGAGATGTGGACCGAAAAAGCCGCTGAGCCAGTGGCCGAGATCGTTCAGGCACGCCGCTTCATCGAACAGAAAATGCAGCAAGGAGGGATGCCATGCTAACTCTGCCACAGTTCAAACAGCAGGTGCTGGAAGCCAACCTCGATCTGCCGCGCCATAAGCTGGTGACCTTTACCTGGGGCAACGTCAGCGCGGTCGATCGCGAGCGTGGGTTGGTGGTGATCAAACCCTCCGGCGTGGAATATGAACAAATGAACGTGGACGCTATGGTTGTGGTCGAGCTCGCCACTGGCCGCACGCTGGAAGGCAGCAAAAAACCCTCTTCGGATACCGCTACCCATTTGGCGCTGTACCGCGAGTTCAGCGAGATCGGCGGGATTGTGCACACTCACTCACGCCACGCTACCATCTGGGCGCAGGCCGGGCTGGATATTCCCGCCTGGGGCACTACCCATGCCGACTACTTTTACGGCCCGATCCCCTGCACTCGCTTGATGACCGCCGACGAGATTGAGCACGACTATGAACGGGAAACCGGTCAGGTGATTATTGAAACCTTCCACCGGCGCGGCATCAGCCCGAGCGCGATCCCAGCGGTGCTGGTCAACGCCCATGGGCCGTTCGCCTGGGGTAAAGATGCGCATGACGCGGTCCATAACGCGGTGGTGCTGGAAGAAATTGCCTATATGGGGATTTTTTCCCGCCAGCTGACGCCGGGGATTGGCAATATGCAGCAGGTGTTGCTGGATAAACACTACCTGCGCAAGCACGGTAAGAACGCTTATTACGGGCAGTAATGGATAGCTGATGGGTAAGGGAGATCGCTTACCTTACCCATCTCAATCATTGCGACGACGGTCGATCCACTCTTCAATCTGGATCGGGAACACGTCCGGCGCTTTTCTAAACATCCGCCGCACCAAATCCAATACCGTGTGTTGTGCCAGCGCCTCTTCCATCCGCTGCTGAGCGACCTGCATCACCTGGCGTACTCCGCACAGGCCTTCACAGGCCCAGTCCGGCGCAGGCTCATCAAATACGGCCAGCCGCTGGCGGATCTCTTTACAGTCAAAAATCGATTTCTCACCGTCGATAGCCGCCACAATATCCAGTACCGTGATCTGATCGGCAGGTTTTGCCAGCCGGAAGCCGCCCCCTTTGCCCTCGGTGCTTTCAACCAGTTGGGCTTTAGACAGCTTGGTGAAAATCTTGGCGAGGTAATCGTAGGGTACGCCCTGTAATTCGGCGATTTCACGGACGCTCATTTCACGCCCCTCCCCTTTACCATCAACCATGCACATCAGGCTATGGATGCCGTACTCCACCCCGGAACTGTAAAACGCCATCTTATCTCCGTACTATAAAGTCTGAGTTATAGAGTAATTCCTTCCAGTCATCGATGCAATTTTCAACCAAAAACAGCGTTAAATAAACTCCAATGCAAAGCACATCCCATCTTAACAAAACGCTTGCCACATTTAACTACGATCAATATAGTCGTAGTTAATGAATCATTCATCCTTTTACAGGGTGGCTAACGGAGTCAAAACATGAAAGAAAAAATTCTTATCCTCGGCGCTGGTTTTGCAGGAATGTGGGCCGCATTGAGCGCGGCGCGCATGACGGATCTGCACGATCGCACAGATATTGAAATCACCGTACTGGCACCGCAGCCGGAACTGCGCATCCGCCCACGTTTCTATGAGGCCAGGGTCGACACCTTCGCTGCACCGCTGCTGCCGTTATTCGGCGTGACCGGCGTGAAGTTTGTGGCCGGTACCGCCAGTGAGATCGACAGCCAAAACCAGCAGGTCTGGTATCACAATGCACAAGGGCAGCTTGCCGTTGCCAGCTACGATCGCCTGGTTCTGGCCACCGGTAGCCAGATCAACCCGGCGTTACCCGGCGCGCAGCAGCACGCCTTCGATCTGGATCAGTTGGAAAGTGCCGCACGCTTGGAACACCACATCTATGCCCTCGCCGATCAACCGGATAGCGCAGCACGTAATACGGTGATCGTCTGCGGCGGGGGTTTTACCGGGATTGAGATGGCCACCGAGTTACCTGCGCGTTTGCGAGCCGTGCTGGGAAATAGCACTCCGGTACGAGTGATTGTCGTCGAACGTGGCTCGGTGATTGGCGGGCGTTACAGCGAGCAACTGCGCGGCGTTATCGAGCTGGCCTCTAATGAGCTTGGGGTGGAATGGTTGCTTAATGCTGAAATCATGGAGATCGACGAGAAAGGCATTACGCTGAAAAACGGCCAGCACATCGCCTCCAGCACGGTGATCTCAACCGTGGGCGTACAGGCCAGTTCGCTAACCCGGCAGATTCCGGCAGAGCGCGATCCGCAGGGCCGGTTACATGTAGATCAACATTTGCGCGTCGCGGGCCTGCCAGAGGTTTATGCCACCGGGGATGTGGCCTTCGCCGCCACGGACGATCTGGGCAATCATGCCCTGATGACCTGCCAGCACGCCATCATGCTGGGGCGCTTTGTCGGTCATAACGTGGCCGCCGACCTGATCGGCGTTGCCCCCCTGCCTTATCGTCAGGTGAATTATGTTACCTGTCTGGATCTGGGAGCCTGGGGAGCGGTGTATACCGAAGGTTGGGATCAGGTGGTTAAATCCACTAAAGAAGAGGCGAAGAAAATCAAAGTCGCCATCACCAACGAATTGATCTATCCACCGAAAGCCGAACGAGAAGTGGCCTTTGCCGCCGCCGATCCATTAGCTGCTTTTGTTTGATGGCATAACACTGAAGCCTGATGGGGCGCCAGAACGTCCCATCTCCCGCCTTGTCCCCACACCGATATTTTTTGTTGTATCTGACACATCGCTGCCCGATGTAAGTCAACTCCCCCCTTCCTCCGCTGGAACCCATTTACCGCACCTTGGCATACAAAACATTAATTCCGTGCATGAGTTCAAATAGTGGCTGGCTTTAGAATGTTAAAATGCCGTTTCAATTTAGCCACATTGCTCAATAATGTCACGAGGACATTCAACCCATGAAAACCCCGCCTACGCTTTGGCATAAAACTATAATAAACCGCATAAGATATCCGCTACTCACCGGCCTCATCTGCACATTACTGGCTGGCTGTGATTCCGGTTCGACGCAGGATACATCGTCTACGGCGAACAATTCGAGCGATCCCACAACGCCCGTAGATCCCGCTTCCCCGTTGGATCCTGTAACACCAGAGACCCCCGTGGCTCCCGAACCCACCACGCTTACCGCTCAGCAGGCCTGCGAACAGCTCAATGGCGTCACTTTTCCCGCCTCAGCATTAACCTTGCCCACCGGAGGAGCGCAAGTGGTGACGGCGACGCTGATCCTCGCGGATGCCAGCGGCAATACCTTGGGTGAATATTGTCAGGTACGCGGCAAGATCTTCCCCTTCAGTGGCGGTGCACCAGAGATCAATTTTGCCGTTAATCTCCCTACGCAGTGGAACAATAAAGCCATTCATTTTGGCGGCGGCGGCTTTAATGGCAGGCTGATTGATGGCACGGAGAAAGTACGTTTTTCCCTGCCGAATAATCCGGCCCCGCTGGCGCAAGGGTATGCCACCTGGGGCGATGATTCCGGCCATCAGAGCGGCAGCATTACCGACGGCAGTTTTGCCATGGATGATGAGGCGCTGGCCAACTACGGCGGCGACACGCTGAAAAAGACCCACGACGTGGCGTTACTGCTGCTGCAACAGCGTTATGAGAAAATGCCGCAGCATAGCTACTTCCTCGGTACCTCTACCGGCGGGCGCGATGCGCTGGGCTATATCCAGCGCTGGCCGCTGGACTATGACGGCGTGATTGCCAATGAACCGGCGCTGAATTACACCGGTACCCGCCTGTCGAACGTGGCGGTGGGACGCGCGCTATACCTTAATGATGGCGCGGGCTGGCTGAACGTCAACAAAACCCTGCTGGTGCAACAGGCAGCAATGGATGCCTGCGATCGACTTGACGGTGTGGCAGACAATATCATCAGTAATGTAGAGGGGTGCCGCGCGGGGAGCGCGCAGGTGCTGGCCAATCTGCGTTGCGCCGGTGGGGTGGACAGCGGCGATACCTGCCTCTCCGATGCCCAGATTGCCACGGTCAAGGTGATCGAATCACCGTTACAACTGGACTATCCGCTGGCCAATGGCGTGAACGTGGCCGGAGGTTATAACCTGTTGGAAGGCACGCTGGTTGCTGGGCCTTTTACCACCCGTAATCTGGGGACACGCCCGGTTCCCGCTAATCCCGCCGCCAAGGCGGATGCCAATATGTATGTTACCGGCGATCAGTGGGTCAAATATTTCGTTACCCGCGCTCCCGCGTTTGATGCCCTGACCTTTAATCCTGTTAATCCTGGGGCCTACACCAGCCAAGTACAGCAAGTCTCTGCGATCACCGATGCCACCAATCCCGACATCTCCGAGTTTCTTGGTCAGAACCATCGCCTGATCCTGCTGCATGGCCTGGCTGACGAGGTCATTAGCCCAAACTCCACCATTGCCTGGTATCAGGCGATGAGTGATAACGTTGGGCTGGAGGCAGTCAGCCAAGGGGTGCGCTTTTATACCGTTCCCGGCATGGGGCATGGTACAGGCAGCTTTCTGCCAGCCTGGAATTCATTAACGGCATTGGAAAACTGGGTTGAGCGCAGTGTGGCACCGGGTAATCGCTGGGTGATGGATACCAATGCACAAACCTACGGGCGAACCAGACCGCTGTGCCAATATCCCTCCTGGCCGAAATTTAAAGGTGCAGGCAGCCTGGATACCGCCATCAACTACAGCTGTACCGATAGCGGCAATGTCATCCCCCAGGCCTGTGCCAATCTGCCCACCGCCACCACCACCTATAAAGGCGGGAATACCTTTGGCGAAGAGTTGACCGTGCAGTTCGATCCCACCACCATGAACTACAGCATTACTGTCGATGCCAGCCTGCAACGCCCTGCTGGTACGGTGCGCAGCGGCACGCTGCTGGCGCACGATGGTTGTACCTTCAGCAGTGACGAGAATGGTGCACAGTTTACCTTCACCGGCGGGGGCGTGTTGTCGGGTGGCGTAGCAAAAGTATCAGGATCGGAGTTTCTGCCACTGGTAGCGTTCCAGAATATCAGCAGCGATTACAAAGCAGTTGCCGATATCTACAATGTCAGCGGTATCCAGCATAGCGTCAGCAACGACAGCGCTACACCGCTGAGCGGTTCGGCGCGGCTGCGTTCATCAGCAGCCACCTGGCAAACCTGCCAAGATCCCAGCACGCAAGGCTTTATTACCTATGATGCAAACTGTACGGTGAGCACCAAAGGCTATATCACCTGGAACAGCGGTCATAATGCCTTTGACTATTTTGTCGGCGGTACCCCCGATAAAAATAATGGCAAGCTAAGCGGCTCGCTGATCAGCGGTATGGTTAATGGCAAACCGGTGCCCTTGGTTCTGACCCGTTCAGAGACGGCCTACGGTATGGGCTTTTATGCGCAGCAACCTTCTGCTCTGCCTCTGGCCACCGGTGCGGCAGATGGTAACTATCGTGTCAGTACCAGCGATGGCAGCCAGTTTGATACCGAATTGAGTGGAACCACGGTTTTTCAGGCTAACAGCTATGGCGTACTCACCTATAACCAGCCGGTGCTTGGCGTGATAACGGCAACGGGAGCCATCAGCGGCGGTTACACCACCAATGGTGGCATCCTGTCGATTATTACAGATGACCGCTTTGGGCTGGGGCTGTTGTATTAAAAATAGGTCAGCAGTTTAAGGCCACCCTAACGGCTAATGCCGGTCAGTTAAGCGCAAAGCTGCATGATTATGCAGCAGGTGCTGAAGGTGTGGCCTCCCTCTTTCTGTGGGAGAGGGCCGGGATGAGGGGCTTTAGTTCAGTGATCTTCCCCTCACCCTACCCCTCTCCCCGAGCTGTCTCTTATACACAACGTGTTCGTCTCTGTAAGTCAGGTGTAATGGGAATTGCCGTAAAAGATCATAATCCGATGGAACAATAATGGACGGCAATTGCAGGGCCCAAGGCGGGGCCCTGCAACCACGCCTACGCTTAACATGGCCTGCCCGCTGCGCGGGTACCTTCGCTACGCCCCCGTTGCCTGACGGGTCGGCTCAATTCACGTCCCTGTT
>JBAQHZ010000323.1:0-28734 GCA_049288585.1 Chania sp.
GGCGTATATTACGCTTTCCTCTTTCAGAGTCAACCTTAATTTTCAGGTTTTTTCTCTGCGACCCCCGGAGACTCTGTGAAGTTGTTCACATGTTCCGTGTCGATGGAGGCGCATTATAGGGAGTTCCACGCAGGCCGCAACAGGTATTTTCGACAAAAATCACTGTTTGCTGCATTCCACAGCAAAACTCGTCCTTATACCCGGTTATGCACTAACTTATCCACAGATCGCATTTGCTCGGAAAATTTACGAGCACCGCGCAAACGTTTTCGCTACAATTCCCGCGACAAAACGATCCCCCCTTTTTACGGGGGCGTTACCTGAATCTGTTCCTGCCCTTCATATATATAAGGAAAGAAGGTAGAGATTCACGTAACGCTCTTTATATTGCGACTCAAAGCCAAGGGATAAAACCATGCAACAACCTCGTCCAATCCGCCGGGCTCTGCTCAGCGTGTCTGATAAAGCCGGTATCGTTGAATTCGCCGAAGCACTCTCCCAGAGAGGCGTAGAATTGCTTTCCACCGGCGGCACCGCCCGCCTGCTGGCGAATGCCGGTCTGCCCGTTACCGAAGTTTCTGACTACACCGGTTTCCCGGAAATGATGGACGGACGAGTGAAGACCCTGCATCCGAAGGTGCACGGTGGCATTCTGGGCCGTCGCGGCCAGGATGATGCCATCATGGAGCAACATGCGATCAAGCCGATCGATATGGTGGTAGTGAATCTGTATCCCTTCGCCCAAACCGTAGCTCGTCCAGATTGTTCATTGGAGGATGCCGTTGAGAATATCGATATCGGTGGCCCGACCATGGTGCGCTCTGCCGCCAAGAACCATAAAGATGTCGCTATCGTGGTGAAGAGCAGCGACTACGCCGCCATCATTACAGAAATGGATAACAATGCGGGCTCGCTGCGCTATCCAACCCGATTCGATCTGGCGATCAAGGCCTTTGAGCATACCGCAGCTTACGACAGCATGATCGCCAACTACTTTGGTGCTCTGGTTCCGGCCTATCACGGCGAAACTGAGCAGCCTTCAGGCCGCTTCCCACGCACCCTGAACCTGAACTACATCAAGAAGCAGGATATGCGCTACGGCGAGAACAGCCACCAGCAAGCCGCCTTCTATATAGAAGAGAACCTGCAGGAAGCCTCCGTCGCCACCGCCGTACAGCTGCAAGGCAAGGCTCTCTCTTACAACAACATCGCCGATACCGACGCTGCGCTGGAATGTGTGAAAGAGTTCGCCGAGCCGGCCTGCGTGATCGTCAAACACGCTAATCCTTGTGGTGTGGCGATCGGTGAAAGCCTGTTCACTGCTTATGATCGTGCCTACCAGACCGATCCCACCTCTGCCTTTGGTGGCATCATCGCTTTCAACCGTGAGTTGGATGCTGAGACAGCGAAAGCGATCATCAGCCGCCAGTTCGTTGAGGTGATTATCGCACCAAGCATCAGTGACGAAGCCCGCTCTCTGCTAGCGGCCAAACAAAATGTGCGCGTACTGGCCTGTGGCCAGTGGCAGCAACGCTTTGCCGGTCTGGATTTCAAACGCGTCAACGGTGGCCTGCTGGTGCAGGATCGCGATCTGGGCATGGTGACTGAAGGCGATCTGCGCGTGGTTTCTGAACGTCAGCCAACCGCTCAGGAACTGCGTGATGCGCTGTTCTGCTGGAAAGTGGCTAAATTCGTTAAATCCAACGCCATTGTTTATGCGCGTGACAACATGACTATCGGCATCGGGGCGGGCCAGATGAGCCGCGTTTACTCGGCCAAGATTGCGGGTATCAAAGCCGCTGACGAAGGCCTGGAAGTACCCGGCTCCGCCATGGCGTCTGACGCTTTCTTCCCGTTCCGTGACGGTATCGACGCCGCAGCCGCAGTAGGTATTACCTGCGTTATCCAGCCAGGCGGTTCGATCCGCGATGACGAAGTGATTGCCGCTGCCAATGAGCACGGTATTGCGATGATCTTCACCGACATGCGCCACTTCCGCCATTAATCCCTTTCGCTGCGTGCGCCAAAGCGCACGCTGTTTATGGAGCACCTGATGAATATTCTGATTATCGGTAACGGCGGGCGCGAACATGCGTTGGCTTGGAAAGCGGCCCAATCACCATTGGCGGATAAGGTTTACGTTGCGCCGGGCAATGCGGGCACGGCATTGGAAGTCAACCTGACCAACATTGATATCGCCCCAACTGATATCCCGGCACTGCTGGCCTTTGCCAAAAGCCATGCTATCGGTCTCACCATTGTTGGCCCAGAAGCCCCGCTGGTGATTGGCGTGGTTGATGCTTTTCAGGCCGCTGGTCTGAAAATTTTTGGTCCGTCGCAGGCTGCCGCCCAGTTAGAAGGCTCCAAAGCGTTCACCAAAGATTTCCTGGCTCGCCATGCGATCCCAAGTGCGGAATACCAGAACTTCACCGATGTGGACGCTGCGCTGGCGTACGTACGCAGCAAAGGCGCGCCGATCGTGATCAAAGCTGACGGCTTGGCAGCAGGTAAAGGCGTGATTGTTGCCATGACGCTGAAAGAAGCAGAAGACGCCATTCAGGATATGCTGGCGGGCAATGCCTTTGGCGACGCAGGGCACCGTATCGTGATCGAAGAATTCCTTGAAGGCGAAGAAGCCAGCTTTATTGTGATGGTGGATGGTGAAAACGTGGTCCCGATGGCCACCAGCCAGGATCACAAGCGTGTGGGCGATGGCGATACCGGCCCGAATACCGGTGGTATGGGAGCTTATTCACCGGCTCCGGTGGTCACCGATGAGATCCACCAGCGCGTAATGGATCAGGTGATCTGGCCAACCGTGCGCGGCATGGCGGCAGAAGGTAATATTTACGTGGGCTTCCTGTATGCTGGCCTGATGATTGATGCCGACGGTCAACCTAAGGTGATTGAATTCAACTGCCGCTTTGGCGATCCGGAAACTCAGCCAATCATGTTACGCCTGCGCTCCGATCTGGTTGAACTGTGTCTGGCGGGTGCCGAAGGTACGTTGGGAGGGAAAACCTCCGAGTGGGACGAGCGTCCTGCTTTAGGCGTAGTACTGGCTGCCGGGGGCTATCCTGGTGATTACCGCAATAGTGATGTGATCCATGGTTTATCGCAGCAGGAAAGTGCTGATGGGAAAGTGTTCCATGCAGGTACTCGTCTACAAGGGAATGATGTGGTCACCAGCGGCGGCCGCGTATTGTGCGTGACGGCCTTGGGTGCAACAGTGGCTGAAGCACAGCAACGGGCTTATCAGTTGGCGGAAAATATTCAGTGGCAAGGCTGCTTCTGCCGCAAAGATATTGGCTACCGCGCGATTGCGCGTGGCAAATAAGCTCGACCAAGGTAAAACGAGAGGGTTCTGTTCGCAGAGCCTTTTTTATTGGCTTTTCTAAAGCGAATCTTCTGTAGGTTCCCAACGACAGAAATCGTCGTACGCCACCAGCAGCAGTTCACGTCCGTCCGGCCCATCCAGCCAGGCTACACTCACCGGTTGGCTGCTGTTGGCAGCACGCTGCGCAATCCAGGCTTCCGCCTGCTTGCCAAAGTCTGGTTTCAGCATTTCGCCACGGCACGACTGCACATTCCCCTGCTGCCAACGCCCCTGCAACAGCCTTACCCGGCCAGCATTGAGGGCATCGCTCACTTCCAGAATGCGGCGAGCCTGATATTGATAGAGTGCGATATCGTCGCTGGACAGTTTTTCGCGCCGCGTCGCCAATTGGCGCTGCATAAAGCTGACCGTACCGTCGTTGGTAAAGCGTAATTGAATCGAGTCCTTATCGCCGTCAGCATCGGTACGCCTGATCTGGCGCAGTACACCATTCTGGTATTCATACAGGGTAGTTATCGTCCCCGGCCCACGATAAGGGCTATAGACGCTCATCAGTACCATGGGGCGCTGCTGGTTATCATCTTTGCGCCACAGGCGGATGACTCCCTGATCGGCAACAAAACCGCTGGCAGTAAATGAAGGAGGGGTAGAACGAAAACTACAGGCGCTCAGGCCGCCGATCACGGCAACCACCATCAGTACCCGGCGGGCAAACAAAAGGGGCGCCATCGCCCCTCTGTTTAATCTTTTCACCAATACGCGTCTTATTTGACTGCGTCTTTCAGTGCTTTGCCAGAAACGAACGCAGGCACATTAGCAGCTGCGATTTTGATTTCTTTACCAGTCTGCGGGTTGCGGCCAGTGCGCTCGTTACGATGGTTTACCTTGAAAGTACCGAAACCAACCAATTGTACTGCATCACCTTCTTTCAGAGACTCAGTAATAGCAGCCAAGGTAGATTCCAGAGCCAGTTTAGCTTGTGCTTTGGAAAGGTCAGCCTTGTCCGCGATTACATCAATCAGTTGAGTCTTGTTCATAAGTTATCCTTACAGTGTGTTTATCGTTTGCAAAGCATCGAGTGCGACGGATATGCCGATTGACAGCACTCTCCTGCATACACGCACCGATAGCCACTTTTTTTTCGCCCCCCAAATGTAGACCAGACAGGGTGCGGATGTGAAGCCTTAAGGCATGACAAATCAGGCGTTAAATCACGTTTTCTTGCCTTATTGCGTTAAATTTATCCCGATGTTACTTACCGCCGCCTCACGCAGGTCAGATCGTAACCCTTTGATCAGATCCAAATCGCGCTCTTCGCTGGCGGCCAACAGGCGGAAAATCTCCCATTGGATGTCCCATTCTTCTTCAACGGCAGGCAGAATTTTCAGCTCTTCGTCGGTCATTTCTTTGCCAGCCTGGGTCATTTCCAACATCGCCACGGTGCGAATTGAGGTTTCGCTAATGGCAATGGCGTGCTCCAGCGTCTCTCCGCTGAGGCGCGAATGGACCAGTTCACCTAATGCGATGCAGGCGTCAATTGCTGGGTAAACGCCGTAAAGATCGTAATCTTCTGCCGACGGGATCGCCTCTTCCAGCTTTTCCAGTTGGCTGTCAAAGTTGACCTTGGCATCTTTTACCACCAACGTCTCCCACACCAGATCCAGAATACGGCGATAAATCGCCGGATCGCCGAACTCGGTTTGCAGGCAGAACATCTGATAATTCGGGTACATACGCTCGCACAAACTCGCCATAAAGGTCAAATGTTGCCAGCTTTCGAGCTTTTCCAAGCGTAAATGAATGGGGTTACGTAGCATTGTGTACTCTCTTACTCGTTATCTGCCGCGCAGTGTACCCGAAATCGCGCAGGTCGACATCTCTGGATGCTGCTGTAGCCAGCGTACAAAGGCCGGACGGCGCGAAGCGATGGCATCGGCCCAACGCGTAGGCTCCGGCAAACGGTACCCTGCCATACAGCGCTGCACCCAAGCCAGCGCACTAGCCGTGCTCACGCGATGGCCGGTGGCAATAAACAACGGATTGCAGCGCGCCTTGCTGCGCCACACCCAACCAAGCTGCTCGCCCTTGTCTTCCAGCGCTGCCAACGCACCAGCCGCCGCATCAAGCGGGGCAAAGGTGCCGCACAAACGCTTTTTGGCCACGCCGATCGTCGGCACATTCACCAACAAGCCAAAATGGCTGGCCACGCCCAAACGCCGCGGGTGCGAAATACCATGCCCATCGACGAAGATCAGGTCGGGTTTCTGTTGCAGTTGCTCCCACGCGGCAAGCAAAGCGGGATACTCACGGAACGAAAGAAATCCGGGGATATAGGGCATCGAGGTCTTGATGCGCGCCACCCGGTATTCCACCAGTTCCAAAGAAGGATAGCGCAGAATGGCAATGGCAGCGCGCGTCACTGCACCTTCTTGCTCAAAGCCAACGTCAGCACCGGCAATGAAAGCCGGGGGGGTTTGCAGAAAATCATCGTGGCGAATGACGTCGCCCGCACGCTGTAACTGTTCCATGCTCAGGGCCTGAGTATCAATCACAGCGTCTCCTTACAGGCTCAGCGATGGTATTTAGCCGAAAGCGCGTGCACGGCTTCGACAAAGGCACCCGCATTCTCTGGCGGCACATCCTGATGGATGCCATGACCCAGGTTAAAGACGTGTCCTTCGCCGTGACCGAAGCCAGCCAAGATGATTTCCACTTCCTGCGCGATACGTTCCGGCGCGGCATACAGCATGGAAGGATCCATATTGCCCTGTAGCGCAACCTGGTGACCTACACGGCGGCGCGCGTTGGCGATATCCGTGGTCCAATCCAGACCCAGCGCATCACAACCGGTCGCAGCCATGGCTTCCAACCACTGACCGCCGCCTTTGGTGAACAACGTCACCGGCACCCGGCGGCCGTCGTTTTCACGCAGCAGACCATCAACGATTTTATGCATGTAATGCAGCGAGAACTCCAGGTAGTCGCGGCCGGTCAGCACACCCCCCCAAGTATCAAACACCATCACCGATTGCGCACCGGCTTTGATCTGGGCATTGAGATACAGAATGACGCTGTCTGCCAGCTTATCCAGCAACAGATGCAGCGTTTGTGGCTCGGCGTACATCATTTTCTTCAGCTTGGTAAACGCCTTGCTGCTCCCCCCTTCCACCATGTAGGTCGCCAGCGTCCACGGGCTGCCGGAGAAACCGATCAGCGGCACTGCGCCTTTCAGTTCACGACGGATGGTACGCACCGCATTCATCACGTAACCCAGTTCATCTTCAGGATCAAACGCAGGCAGCTTTTCTACATCGGCACGGCAGGTAATGGGGGATGAAAAACGTGGCCCTTCACCCGTCTCAAAATAGAGCCCAAGCCCCATAGCATCGGGAATAGTGAGAATATCGGAGAACAGAATAGCGGCGTCCAGCGCATAGCGGCGCAGCGGCTGTAACGTCACTTCGCAGGCCAGTTCCGCATTTTTGCACAGCGACATAAAATCACCGGCCTGGGCGCGCGTGGCCTTGTACTCCGGCAAATAACGACCAGCCTGACGCATCATCCACACAGGAGTGACATCCACCGGCTGGCGCAGCAAAGCACGCAGGTAACGATCGTTCTTCAACTCATTCATTTATCAGGCTCCCGTGATCATCTGGCGCCATTGTACATGATTCTATTCTGCCCGACACAGCGCCACGGTATCCTCGATCAACCGGCGCGCCACGGTGCCCGGTGGTGGTAACAATGGCAATTGGTCGTGGCGATACCAGCCTGCGTTGAGCAACTCTTTCGGATCGTGGCGCAGTTCACCGCTCTGATAATCCGCCATAAAGGCCATCATCAGCGAATGGGGGAACGGCCAGGGTTGAGATGTCACATAACGCAGGTTGGTGATGGCGATATTGCTTTCTTCCATCACCTCACGTGCTACCGCCTGCTCCAGCGTTTCCCCCACCTCCACAAACCCGGCCAACACGGTATGGATCCCACCACGATGGCGCACGTGCTGTGCCAGCAGGATCTCATCATTACGGCGGATGGCGACGATCACGCATGGCGCAATTTGCGGGTAATAGCGTTCACGGCAGTGATTGCACAGGCAGGCGCTCTCGGTGCGGCTGAGCACCATTTCATGGCCGCAATAGCCACAAAACTTATGTGAACGGTAAAAATTGGCCAGCTGCACGCCACGCCCGGCAAGTTGGAACAGACCGCGTTCACGATCGAGCAATTGCCGCACCGATCCCATCTCTTTTGGCATCGGCTGGCATACCAGCCATACCGGCACCCCTTCCCATTCACCAATCTGGCGAGCATGCAGGCCCAACAGTGAATATGACGCCGCTGACCCCAACGGCAACTCACCATTTGGCAGCCAAATTTTGCTTTCATGGCTGACGATCCACCAGCCATTTTCGTTACCCGTTAATGCAAGTTCCATATGTTGTTGCACAACCTCTGCTTCACTGGCAATCTAGGAATTGTTCTTTGTTAGATTTTAATAAATTACTGTTTTCTTTCTATTACTCACGGAGTCAAACATGCTCAATAAGTTGGAAAACCTGACTCAACGCGTTGGTGGCAGTAATGAATTAGTTGATCAATGGCTACAGGCACGCAAGCAATTACTGGTCGCCTATTGCACCTTGGTAGGCATCAAACCGAACAAAGAAAAGCATACGCCGCTGAATGAAAAAGCGCTGGAGAACTTTTGCCAGAATCTGGTGGATTATCTCTCTGATGGACATTTTCACATCTATGGCGAAATTATCAAGCGGGTGGAAGGCTCAGCCAGCCCCAAAATGGCGCTGACCACCAAGTTCTACCCGAAGCTACAGGCCAATACCGAAACGATCATGGCGTTCCACGATCGCTATACCGAAGTGGATATCGATCAGGACGTCTGTCTGGAATTTCATCAGGCACTGTCAGATATCGGCGAAGCCTTGGCGTCACGCTTTGCCCTGGAGGATCACCTGATTCAACTGGCTGCAGAAACCTGGCAGCAAGCTCAGCCAGGAGTTTCCAACGCCGATTCGCTGGAAAACCGCGCCTAATCCCATCAATAAACTTTGGCCCACGGACGGGCTGAGTCACCTCGCACAGCCAACCACGCTGCAACATGAAAGATCGAAGGTAACCTTGTAGTTTTTACTCACTCTCCTATACTGGACGCTTCTTGTCGGAGTGCCTAGCGCTGATCTGTTTAACAAATTAGCCAGGCTGAGACCGTTAATTCGGGATCCGCGGAACCTGATCGGGTTAAGACCCGCGAAGGGAACAAGAGTAATCTACCGCCAAAAACAGCCTACCCGATCCAGGATCTCGCTGCTTTTTTGGCCAGCATCATTACTCCCTCCGAGCTCCAGACAAGCAATTTTCCAAACATCACCCACTGATAGGAATTTGCTATGTCTACGATGAAAAAGCCCCGTGCCCGCAAACAGCAGCGCGACGAAGCGCAGCTGTTTATCAATGCCTTACAAGGCGTGACTTTCCCCAACTCTCACCGTATCTATCTGCAAGGCTCACGCGGCGACATCCGTGTTCCGATGCGTGAGATCCAGCTTAGCCCAACGCTGATCGGCGGCAACAAAGATAACCCGCAGTATGAACAGAATGAGGCGATCCCGGTGTATGACACCGCAGGCCCCTATGGCGATCCGCACGCCACGTTGGATGTCCATCGCGGCCTGGAAAAACTGCGGGCAGGTTGGATTGAAGAGCGTGCCGATACTGCAACATTGAGTGGAGTCAGCTCCGGCTTTACCCAACAACGGCTGGCGGACGAAGGGCTGGATCATCTGCGTTTCGAACACTTACCGTTACCACGCAAGGCCTTACCCGGCAAATGTGTCACCCAGTTGCACTATGCCCGCGCCGGTATCGTTACGCCAGAGATGGAGTTTATCGCCATCCGCGAGAATATGGGCCGTGAACGCATTCGTGGCGAGGAGTTACGCCAGCAACACCCTGGTCAGCACTGGGGCGCCAATCTGCCGGAAAACATCACGCCGGAATTTGTGCGCCAGGAAGTGGCCGTTGGCCGCGCCATCATCCCTGCCAACATCAACCACCCGGAATCCGAGCCGATGATCATTGGCCGTAATTTCCTGGTGAAGGTGAATGCCAATATCGGTAATTCGGCGGTCACTTCGTCGATCGAAGAAGAAGTAGAAAAGCTGGTGTGGTCTACCCGTTGGGGCGCGGATACCGTGATGGATCTCTCCACCGGCCGCTACATCCACGAAACCCGTGAATGGATCCTGCGTAACAGCCCGGTGCCGATTGGCACCGTGCCGATCTACCAAGCCTTGGAAAAAGTGAACGGCGTGGCGGAAAACCTCACCTGGGAAATGTTCCGCGATACCCTGCTGGAGCAGGCAGAACAGGGCGTGGACTACTTCACCATCCACGCTGGCGTACTGCTACGCTACGTGCCAATGACCGCCAAACGCCTGACCGGCATCGTGTCACGCGGGGGTTCGATCATGGCGAAATGGTGCCTGTCGCACCATCAGGAAAACTTCCTCTATCAGCACTTCCGTGAAATCTGTGAAATCTGCGCCGCCTACGACGTTGCCCTGTCGCTCGGCGACGGCCTGCGTCCAGGCTCGATTCAGGATGCCAACGACGAAGCCCAGTTTGCCGAACTGCACACGCTGGGCGAACTGACCAAAGTCGCCTGGGAATATGATGTGCAGGTGATGATCGAAGGCCCAGGTCACGTGCCGATGCAGATGATCCGCCGCAACATGACCGAAGAGTTGGAGCATTGCCACGAAGCGCCGTTCTATACCCTTGGCCCATTGACCACAGATATTGCTCCAGGTTACGACCACTTCACCTCGGGGATCGGTGCCGCCATGATCGGCTGGTTCGGCTGCGCAATGCTGTGCTACGTCACGCCAAAAGAGCACCTCGGCCTGCCAAACAAGCAAGACGTGAAGCAAGGGTTGATCACCTACAAGATCGCGGCCCACGCTGCGGATCTGGCGAAGGGCCATCCGGGTGCGCAGATCCGTGATAACGCCATGTCCAAGGCGCGTTTCGAATTCCGCTGGGAAGATCAGTTCAACCTGGCGCTGGATCCAGACACTGCCCGCGCTTACCACGACGAAACCCTACCGCAGGAATCCGGCAAGATCGCCCACTTCTGTTCCATGTGCGGGCCGAAATTCTGCTCAATGAAAATCTCGCAGGAGGTACGCGATTACGCCGCAGTTCTTGAGGCCGCTAAACCGGTCGAAGTTCAGCTTTCCGGCATGGAGAAAATGTCTGCCGAGTTCCGCTCACGCGGCAGCGAGCTGTACCACAGCGCATCTAACCTACAGGAAGAGGTGAACAATGACTGATATCACCACGCCCTTTCCTGCCACCCCGCACAAATTGGGGCTTTACCCGGTGGTCGACAGCGTTGAATGGATTGCCCGCCTGCTGGATGCAGGCGTAACCACCATTCAGTTGCGCATCAAAGACCTGCCGGACGAACAGGTTGAAACCGACGTTGCCGCCGCCATTGCGCTTGGCAAGCAATACCGTGCACGGCTGTTTATCAACGACTACTGGCGCTTGGCGATCAAACACGGTGCCTATGGTGTTCACTTGGGGCAGGAGGATCTGGATACCACCGATCTGGCCGCCATTCATCGGGCCGGATTGCGCCTGGGGGTATCAACCCATGACGACGCCGAGATCGCCCGGGCCATCGCGGTCAAACCTTCCTACATTGCGTTGGGGCATATCTTCCCCACCCAAACCAAAGAGATGCCTTCCGCACCGCAAGGGCTGGCTGAGTTGAAGCGCCATATCGCCGGATTACAAGATTACCCGACGGTGGCGATCGGCGGGATCAGCCTCGATCGCGTACCCGCCGTACTCGAGTGCGGCGTGGGCAGCGTGGCGGTGGTCAGCGCCATCACTCAGGCAACAGATTGGCGTATAGCCACCGCACAGTTGCTGAAGCTGATTGAAGGCAAGGAGTAATGCGATGCTCAACGATCAGGAATTTCTGCGTTACAGCCGCCAGCTGCTGCTAGAGGACGTTGGCCCAGAAGGCCAGCAAAAGCTAAAGCAATCCACGGTACTGATAGTCGGTCTAGGAGGTTTAGGTTCCCCGGCAGCACTGTATCTGGCCGCCGCTGGCGTCGGCACGCTGCTGTTGGCCGATGACGATCAATTGCATATCACTAACCTACAGCGGCAAATCCTTTATCGCAGTAACGAAGTTCCCCAAGGCAAAGCGCGGTTAGCCCAGCGTCAATTGCAGGCGCTGAATCCGCTGGTAGCCTGTATCGCGCTGGAACAGCGCTTACAGGGGTCAATACTCAGCGAGGCAGTGGCACGTGCCGATTTGGTACTGGATTGCAGTGACAATATGGCGACCCGCCACGCGGTTAATGCCGCCTGTGTGGCCATCGATAAGCCTTTGATCAGCGGCAGCGCGGTAGGTTTCAGCGGCCAGTTGCTGGTGATCGAACCGCCGTATGCCCAAGGCTGCTATGCCTGCCTCTACCCTGAACAAACCGAACCACAGCGTAACTGCAAGACGGCGGGCGTGCTCGGCCCAGTGGTAGGGATGATCGGCACGCTCCAGGCGCTGGAGGCGATCAAAATGCTGGCAGGAATGGCTTCGCCCCTCAGCGGCAAGCTGCGTTTGTTCGACGGCAAACAGCAGAGCTGGAGCACTTTGCAACTCAGCCAAGCCAGCAATTGCCCAGTTTGCCGAGGTGCCGCATGAAAATTACGCTGAATGACCAGCCGTTGGAGTTGGAGCAAGCTTTGAGCGTCACCGCTCTGCTCGAACAACTGGATCGCCACCAGCCAGGCACTGCGCTGGCCATTAACCAGACCATCATTCCACACGCCGATTGGGCAACACGCCAAGTGCAGGACGGTGATGATATCCTGCTTTTTCAAGCGATTGCCGGAGGCTGATATGTTGCAAATCGCCGATACCACTTTTACTTCACGCCTGTTTACCGGCACTGGCAAGTTCGCCACCCCAGCCTTAATGCTGGCAGCCTTGCAAGCATCCGGCTCTCAGTTGGTTACCATGGCAATGAAACGCGTCGATCTGCGTGGTGGTAACGATGCCATTCTGGCGCCGCTGCAACAGCTAGGTGTAAAGCTGCTGCCGAATACCTCCGGGGCCAAAACCGCCGCCGAAGCGGTGTTTGCCGCTCGATTGGCACGCGAAGCGCTCGGTACTCATTGGGTAAAACTGGAAATCCACCCGGATGTGAAATACCTGCTGCCGGATCCGATCGAGACCTTGAAAGCCGCAGAAATTCTGGTTAAAGAAGGCTTCGTCGTGTTGCCTTACTGCGGTGCCGACCCGGTACTGTGCAAGCGGCTGGAAGAAGCAGGCTGCGCCGCAGTAATGCCGCTCGGTGCGCCGATTGGATCCAACCGTGGCTTGCTGACCCGCGATTTCCTGGAGATCATCATCGAGCAAGCCAAGGTGCCAGTGGTGGTCGATGCCGGTATCGGTGCTCCAAGCCATGCATTGGAAGCCATGGAGTTGGGTGCCGACGCCGTGCTGGTCAATACCGCCATCGCCGTGGCACGCGATCCGGTGCAAATGGCACAGGCATTCCGGCTGGCGCTGGAGGCTGGCGAGCTGGCACACCGCGCCGGTTTGGGCCATCGCCAGCGGATTGCCGTTGCCTCCAGCCCGCTGACCGCGTTTCTCAGCCAATCAGAGGAGATACGCTGATGAGTGATGATTTCAGTAGCCGCTGGCAACAGCTGGATTGGGATGATATTCAACTGCGTATCAACAGCAAAACCGCACGCGATGTTGAACAGGCACTCAATGCACAGAAGCTGACACGCGATGACTTTATGGCGCTGATCTCCCCTGCCGCCGCGCCATATCTGGAACCGCTGGCACTGCGTGCACAACAACTGACGCGCCAGCGTTTTGGTAACGTGGTCAGCTTTTACGTGCCGTTATATCTCTCCAACCTGTGCGCCAACGACTGTACTTACTGCGGTTTCTCTATGAGCAACCGCATCAAACGTAAAACGCTGGATAGTGACGAGATTGGACGGGAATGCGCAGCGATCAAGGCGTTGGGTTTTGAGCACCTGCTGCTGGTGACCGGTGAGCACCAGAATAAAGTGGGTATGGCTTACTTCCGCCAGCATCTGCCGCAAATCCGCAGCCATTTCAGCTCGTTGATGATGGAGGTTCAGCCACTGGCCGAGGATGAGTACGCCGAATTGAAAACCCTGGGGCTGGACGGGGTGATGGTTTATCAGGAAACCTATCATGCTGCCACTTACCAACAGTATCATCTGCGCGGGCATAAGCAGGATTTCCACTGGCGGCTGGCAACGCCGGATCGCTTGGGCCGTGCCGGGATCGACAAGATCGGCCTTGGCGCGTTAATCGGGCTGTCCAACAGTTGGCGCACTGACTGTTACATGCTGGCGGAACACCTGTTCTACTTGCAGCAAACCTACTGGCAGAGCCGTTACTCAATCTCGTTCCCCCGTTTGCGGCCCTGCGCCGGAGGTATTGAACCGGCCTCGGTGATGAGTGAACCACAACTGGTGCAGCTTATCTGTGCATTCCGCTTGTTTGCCCCTGACGTTGAGCTGTCATTATCGACCCGTGAGTCACCGTTCTTCCGCGATCATATGATCCCGTTGGCAATCAACAGCGTCAGCGCCGGTTCGAAAACACAGCCGGGCGGTTATGCCGACAATACACCCGCGGAACTGGAGCAGTTTGAACCGCACGATGGCCGGACACCGCAGCAGGTCGCCCTTGCTATTAGCGCCGCGGGATTGCAGCCGGTGTGGAAAGATTGGGATGATTATCTGGGGCGTGCTGCGCAATAACCTGCAACGGTTACATAGGCGATCCAATAGCGCTGAAAGGCATACGCAAAACTAAAAAGCCGGGCTGGAATAGAAAATTGGCACCGTTATAGTGACTGCGTTGGTTATCAAACCCGAGGCCAACCAAGGCTGTCTACCCCTCTTGATAGCCTTGCCCTACCAAACCCCGGAGCGCGCGGATGTCCCCCGCGCGTCTCCGGTTTCTGGTTTGATCAATCCGTGGCCTGAGGCTTCATACTTGCCCCAACGATAGCCGATAGCAGACAACCTATTGCCAGATAGGCTGCAACCGCATGCCAAGAACCATCCATAAACTCCACCAGCAATACGGCGATAAAAGGCGTGAAGCCACCACCGACGACGCTGGCGACCTGATAGCCAACGCCAGCACCGCTGTAACGGTAGGCGGTACCAAACAGCTCGGTAAACATCGGTTGCTGTACGCTGACGAGCATATCGTGCGCCACATTCCCGAGCATGATGGCAAACAAGATAATCATTAGGGTATTACGGCTTTCCAGCGCCATAAAAAACGGTACTGCGCTGGCACAGCCAATGAGTGCCCCTGTGACATAGATGCGGCGTCGGCCAAAGCGATCGGCTAAATAGGCAAAGCTGGGAATAGAGACACAGCTCACCGCCCCAACCAGCAAGCCAATGTTGAGAAACATGTCACGCGCCAGGCCAAGGTGGGTGGTGGAGTAATTGAGCGCAAACGCCGTCACGATGTACATCGTGAGCAATTCACCCAATCGCAAGGCAATAATCAATAAGAATGCTTTAGGGTTCTGACGCAATGCCTCTAAAATCGGGAACTTGCGTATTTTGTCGGCTCTGTCCTGCAACGTTTTGTTTGCTTCAAACTCCAGCGACTCATCCATGCCGTTACGCACCCACCAGGCAATCGCGACCAGCACTAAGCTGAATAAAAACGGCAAACGCCAGCCCCAGCTTACGAACTCATCATTGGTGGTAAATTGGTTCACAATGGAAACTGAGCCGGTCGCCAATAACAACCCGACGCCGAAGCCAATTTGTACGCCGCTGCTGTAAAAGGCTTTTCTCTTTTTCGGCGCACTTTCAACCGCCAACAGCGCAGCGCCGCCCCATTCGCCGCCAACGGCAAACCCCTGAACCGCGCGGAGCACTACCAGCATGACCGGAGCCCACCAGCCAACCGAGGCAAAAGAGGGTAATAGACCAATCAATGCGGTGGCGATCCCCATCATCCAGACGGTAATCATCAGCATGCGTTTGCGGCCCAGTTTGTCACCAAAGTGGCCAAACACGATCCCACCCAACGGGCGGAACAGGAAACCGACGCCAAAGGTACCAAAAGCGGCCAGCGTTCCCATCGTTGGGCTAACCTGAGGGAAAAACTCGGTGTTAAATACCAAAGCGGCAACTATTCCGTACAGTAAAAAGTCGTACCAGTCGACCACTGCGCCAACAAAGCTGCCCCACGCTGCGCGGCGCGCGCGGCTTTGAGAATGGCTGTTTAACTGGATTTGTGGCGCAACCACGCCGTTCACAGAGGTATTGTTACTAACTGATGTTGAGGTATCCATGCCTATTCCGTTGTTTTAACTTTACAGGCACTGTACAACAAAAAGCCCCGACTGTGATAGCCGGGGCTTTAGAACGTGCAGTCAATCAAACATCAGGTCAAGGCGACTTACTCGTCGTTGTTGCCGCCCAGGTTACCTGCGTTCAACAACTCGGCCAAGTTAGCCGTCGCTTCTGCCGCGCTGACTACAGGAACCACTGGTACTTCGCCCTGTGCTTTACGGCGCATACGATCCTGGTGATAAGCGTAACCGGTACCGGCTGGGATCAGACGGCCCACGATCACGTTCTCTTTCAGACCACGCAGCTCATCACGCTTACCGGCAACTGCCGCTTCGGTGAGAACA
This sequence comes from Chania sp., assembly GCA_049288585.1. Taxonomy (GTDB): domain Bacteria; phylum Pseudomonadota; class Gammaproteobacteria; order Enterobacterales; family Enterobacteriaceae; genus Chania. The sequence continues at coordinate 16,105 of JBAQHZ010000323.1, forward strand.
CGCGTCGTTTCCTGGAACGATGCAGCAGAGATGAAGGACTCGGTCGCCAAGGAAGCCTTGGTGATACCCAGCAGATCGCGCGAGAAGGTTGCTTCGATCTTGCCTTCAGCAGCAAGTTTACGGTTAGCAATCTTGACGCGTGAAACTTCAGCCTGTTCGCCTTCCAGGAACTCGGTGCCACCCGCGCTGACGATGGTGCCTTTACGCAGCATCTGACGAACGATAACTTCAATGTGTTTATCGTTAATCTTAACGCCTTGCAGACGGTAAACTTCCTGCACTTCGTTGGTGATATAGCGGGTAACCGCATGCACACCACGCAGACGCAGAATGTCATGTGGAGATTCTGGGCCGTCAGAAACAACGTCACCACGTTCCACAATTTCACCTTCAAACACGTTGAGCTGACGCCATTTCGGAATCATCTCTTCGTAAGCATCGCTGCCATCGAGTGGAGAGATCACCAGACGACGTTTGCCTTTGGTCTCTTTACCGAACGAGATAATCCCGCTGATTTCAGCCAGGATTGCCGGCTCTTTCGGACGACGTGCTTCGAACAGATCCGCAACGCGTGGCAGACCACCGGTGATGTCCTTGGTACCGCCGGATTCCTGAGGAATACGCGCCAGGGTATCACCCGCACCGATCTGAATGCCGTCTTCCAACTGCACAATCGCTTTACCTGGCAGGAAGTATTGAGCAGGCATATCAGTACCTGGGATCAATACGTCGTCGCCTTTGGCATCAACGATTTTCAGTGCCGGACGCAGGTCTTTACCGCTACCGGTACGTTCTGCGCTGTCCAGTACCACCAGAGAAGACAAACCGGTCAGTTCGTCGGTCTGGCGGGTAATGGTCTGGCCGTCAACCATATCGGCGAAGCGAATGAAACCGCCCACCTCGGTAACAACCGGCATGGTGTGCGGATCCCAGTTAGCCACGGTTTCGCCGCCGTTAACTTCTGCACCATCACCTTTGCCCATTACGGAACCGTAAGGCACTTTGTAGCTTTCTTTGGTACGGCCGAATTCGTCGATCAGCTTCAGTTCGGTGTTACGAGAGGTGATCACCAGCTTGCCTGCGGCGTTCATAACGAACTTCACATTGCTCAGCTTCAGCGTACCCTTGTTCTTCACCTGAATGCTGGATTCAGCAGCCGCACGCGAAGCCGCACCACCGATGTGGAACGTACGCATCGTCAGCTGTGTACCAGGTTCACCGATAGACTGCGCCGCGATAACGCCGATGGCTTCGCCTTTGTTGATGATGTGACCACGTGCCAGGTCGCGACCATAGCAGTTAGCACACACACCAAAGTCGGTTTCACAACTTACTACGGAACGAACCTTAACGCTGTCGACAGAGTTCTCTTCCAACAGGTCACAGGTCTTCTCGTTCAGCAGGGTGTTACGTGGCACCAGGATGTCTGCCGTACCCGGCTTGATGACATCTTCAGCGGTAACACGACCCAGAACGCGCTCACGCAGTGGCTCTTTAACATCGCCACCTTCGATAACCGGAGTCATCATGATGCCGTTGTGAGTACCACAGTCGTCTTCAGTCACCACCAGATCCTGCGCCACGTCAACCAGACGACGGGTCAGATAACCGGAGTTTGCTGTTTTCAGTGCGGTATCCGCCAAACCTTTACGAGCACCGTGCGTGGAGATGAAGTACTGGAGTACGTTCAAACCTTCACGGAAGTTCGCGGTGATTGGCGTTTCGATGATTGAACCGTCTGGCTTCGCCATCAGGCCACGCATACCGGCCAACTGACGAATCTGAGCGGCAGAACCACGAGCACCGGAGTCGGCCATCATAAAGATGCTGTTGAAGGAAACTTGTTGTTCCACCACGCCGTCACGGTTAACCACGTCTTCAACCGACAGGTTTTCCATCATCGCTTTAGCAACACGTTCGTTCGCCGCAGCCCAGATATCGATCACTTTGTTGTAACGTTCACCAGCGGTTACCAGACCAGACTGGAACTGCTCCTGGATCTCGGCAACTTCGGTTTCCGCTTCTTCGATGATCTCCGCTTTCTTAGCTGGGATAACCATGTCATCGATACCTACAGAAGCACCTGAACGGGCAGCGTAAGCAAAACCGGTGTACATGATCTGGTCAGCGAAGATAACGGTCGGCTTCAGGCCCAGGATGCGGTAACAGGTGTTCAGCATCTTGGAGATCGCTTTCTTGCCCAGAGGCTGGTTAACGATCGAGTACGGCAGACCTTGTGGTACGATCATCCAAAGGATGGCGCGGCCAACGGTAGTATCAACGATTGTGGTCTGGTGAATAGATTCACCTTCGGTATTCCTGATCTCTTCTGTAATACGCACTTTGACGCGTGCGTGCAGAGAGGCCAGACCGGCGCGATAAACACGTTCAGCTTCTTTAGGACCCGTCAGAACCATGCCTTCGCCTTTAGCGTTAACACAGTCACGAGTCATATAGTACAGACCCAATACAACGTCCTGAGAAGGAACGATGATTGGCTCGCCGTTCGCTGGTGACAGGATGTTGTTGGTAGACATCATCAACGCACGCGCTTCCAACTGGGCTTCCAGCGTCAGCGGTACGTGCACAGCCATCTGGTCACCATCGAAGTCGGCGTTGTATGCCGCACAAACCAATGGGTGCAGCTGGATCGCTTTACCTTCGATCAGAACCGGTTCAAACGCCTGGATACCCAAACGGTGCAGGGTTGGTGCACGGTTCAGCAGTACCGGGTGTTCGCGGATAACTTCATCCAGGATGTCCCAAACGACCGCTTCTTCGCGCTCAACCATTTTCTTGGCGGCTTTGATCGTTGTGGCTAGGCCACGCAGTTCCAGCTTGCCGTAGATGAACGGTTTGAACAGCTCCAGTGCCATTTTCTTCGGCAGACCGCACTGATGCAGACGCAGGTATGGACCTACGGTGATTACAGAACGACCAGAGTAGTCAACGCGTTTACCCAACAAGTTCTGACGGAAACGACCCTGCTTACCTTTGATCATATCGGCCAAAGATTTCAGAGGACGCTTGTTCGAACCGGTGATCGCACGACCGCGACGGCCGTTATCCAGCAGGGCATCTACCGCTTCTTGCAGCATACGCTTTTCGTTGCGCACGATGATGTCAGGCGCAGCCAGATCCAGCAGGCGTTTCAGACGGTTGTTACGGTTGATGACACGGCGATACAGATCGTTAAGATCGGAAGTCGCGAAACGGCCACCATCCAGCGGAACCAATGGGCGCAGATCCGGCGGCAGTACCGGCAGCACGGTCAGGATCATCCACTCTGGCTTGTTACCAGATTGAACGAACGCTTCCAGCAGTTTGATACGCTTGGTCAGCTTCTTACGTTTGGTTTCGGAGTTGGTTTCGTTCAACTCTTCACGCAACTGCTCGCACTCGGCTTCCAGATCCATGTTTTTCAACAGGGCCTGAATAGCTTCCGCACCCATCTTGGCGTCGAATTCGTCACCAAACTCTTCCAGCGCATCCAGATACTGCTCTTCAGTCAGGATCTGACGACGCTCGAGGTTGGTCATACCGCCTTCAATCACCACATAGGATTCGAAGTACAGCACACGTTCGATGTCACGCAGTGGCATATCCAGCAGCAAACCGATGCGCGATGGCAGCGATTTCAGGAACCAGATGTGCGCAGTTGGGGAAGCCAGTTCGATGTGGCCCATACGCTCACGGCGCACTTTGGTCTGGGTCACTTCAACGCCGCACTTCTCACAGATCACACCGCGGTGCTTCAAGCGCTTGTACTTACCACACAGGCACTCGTAATCTTTTACCGGCCCAAAGATACGGGCACAGAAAAGGCCGTCACGTTCTGGTTTGAACGTACGGTAGTTAATGGTTTCCGGCTTCTTAACTTCGCCGAACGACCACGAACGGATCATGTCTGGCGATGCCAGAGCAATCTTGATCGCATCAAACTCTTCGGTCTTAGTTTGCGCTTTCAGAAACTTCAATAAGTCTTTCACGGATTGGCTCCTGTCGGAGTTAAACCTGTTGGGCGCACGCTGACAAATCGCGCGCCCGTGTGACCTGAACAACCACCCTCTGGTTCCCTAAGGCCGGGAACCAGAGCCGGAATAGCGATTAGTCGCCTTCCAGTTCGATGTTGATCCCCAGCGAGCGGATTTCTTTCAACAATACGTTGAAGGATTCCGGCATACCAGGTTCCATACGGTGATCGCCATCCACGATGTTTTTGTACATCTTGGTACGGCCGTTGACGTCATCGGACTTAACGGTAAGCATTTCCTGCAAGGTGTAAGCTGCGCCGTAGGCTTCCAGCGCCCACACTTCCATCTCACCGAAGCGCTGACCACCGAATTGCGCCTTACCACCCAGCGGTTGCTGAGTAACCAAGCTGTAAGAACCGGTAGAACGGGCGTGCATTTTATCGTCGACCAAGTGGTTCAGTTTCAGCATGTACATATAGCCAACGGTTACCTGGCGCTCGAACTGCTCACCGGTACGGCCATCAAACAGCGTAATCTGACCCGAAGTCGGGATACCGCCCATTTCCAGCAATTGCTTGATTTCGGTCTCTTTCGCACCGTCGAAGACTGGCGTTGCGATTGGCATACCTTTTTTCAGGTTCTCTGCCAGACGCAGCACTTCGTCGTCGGTGAAGGTGTTCAGATCGACTTTCTGGCAAACGCCGTCGCCGAGATCGTAAGCTTTCTGGATAAACTCACGCAGTTTGGCCACTTCCTGATGCTGCTTAAGCATTTGGTTGATCTTCTCACCAATGCCTTTCGCAGCCATACCCAGGTGGGTTTCCAGGATCTGACCGATGTTCATACGTGATGGAACGCCCAGCGGGTTCAGTACGATGTCAACCGGCGTGCCGTCTATATCGTAAGGCATATCTTCGATCGGGTTGATCTTGGAGATAACACCCTTGTTACCGTGGCGGCCTGCCATCTTGTCACCCGGTTGGATCTGACGCTTAACGGCCAGATAAACCTTAACAATTTTCAGCACGCCTGGTGCCAGATCGTCGCCTTGGGTGATCTTACGACGCTTGGCTTCCAGCTTCTTCTCGAAGTCGGATTTCAGTTCGTCATACTGCTCTGCCAACTGTTCCAGCTGGTTTTGCTTGTCTTCGTCGGTCAGGCCCAATTCCAGCCAGCGATCGCGTGGCAGCTTGCTCAGCTTCTCAGCTTCAATGCCGCCGGCAACCAGCACCGCATGGATACGCGCAAACAGGCCAGCTTCCAGGATCTGCAGTTCTTCAGTCAGGTCTTTTTTCGCCTGCTTCAGCTGCATCTCTTCGATTTCCAACGCACGCTTGTCTTTTTCCACGCCATCGCGGGTGAAGACCTGTACGTCAATAATCGTACCGGAAACGCCGTTAGGCACACGCAGAGAAGAGTCTTTAACGTCCGACGCTTTCTCACCGAAGATCGCACGTAGCAGCTTCTCTTCTGGCGTCAGTTGGGTTTCGCCTTTCGGCGTTACCTTACCGACCAGAATGTCGCCACCGGTCACTTCTGCACCGATATACACGATACCGGATTCATCCAGTTTGGAGAGCGCAGCTTCACCCACGTTCGGGATGTCGGCAGTGATCTCTTCAGGCCCCAGCTTGGTGTCACGAGACACACACGCCAATTCCTGAATGTGGATGGTGGTGAAGCGATCTTCCTGTACCACACGCTCGGAGACCAAAATGGAGTCTTCGAAGTTGTAGCCGTTCCAAGGCATGAACGCGACGCGCATGTTCTGGCCCAGCGCCAGTTCACCCAGGTCTGTAGACGGACCATCTGCCAGCACGTCGCCGCGCTCGATTGGCTCGCCCAGATTCACACACGGCATCTGGTTGATACAGGTGTTCTGGTTAGAACGGGTGTACTTGGTCAGGTTATAAATATCGATACCTGCTTCGCCCGGGTACATCTCGTCTTCGTTAACTTTGATAACGATACGGGAAGCATCCACGTACTGGATCACACCACCACGCTTGGCTACGGCAGTAACACCGGAGTCAACCGCAACAGCACGTTCCATACCGGTACCAACCAGCGGCTTGTCAGCGCGCAGAGTTGGAACCGCCTGACGTTGCATGTTCGCACCCATCAATGCACGGTTGGCGTCATCGTGTTCCAAGAATGGAATCAGTGAAGCACCAACGGAAACAACCTGCTGGGTAGATACGTCCATATAGTCAACCTGATCGCGGCTGAACAGGCTTGATTCGCCTTTGCTACGACAGGTGACCAGGTCTTCTTCAAAGCGGCCTTCTTCGTCCAGGTTGGAGTTCGCCTGGGCGATAACGAAGTTGCCTTCTTCAATAGCAGACAGATAGTTGATTTCATCGGTCACCACGCCGTCACGCACGCGGCGGTACGGGGTTTCCAGGAAGCCATACTCGTTGGTCTGTGCGTACACGGACAAGGAGTTGATCAAACCGATGTTTGGACCTTCCGGCGTTTCGATTGGGCACACGCGACCATAGTGAGTCGGGTGTACGTCTCGAACTTCAAAGCCCGCACGTTCACGGGTCAAACCGCCTGGGCCCAGTGCAGAGATACGACGCTTGTGCGTAATCTCAGACAACGGGTTGTTCTGGTCCATAAACTGAGACAGCTGGCTTGAGCCAAAGAACTCTTTCACCGCCGCCGAAATTGGCTTGGCGTTGATCATGTCCTGAGGCATCAGGGTGTCCAGGTCGCCCAGAGACAGACGTTCTTTAACCGCACGCTCAACACGTACCAGACCTACACGGAACTGGTTCTCGGCCATTTCGCCAACGGAACGGATACGACGGTTGCCCAAGTGGTCGATATCGTCCACTTCGCCTTTACCATTACGGATATCGATGAGCTTCTTCATCACTTCAATGATGTCATCTTTGCTCAGGATGCCCGAACCTTCGATCTCGTCACGCAGCAGAGAACGGTTGAACTTCATCCGGCCAACCGCTGACAGATCGTAGCGGTCTTCAGAGAAGAACAGGTTCTCGAACAGGCTTTCCGCCGCTTCACGCGTTGGTGGCTCACCAGGGCGCATCATACGGTAGATTTCTACCAGTGCGCTCAGACGATCGCTGGTTGGATCGACACGTACGGTCTCAGAGATGTACGCACCGTGATCCAGATCGTTGGTGAACAGCGTTTCGATACGCTTGTGACCAGACTGGCTCAGCTTGGCCAGCAGATCCAGAGACAGCTCCATGTTGGCTGCACAGATCAGCTCACCGGTATTGGTATCGATATAGTCCTTCGCGACCACTTTGCCCGCGATGTACTCAACCGGTACTTCAATACTCTGAATTTCGTCTTTTTCGAGCTGACGGATATGACGAGCAGTGATGCGACGGCCTTTCTCAATGTAGATCTTACCATTGGCTTCGATATCGAAGGTCGCCGTTTCACCACGCAGACGCTCTGGAACCAGTTCCATCTGCAGCTTGTTATCACGGATCTCGAAAACAATTTTCGCAAAGAACAGGTCAAGGATCTGTTCAGTAGTGAAGCTCAGGGCGCGCAGAATGATGGTCGCAGGCAGTTTGCGGCGACGGTCAATACGCACGAACAGGTTGTCTTTCGGGTCGAACTCGAAATCCAACCATGAGCCACGGTAAGGGATGATACGTGCGTTATACAGCACTTTACCCGAGGAGTGGGTCTTACCCTTATCGCTGTCGAAGAACACACCCGGGCTACGGTGCAGCTGGGATACGATAACCCTCTCAGTACCGTTAATCACAAAGGTACCGTTTTCGGTCATGAGCGGAATTTCGCCCATATAGACTTCTTGTTCCTTGATGTCTTTGACCGTACCTTCTGGTGCTTCACGCTCGTAGATCACCAGGCGCAGTTTTACGCGCAGCGGTGCAGAGTACGTCACACCACGAATCTGGCACTCTTTGACGTCAAACACCGGCTCACCAAGACGGTAGCTAACGTATTGCAGCTCCGAATTGCCACTGTAGCTCTGGATAGGGAAAACAGAACGGAATGCGGCTTCTAAGCCGTGTTGCCCTTCTGGATCTTGCTCGATAAACTTCTGGAACGAGTCAAGCTGGATAGAAAGGAGATAAGGTATGTCCAAAACTTGTGGACGTTTACCAAAATCCTTACGAATACGTTTCTTCTCGGTATAGGAGTAAACCATAGGGTTCCTCAGCTCGCTGGAAAGTCGAACCATTTGTCTGCCCAGAATGTGGACAGTTCATGCAACACCATTTTGTCGATCGGAAAGCGGGAACACTTTCCGCAATACTCGTTTCTATCACGCTTAAATCATTTCATTGCCTTTGCGACAGATTCGGCTGAAGCAGAAAAAGCAGTATATTAAGTCGTCGATAGAAAGAAATATTGGGGTTAGCCAGTAGCCAAACAGTGTGAAACTCTACTGACGCCCTACAGCGCAAAAAGGCTGGTGACCAAAAAGTCACCAGCCATCAGTCTGTTAAGCCAGACTGCACTCTGAAAAGTTAAACTTATTTAACTTCAACAGAAGCACCAGCTTCTTCCAGAGATTTTTTCAGAGCTTCAGCGTCGTCTTTGCTGATGCCTTCTTTCATTACTGCTGGAGCTGATTCTACCAGGTCTTTAGCTTCTTTCAGGCCCAGACCGGTCGCGCCACGTACTGCTTTGATAACAGCAACTTTGTTGCCACCGATAGCAGACAGAACAACGTCGAACTCAGTTTTTTCTTCAACAGCTTCAGCAGGACCAGCAGCTACAGCTACAGCAGCAGCAGCAGAAACGCCGAATTTTTCTTCCATAGCAGAAATCAGTTCAACAACGTCCATTACGGACATAGCAGCAACCGCTTCCAGGATTTGGTCTTTAGTGATAGACATAACAATTGTTCCTAAAATTCAGAAATAGTTTAAATACGTTAGCAAAGGCTAAGAAAGAGCGGCTTATGCAGCTTCTTTCTGATCGCGCAGAGCAGCCAGAGTGCGAACCAATTTGCCAGCAGCGGCTTCTTTCATGGTTGCCATCAGGCGTGCGATTGCTTCATCGTAAGTAGGCAGCGTTGCCAAGCGGTCAATTTGTGCCGCAGGGATCAGCTCACCTTCAAAGGCCGCAGCTTTAACCTCGAATTTTGCATTCGCTTTCGCGAACTCTTTGAACAGACGAGCAGCAGCGCCCGGGTGTTCGTTAGAGAATGCAATCAAGGTTGGACCGACAAACGTGTCTTTCAGGCATTCGAACGGAGTGCCTTCAACTACGCGACGCATCAGGGTGTTACGAACAACACGCATGTAAACGCCAGCTTCACGACCTGCTCTACGCAGTTCAGTCATTTTATCTACAGTAACGCCACGGGAATCCGCAACAACCGCAGACAGCGCGCCTTTGGCCACTTCGTTGACTTCAGCAACAATCGCTTGTTTGTCTTGAAGATTCAATGCCATTAGCTTTTTGCTCCTGGATTAGCCGGGGATAATTCCCCGGAACTCACTTCACTCAATATTTTGTGTAAACACGCGATATTGAGCGGGTTAACACGGTGAGCAGAATCCAGCAAAGACTATTCTTTATAAAAAGAAAAAATTTCTTTAGGCTCTGTCACCGTCTACGCAGGAAGATTAAGCATCTTTCGACACACCTGCGGTCTTGGACGGAGGCCTGGATAGGCCAGGCTCCAACCGAAAAATCTGTCGTTTCACTTTAGCAACGCTATAGCAAAACCTTGGGGCATAGGATTCTAGGTGAATCTTTGCCCCAAGTCAAAGCGATTAGTTCGCTACAGCAGTCAAGCCGCTTTGATCGATAGCAACGCCAGCACCCATGGTGGTGGAGAGGCTAACTTTCTTGATGTACACGCCTTTCGCCTGAGATGGTTTTGCTTTTTTCAGCGCAACCAGCAGAGATTCCAGGTTTTCTTTCAGCTTGTCTGTGTCGAAATCAACCTTACCGATAGTGGTATGGATGATGCCGTTTTTATCGTTACGATAACGAACCTGACCTGCTTTAGCGTTTTTCACTGCTTCAGCAACGTTCGGAGTAACGGTACCCACTTTCGGGTTTGGCATCAGGCCACGTGGACCCAGAACCTGGCCCAGTTGACCAACTACGCGCATTGCATCCGGGGAAGCAATAACAACGTCGAAGTTCATTTCGCCTTTCTTGATCTGGTCAGCCAGATCTTCCATACCTACCAGCTCTGCGCCAGCCGCTTTCGCAGCTTCAGCGTTAGGGCCTTGGGCAAATACGGCAACGCGAACGGAACGACCGGTGCCGTGTGGCAGAACGGTAGCACCACGTACGTTTTGGTCTGATTTACGAGCGTCGATGCCGAGGTTAACAGCAACGTCAACGCTTTCTACGAATTTAGCGGTGGCCAGCTCTTTCAGCAGAGCAACAGCTTCGGTGATGTCATACTGTTTAGTAGCATCAACTTTGTCACGGATCACGCGCATGCGCTTGGTCAGCTTAGCCATTTCTTAATCCTCCACTACCAGGCCCATGGAACGAGCAGTACCTTCGATGGAGCGAGTCATCGCTTCAACGTCAGAACCAGTCATGTCCGCAGCTTTGGTCTCTGCGATTTCACGTACCTGAGCACGAGTCACTTTACCGACTTTTTCTTTGTTCGGCTTACCGGAACCAGACTTAACACCAGCCGCTTTCTTCAGCAGAACTGCCGCTGGCGGGGTCTTGGTAACGAAAGTGAAGGAGCGATCAGAATAAACAGTAATAACAACAGGGATCGGCAGACCTTTTTCAACGCTGTCAGTCTTAGCATTGAACGCCTTACAGAATTCCATGATGTTAACACCTTGCTGACCCAGAGCTGGACCGACTGGCGGGCTCGGGTTAGCCATACCGGCTGCAACTTGCAGCTTGACGTAGGCTTGTACTTTCTTGGCCATTGAAATTTCCTCGTATGGGTAGTATCGCCTCTAAAGAGGCTCCCCGTGTTTTACCCCGCTCCGAGAGCGAAGCATCTAAAAACAAAAGGCGCGAAATTGTAGTTCAATTCCGCGCCTCTGACAAGCAACAAATCCGCTTGCATTGCTGATTAATCAATCAGCCTTTTTCTACCTGGCTGAAGTCCAACTCTACCGGCGTTGCGCGGCCAAAGATGGAAACAGAAACCTTCAGGCGGCTTTTCTCATAGTCCACTTCTTCAACAACACCGTTGAAGTCAGCAAACGGACCATCGTTAACACGCACCAGTTCACCCGGTTCGAACAACGTTTTCGGACGTGGCTTATCACCCGCCTGCTGCAGACGGTTCATAATCGCATCCACTTCTTTGTCGCTGATAGGCGCAGGACGATCGGAAGTTCCACCGATGAAGCCCATAACACGAGGAACGCTACGCACCAAGTGCCAGCTTGCATCATTCATCACCATCTGGACCAATACATAACCAGGGAAGAATTTACGTTCACTCTTGCGACGCTGGCCACCACGGATTTCAACGACTTCTTCCGTAGGTACCATGACTTCGCCGAACAGCTCTTCCATATCCTGCAGTTTGATGTGTTCACGCAGCGATTGAGCTACGCGACCTTCAAAACCGGAAAACGCCTGAACGACGTACCAACGTTTTTTTGGGGCTTCAGACATTTTAGAACCTCAGGCCAGTAATAAACGATACCAAACGGACCAGAATACCATCCAGCCCCCACAGAATCAGTGACATCACGGCAGTTACCGCGGCAACGATCAACGTGGTATGTAACGTTTCCTGACGAGTTGGCCAAATCACTTTACGTACTTCAGTACGCGCTTCGCGCGCAAACGCAACGGTGGCTTTGCCCTTAGTAGTCATCAATGCCACTGCTCCAGCAACCACAATGATCAGTACAACTGCCAACGCGCGCAATGGCAGGCTGAAATCACGGTAATAATAGTTACCGACAATAGCCATAACCAACAGAACGGCGACGATCAACCACTTAGTCACTTCAAGGCCGCGTCCGCTCCCTTGAGCCTCGGTATTCGCACTCATAAACCAACCTGTCACAATGATTCGAACAAATAACTTTGCCTCGCAACGCGAGGCAAACCAAACCGATCAGATGCTGCTGAGCAGCACTCGGTGTTTACGCTATGACGTATTTCAGTCAATACGGTTGAAGAGCCCATCTCACCAATGATTATGACCGCAAAATCGCTGATGAGATAGGTTCTAGTTCACAGCGTATAAAAAGGGCATCAAATGATGCCCTTTTACCGCAGGTCGCGTCAAATATTATCAGCGATTAGGCGATAACTTTGGCAACAACGCCCGCACCTACAGTACGGCCACCTTCACGGATTGCGAAACGCAGGCCGTCATCCATTGCGATTGGGTGGATCAGCGTGACTTTCATGTTCACGTTGTCACCTGGCATTACCATCTCTACGCCTTCTGGCAGTTCGATGGTACCGGTCACGTCAGTTGTACGGAAGTAGAACTGTGGACGGTAGCCTTTGAAGAATGGGGTATGACGGCCACCTTCTTCTTTGCTCAGGATATACACTTCTGAATCAAACTGAGTGTGCGGCTTGATAGAGCCTGGCTTAGCCAGAACCTGACCACGTTCGATATCTTCACGCTTGATACCACGCAGCAGAACACCCACGTTCTCACCAGCACGGCCTTCGTCCAGCAGTTTGCGGAACATTTCAACGCCAGTACAGGTAGACTTAACGGTGT
>JBAQHZ010000324.1:0-2070 GCA_049288585.1 Chania sp.
AAAAAGTGCTCATTGCGTTGATGTACCTCCATGGTTATGGCTCCCGCATCGGCAGGAGCCGATAAATCGTGTTAAATCCCCAGAACAGCCTGAGCAATTTTGAAATAAATAATCAGACCGGTGCCATCAATAAAGGTGGCAATAAACGGAGCAGAGACCACCGCAGGATCGATCCCCCCTTTTTTCAGCAGCATCGGAATAATGGAGGCAACAATCGCGCTCCAGACAGTAATTGCCACCAGAGACAGACTGACCACCAACGTCACATCCATCCCAACCCCCATGATCCAGGCACGGATCCAGGCCGCCACCCCGATGGTGATGGCGATCAGCAACGAAGTGCTCACCTCTTTGCTGATGACGGCGCCCAAATTGCGCAGGCTGACTTCCCCCAGCGCCATGGCCCGTACCAGGGTTGAAGTGATCTGGGTGCCACTGTTACCGCCGGTTCCGATCAGCAACGGAATAAAGAATGCCAGCGCGATAGCCGCCTCCAGTTGCTCTTCGAACGCCTTCAGCACGTTACCGGTATAGGCTTCCGCCACAAACAGCAGCAGTAACCAGGCAGAACGCTTACGCCACAGCGACCAGGGGCTGGTTTCCAGATAAGGTTTATCCAGCGGCAAACTGGCGCCCTGACGCTGCGCATCTTCGGTATTTTCATCTTCAATCAGACGAGCAATCTCTTTTTCACCCAAGACACCAACCAGCGTCTTATTGACCACCACCGGCACGACATCCAGCCCGCCCTTACCCAGCAAATGAGCAACATTATTCCTGTCATCATCCGGCGAAACATGGAAGTAGGTATGGTTCATCATTGAACCCAGCGTTCGCTCGCCTTCACGGCATTGCAGCAGTTTCTTCACTGATAGCATGCCACGCAAATGGTAATCATCGGCGGTAATGAACAGTTGTGTGGGTATTTCATCGGTTTGCAATTGCGACAAAAAATAGTCTTTTGCCTCATTCACGGTCATCGTGCCAGAAACGGTGATGAAATCTGAGCTCATGTAGCAGGCAACAGAAGATTCTTTGTGAACTATTGCCGGTGCGGCAGTCACCAGTGCTGAAGAATATGGAAGTGATTTAATCATGTTAGTCCCTATTTCTGTTTAAACTTCAACAGTGAATCGCATAGGGGCGTTAACCAAAGAGGGAGTGCAGACAGCCTATCTCCGCGTCCAGGTTTTAGCACTATACAACGTATCTGAAAAAATTTTCAGAAGTTACTTTGGGCTAAACCTTAATCCGATAAAGCCTGTCTTAACCTTGGGCATCTCTCGATGTCGTCAGATCAGTAACCTGTGTTTGTATAGGAGCCTCGCCAAACGAGATACTGCATTAAACTACAGGGCGATTATAGGCCTGTTAGGCTTGATTGCGCTCGATAACACGCCTCTCGTTGAGGTTATATTTAAGAAATATCTGTATATCTGAATTTGATTTCAATTTGGATAACTCGCTTAAGATTGCCTAATAAGATATATCCCAGCGAAAACTCTTAGCATAGAAAAGACGATTTCCGTATTTAGCACTTTATGTTACGCTATTCCCTATAACCACTTTCAGTCTGTGCTTACTCATATAATAAATAAAAAACCTATATTTTACATTAAGTTAAAAAATGGAAATAACACCAAATGGAAAATCGCATATTTACCAGAGTTGAAGACCTCATATATAGAAAATATGATGGGGACATAAAATTCTTCGCGCAATTGCACAAAACCAGCGTTTATAAAGTTCACGATTGGATACGTCGTGATGCACATATTATTAATGGAAAAATCTGTATTCCAACCAAGCATTCTGTATGAAATGCAAGCTAGATCCCGCGTTATTCACCGATCTTAGCCATCGGGCACAAGCAAGTTTTGCTTGTGCCCGAGAACGTATCTTCCCTCCCTGCACCGGTCACAGCACAAGCAACTCCCCCTCCTAAAGTTCAAGCTTAGTTTTTCCTTAGGGAAAGATGATTAGTGAGCAAAAACTAAAAATATTCTAATACGAATCGTTTTCACTATCATTCCTGATGTTATTGGATACAATTGAGCAGATCACGCTTCC
>JBAQHZ010000325.1:0-3900 GCA_049288585.1 Chania sp.
GTTCAGTTGCCGCCTACAAGCAACTCGAATTATTTTGGGTATATTTGCGCAGGTAAACAGGGTTTTGTGGTATTCACGCGTCAACCTTCACGGTGAACACCACAAAAACTGTTATTCAATTCATTGATTAAAGATAACTGAATGAGCACTTCTGATAATAGCCGCCGTTCCTCATCATCTTCTCGTTACTCTCTACCTGACCGCGCGGGTGATTTGCGCCAACTGGGGCAACTGACCGGCTCTGCCTGTGCCGTGGAATGCGCTGAGATCGCCGAACGCCATCACGGCCCGGTGATGCTCGTCGCCCCGGATATGCAAAACGCGCTGCGGTTACGTGACGAAATCCAGCAGTTTACCGATCAGAGGGTGAGCAGCATTTCCGACTGGGAAACGCTGCCGTACGACAGTTTTTCGCCGCATCAGGAAATCATCTCGGCGCGCCTTTCCAGCTTGTACCATCTTCCGACCATGGAACGCGGCATTATTATTCTGCCGGTCAATACCCTGATGCAGCGCGTTTGCCCGCATGAGTTCCTGCACGGCCATGCGCTGGTGATGAAAAAAGGCCAGCGACTTTCACGGGATCTCCTGCGTGCACAGTTGGAACAGGCCGGTTACCGCAGCGTCGATCAGGTGATGGAGCACGGCGAGTTCGCCACCCGCGGTGCGCTGCTCGATCTCTATCCGATGGGCAGCGAGGAGCCATACCGCCTCGACTTTTTCGATGATGAAATCGACAGCCTGCGTACCTTCGACGTGGATACCCAGCGCACCCTGAGCGAAGTGGATGCCATCAATCTGCTGCCCGCCCATGAATTCCCCACCGATAAAACCGCCATTGAGCTGTTCCGTAGTCAGTGGCGTGAGCAGTTTGAAGTGCGCCGCGACGCCGAACATATTTATCAGCAGGTGAGCAAAGGCACCTGGCCTGCCGGTATCGAATACTGGCAGCCGCTATTCTTCAGCCAGCCGCTGCCTTCTTTATTCAGCTATCTACCTGCGAATACGCTGATCGTTAACACCGGCAACCTGGAAAGCGCCGCCGAACGCTTCTGGTTGGATGTTAATCAGCGTTTTGAGAGCCGCCGGATTGACCCGATGCGTCCTTTGCTCGCCCCCGATACGCTGTGGCTGCGCGTGGATGCCCTGTTCGCCGAGCTGAAAGCCTGGCCGCGTATGGCGCTGAAAACCGACGATCTGCCTGCCAGAGCGGGGAGCACCAATCTGGGTTATCAGCCCTTGCCCGATCTGTCCGTCCAGGCCCAGCAGAAAGCCCCGCTGGATAACCTGCGCCGGTTTATCGAAAGCTTCAGCGGCAGCGTCATTTTCTCGGTCGAAAGCGAAGGCCGCCGTGAAACCCTGCAGGATTTACTGGGCCGCATCAAGCTGAGCACCAGCCTGATCCAGCACCTTGATGAAGCTGAAGCCCCCGGCCGCTATATGATGATCGGCGCCTCCGAGCGCGGTTTTCTCGATAGTCTGCGCGACCGGGCGCTGATCTGCGAAAGCGATTTGCTGGGTGAACGCGTAAGCCGTCGTCGGCAGGATAATCGCCGCACCATTAATACCGATACGCTGATCCGCAACCTGGCGGAGCTGCACTCTGGTCAACCGGTGGTGCATCTGGAACACGGCGTCGGGCGCTATGTCGGCCTGACTACGCTGGAAACCGGCGGCATCAAGGCGGAATACCTGATCCTCTCTTACGCGGGCGAAGACAAACTGTACGTGCCGGTCTCCTCCCTGCATCTGATTAGCCGCTACGCTGGCGGTGCCGACGAGAATGCGCCGCTGCACAAGTTGGGTGGCGATGTCTGGTCGCGGGCACGGCAGAAAGCGGCCGAGCGCGTGCGTGACGTGGCAGCAGAGCTGCTGGATATTTACGCCC
The DNA here is from genome assembly GCA_049288585.1 of Chania sp. Lineage (GTDB taxonomy): Bacteria > Pseudomonadota > Gammaproteobacteria > Enterobacterales > Enterobacteriaceae > Chania. Next base: position 1,889 of record JBAQHZ010000325.1, read on the forward strand.
AGCGCGCCGCCAAATCGGGCTTTGCCTTCAAACACAACCACGAACAGTATCAGCTGTTCTGCCAAACCTTCCCGTTTGAAACTACCCCCGATCAGGAACAGGCGATCAACGCCGTGCTGAGCGATATGTGTCAGCCGCTGGCGATGGATCGCCTGGTGTGTGGCGATGTCGGCTTTGGTAAAACCGAAGTGGCAATGCGCGCCGCGTTTCTGGCGGTGGAGAACAATAAGCAGGTGGCGGTCTTGGTACCGACCACCTTGCTGGCGCAGCAGCACTTCGATAACTTCCGCGATCGTTTTGCCACCTGGCCGATTCGCATTGAGATGATGTCGCGTTTTCGCAGTGCCAAAGAGCAACAGCAGGTATTGGAAGAGGCCGCAGAAGGCAAAGTGGATATCATCATCGGCACCCATAAGCTGCTGCAAAGCGATCTGCGCTGGAAAGATTTGGGGCTGTTGATCGTCGATGAAGAACACCGCTTCGGCGTGCGCCACAAAGAGCGCATTAAAGCGATGCGCGCTGACGTGGATATCCTGACGCTCACCGCCACGCCAATTCCACGTACCCTGAATATGGCGATGAGCGGCATGCGTGACTTATCGATCATCGCCACCCCGCCTGCGCGCCGCCTGGCGGTAAAAACCTTCGTGCGCGAATACGACAGCCTGGTAGTGCGCGAAGCCATTCTGCGTGAGGTGCTGCGCGGTGGGCAGGTGTATTACCTGTACAACGATGTGGAAAACATCGATAAAGCCGCTGAGCGGCTGGCCGAACTGGTGCCAGAGGCACGTATCGCCATCGGCCACGGCCAGATGCGCGAGCGCGATCTGGAGCGGGTGATGAACGATTTCCATCACCAACGCTTCAACGTGCTGGTTTGCACCACCATTATCGAAACCGGTATCGATATCCCGAGTGCCAATACCATTGTTATCGAGCGGGCCGATCGCTTCGGCCTGGCGCAACTGCACCAGCTTCGCGGCCGCGTTGGGCGCTCACACCATCAGGCTTATGCCTACCTGCTTACGCCGCATCCAAAAACCATGAGTGCCGATGCGCACAAACGTCTGGAAGCGATCGCCGCGCTGGAAGACTTGGGCGCAGGCTTTGCGCTGGCAACCCACGATCTGGAAATCCGTGGCGCTGGCGAATTGCTGGGTGAAGATCAGAGCGGCCAGATGACCACCGTCGGTTTCTCGCTGTATATGGAACTGTTGGAAAGCGCCGTCGATGCGTTGAAAAACGGGCGCGAGCCTTCGCTGGAAGATCTCACCAGCAATCAGACCGAGGTCGAACTGCGCATGCCAGCCCTGCTGCCGGACGATTTTATCCCAGATGTGAATACCCGTTTGTCCTTCTACAAGCGCATCGCCAGTGCGAAAAATACCGGTGAACTGGAAGAGCTGAAAGTGGAGTTGATTGATCGCTTCGGGCTGCTGCCGGATGCGGCACGCAATCTGCTGCAAAGCGCGGCGATGCGCCAGCATGCGCAAACTCTGGGGATCAAGCGCATCGAAGGTAACGAGCGCGGTGGGTTTATCGAATTCGGCGAGAAAAACCGCGTCGATCCGAGCTATCTGATTGGTCTGCTGCAAAGCAAACCGCAGGTTTACCGCCTCGACGGCCCAGCCAAGTTGAAGTTTATGCTGGATCTCACCGATCGCCCGGCCAGGCTGAAGTTTATCGAAGAACTGCTGGTCGCCTTCAGGGAACATACGCTGGCGGCGTGATAAAACCATGCTTGCATGATGCCCCTCCCCCCCTGTGGGCTGTCTCTTGTTCACATCTTGAGGTAGGGAATGAGTGTTTATTTAGGTCGCTAGACATATTGTGTACACATTGGCAATGTGATGAACGCGCCGTCCGTGGCGCGGTCGCTTAGGCCCCGTGTCTGCGTTCAGCGCCTTCAATGGCTTCAACATCAGTGCTCATCTCACCCACAACGGAGTTTGACACGCTGTTATCAATCCCATTGTAAAATTTGCCCGTTACTCACAGATTCGGGTGTTGAC
>JBAQHZ010000326.1:0-2277 GCA_049288585.1 Chania sp.
TGACGCCAACGCTGATATCGCCCCCAGCATTGATGGCCACGTTTTTACTGGCGGCAAGCTGTAAGTGCTCACCGCTCGTCACCGCTATCCCCTGCGGCGCTGCGAAATGCAGGGTGTCATTCAGCGGTTTCAGACGCTGCTCAAACATGGCTATCTGACTGTCGATATCCGCTTTCAGCGCTTCGGCCTGTTCGGCGGCGGCGCTGAGCTGCTGTAGCTGGCGTAAGCAGATGTCGATTTCCTTCAGCGCGGTGGCCATATCTAGCACGTCACCCTGCGCCTTGGCTTGCCCGTCTGCACTGATAAACATCCCTTCCGCGACACGGATCACACCGTATTCATCGGTACGCAGTTCAAAGCCTTTCCCACGCGGTTTATCCTGTGCATCCACCATATGGCCGGTGTTTAACTGGCTTTTGCCAAATTCCGTGGCGAGCTTGATATGCTCCTCATTGCGCTTATCCTCCATCCGCAGTTTGCTGTTGGCAGGAGTACGCAGGACGTTGCGAGTGTGGTTGTCGCGGGTGACGTGGTCCGGGTGCGCCGAATCGTGCAGTGCATGGGCGATGTAGGGCAAATCAATATCGCCGTTATGGTAGGCGATGGCCACTTCCACGCCATCAATCAATGGGGTGTGCCAGCCGTAAACCTCGCCAGCATAGGGTTTTGCCTGCCGTAACCACAGGTAGGCATAACCTTGTTCGCTGTCATCACGGTCAAAATCCAGTTTTACCCGATAGCGGCCCTGCTCATCCAGCCAGGCGTAGGTATCGCGTTTCTCGCGGCTTTCGATGCGGGCTGGCAAGGTGCCGTGGATTTGTGGGCGCGGTACTTCCGCTGGTCGAAAACCGTAGCGTTCAGTGTAGGGCATACCCCACAGCGACACATGCAGCCGGGAATCACGCGAAGCGCGGAAGGTGGCGAGGGTGATAACCATCCCCTCTTTCAATGCGCGGATCACCTTTCCCTGCGGCTCCAACACTTGCCCAGGCGTGAGGTGTGAGGCATTGCTGAACAGATGAAGACGTGTTGATTTATTCAGTTCACGCTCATGGTGAATACGCGCATAAAACGTTCCACTCTCGGTTTCCGGCTCCGGCGCGGTGTTATCACCGGCTTCCCGGTACGGGGCCGCATAACGATAGTGTTCACCGGTAGTCACCGCTTCACTGCGCACGTTGACACTGGCATCCAGCGGGGTGCTGGCGGTGCGGTAGTTGTAATCACGCATACTGACCCCGCCCGTGACCACGCTGTGCCAAGTGCGCACACCCCACACAGACTCTTCCGCACCATCGTACAAACCCGCCGGTTCACGGTAGGGCAGTTGCACATCAAACTGATACTGGAGCGGGCTGTCGGCAAACAGCAGTTTTTCCTGCTCGGTCGCCGCCTGCATCTCGGAGCGGTACCAGATACCCACTTCCGCGAGAATACGCTGGATAAACTGCAAATCCGTTTCACGCCATTGGGTGATGAGTTCACGCGGTGGATAGTTACATTCCAGCCGAAACTCAAAGTCCGGGCCTTCAAGGGCATGAGCACGTAATACCTGTTCCACCACTTCCGGCACCGACTGGTTCTGGTAAATGGCACAGCGGCGGGTGCGGGAAAGCAAGGCAAGGCGGGATTCAAGTACAACAGGTAGTGTGACTGGTCGGCAGAGGTAGAAAGCCACTCGAACCCGGTGATAATGCCGTGTACCACCTTGCCGCCATGCATCATTAGGCTGGCGTACTTCATCAACACTTGGTCAGGTGAGAGATTAGCCTGTGGGGTGGTGAATTCAATATCCCAGCTAAAGGGTGCGCTTAGGGCTTCGCGCCCGCGCAAACGCAGGATATCCGGTTTGACCGGGCTGTCGTTGATATTCAGGGTGTACTGGGATAGAGAAGAACCGAATCTTGCCGCTGTGCTGTCCATAGAGCTGCCACCTGCTATTCCATTATGCGCCAGAGTATAGCCATATATTCCAAGCGGTTGATTGTAGGAGGCAGGCTTTATAAACACAATAAATTCGGGCAAAACGGTATCAGAGACGAGGCAGGCTCCAGCCTAAACTCAATATACCCAAAATAATTCGAGTTGCAGGAAGGCGGCGACGCAGTGAATCCCCAGGAGCTTACTCAAGTAAGTGACTGGGGTGAGCGAGGAAAGCCAACGCACAGGCAACTTGAAGTATGAAGGGTATAGGCCTCCTCGCCCAAAAAGGCGAGGAGGCTAACAACAGCCAATCACTTAAAAACCGCTCGGCACTTCGCGCATATCCGGCAATTT
>JBAQHZ010000327.1:0-2464 GCA_049288585.1 Chania sp.
GCCCTCGCCGCTGCTGATGCCCGTATCCCCTTGGCTAAATTGGCCGTTGAAGAATCAGGTATGGGTATCGTTGAATACAAAGTGATCAAAAACCACTTCGCTTCCGAGTATATCTACAACGCTTATAAAGATGAGAAGACCTGCGGTATCCTCTCCGAAGACGATACTTTCGGTACCATCACTATCGCTGAGCCGATTGGCCTGATCTGCGGTATCGTACCGACCACCAACCCAACCTCTACCGCCATCTTCAAAGCGCTGATCAGCCTGAAGACCCGTAACGGTATTATTTTCTCCCCGCATCCACGTGCGAAAAATGCCACCAACAAAGCAGCAGATATCGTGTTGCAGGCGGCTATCGCGGCAGGTGCGCCAAAAGATATCGTTGGCTGGATCGATCAGCCTACCGTTGATCTGTCTAACCAACTGATGCATCACCCAGACATCAACCTGATTCTGGCCACCGGTGGCCCAGGCATGGTGAAAGCAGCGTACAGCTCAGGTAAACCGGCTATCGGCGTGGGTGCCGGTAACACTCCGGTGGTGGTTGATGAAACTGCCGATATCAAGCGTGTTGTCGCTTCTATCCTGATGTCCAAAACCTTCGACAGCGGCGTAATCTGTGCTTCTGAACAATCGGTTATCGTAGTTGATTCTGTCTACGATGCCGTGCGTGCGCGTTTCGCTTCCCATGGCGGCTATATGCTGCAGGGTAAAGAGCTGAAAGCCGTTCAGGATATCATCCTGAAAAATGGTGGTCTGAACGCCGCCATCGTGGGCCAGTCTGCACCAAAAATCGCTGAAATGGCTGGCATCAGCGTGCCAGCTAACACCAAAATTCTGATCGGTGAAGTGAAACTGGTTGATGAATCCGAACCCTTTGCCCACGAAAAACTGTCGCCTACCCTGGCTATGTACCGTGCCAAAGACTTCGAAGATGCCGTCAGCAAAGCCGAAAAACTGGTCGCCATGGGCGGTATCGGTCACACCTCTTGCCTGTACACCGATCAAGACAACCAGACTGCGCGCGTTGAGTATTTTGGCGACAAGATGAAAACCGCACGTATCCTGATCAACACCCCGGCCTCTCAGGGTGGTATCGGTGACCTGTACAACTTTAAACTCGCGCCATCGCTGACGCTGGGCTGTGGTTCTTGGGGGGGTAACTCCATCTCTGAAAACGTCGGTCCAAAACATCTGATCAACAAGAAAACTGTAGCGAAGCGAGCAGAAAACATGTTGTGGCACAAACTTCCTAAATCAATCTACTTCCGCCGTGGCTCACTGCCTATCGCGCTGGATGAAGTGGCTAGCGATGGGGCAAAACGCGCCTTTATCGTTACCGACCGCTACCTGTTCAATAACGGTTATGCCGATCAGATCACCAAGGTTCTGAAATCGCACGGTATTGAAACGGAAGTGTTCTTTGAAGTAGAAGCTGACCCAACATTGAGCATCGTGCGTAAAGGTGCTGAGCAGATGAACTCCTTCAAACCAGACGTGATCATCGCGCTGGGTGGCGGTTCACCGATGGACGCAGCAAAAATCATGTGGGTGCTGTACGAACATCCTGAAACTCACTTCGAAGACCTGGCGCTGCGCTTTATGGATATCCGTAAGCGTATCTACAAGTTCCCGAAAATGGGCGTGAAAGCGAAGATGATCGCCGTCACCACCACTTCAGGTACCGGTTCAGAAGTCACGCCTTTCGCGGTTGTGACCGACGATGCCACTGGTCAGAAATATCCACTGGCAGATTATGCGCTGACCCCGGATATGGCGATTGTCGATGCCAACCTGGTGATGAACATGCCTAAATCCCTGTGCGCCTTCGGCGGCCTGGATGCGGTCACTCACGCCCTGGAAGCTTATGTTTCTGTACTGGCCAACGAATATTCAGACGGCCAGGCGCTGCAAGCCCTGAAGCTGCTGAAAGAATATCTGCCAGCCAGCTATAAAGAAGGCGCGAAGAACCCGGTAGCACGTGAACGTGTGCACAACGCCGCTACCATCGCCGGTATTGCGTTTGCTAACGCCTTCCTGGGTGTGTGTCACTCAATGGCCCACAAACTGGGTTCTGAGTTCCACATTCCGCACGGTTTGGCCAACGCCATGCTGATTTCGAACGTTATCCGTTATAACGCTAACGATAACCCGACTAAGCAGACCGCATTCAGCCAGTATGACCGCCCACAGGCGCGTCGTCGCTACGCTGAGATTGCCGATCACCTTGGCCTGAGCGCTGCGGGTGACCGTACTGCGCAGAAGATCGAGAAACTGCTGAAATGGCTGGACGAGATCAAAGCGGAACTGGGCATCCCTGCTTCTATCCGTGAAGCTGGCGTGCTGGAAGCGGACTTCCTGGCGAAAGTCGACAAACTGTCTGAAGATGCGTTTGATGACCAATGTACCGGTGCCAACCCGCGTTATCCGTTGATTGCTGAACTCAAGCAAATCCTGATGG
>JBAQHZ010000328.1:0-41407 GCA_049288585.1 Chania sp.
AGCCAACACCCAAGCGACTTGAAGTATGACGGGTATATATAGGGGCTAAAGCAGCCCCTATGATGGGAGATAAGCACGGAAAACTGAAGGCCAATTACCAAAAATTAAATCGTATCTTGATATAAATTATATTTCTGGCGCATAACTTTATAAGCCTGTAAACCTGATTGCCAGCCAGCTTCTATTTGTTGGATAGTCTCTTCTTCCGTTAGGTTATTCTCACTGGCGTCTTTTAACTCCTCCAGAAATGATTTACTCCCCACCAGTTTTGCCAACCATGCAGGGCGTATCACATAGTAACGATCCGCATTTTGCAGATATTGGCTCTCCTGCTCATAGCTCACATAGGTTTTGTAGCCATATTTCTCCATGTTGAACCACCATTGCACAAATGGCTGAATTGAGGGTTTTCTCTGCTGGGGGGAAATCCCTGTTACTTCTTGGCGGTAGCTCTGCCCCCAAACATATTGCCCACCCTGTGGCCAACCAAATGCTGTCAGCCCTGGGTCAATCTGGTACTCAGTATTGATATAAAATTGGCTATCAGGATACCCTGTCTGTTCATGTGGATAGTCAGAACCACGCCCCATATTCACACTGGTGGATTCAAACAGCGCCAATGAGGGATACATACGGATAGCCGTGTCAGTTCTTAAATTAGGTGACGGAGATTTAGGCAATGAATAGGGAGTGGCATGAGTATAATTTTTCATGGCAATCACATGCAGTTTGTCGGTAGGAAGACGGTACTCCGGCAGCCCAAACAAGTCCCAACGGTTATCCGCATTGTCGATGCCGTTCAGCCACCCCTGACCGGCAATCATCTGAGCGAATTCACCTGAAGTCAAACCATGAGCCATAGGAACCGGGGCAATACCGATATTAGAGACATTCTCTTGTTCCAGTAACGGACCATAAATAGAGTCACCATTAGGATTGGGGCGATCAAACACCATAAACTCTTTGCCATAAGCCTGAATACTTTCCATCATCCAATGCATCGAGATGGTATAGGTGAAAAATCGTACCCCAACATCCTGGAGATCAAAAATAACCACATCGACATTAGCTAATTTTTCTTCGGAAGGGTGTGCCAACCGTTTACCATTCGCATCATTGCCATACAGTGACCAGACCTGCAAGCCAGTCGCAGGGTCAATATAATCTTTATCGCCAAATCCCGCTTCTTCATTACCTCGTAACCCATGTTCCACTGAGAAAAGCGTGGTGACGGTAAAATTATATTTAGCCTGTAGCGCTATTAATTTCTCGATCGCATGCTGCCCTGTTGAATCAATAGAACTTTGATTAACCATCAACCCCACCCGTTTACCTGATAACAACGGACCATAAACGTCAGGTTGATCAATACCCAAGATAATGGCATTGCTTGTCGGTGCAGTGGATGCTATTTGTGAATCATTACACCCATTGAGTAAGGAAAGTGACATAAATAAAATCAATATTATCTTTTTCATAAAATATAAACCAGAGTCCTTATCTTTATGGCAGCTACTCTGCCGCACTGAAAATGATTTCAAGATAAAGAGATTACCCCTTAAAAAATATATATACAAGAAACGGCTTAATGAGATAATTTTCCACATTAAGCACTTGGTTAAAAACCATCAAACAGAAAGCCAATAAAAAACGGGGACCCAAAGGCCCCCGCTAGTATTGCAACAGCTTAGCGAATTAAACTGCGGTCTGGAAAATCACACCGTCAGCTTTTTCAGTGTACTGGCTCAGTTGATCGAAATTCAGGTAGCGATAGGTATCCGCTGCCGTTTTATCAACCTGCGCCATGTAAGTCTGGTATTCATCCGGGGTTGGCAAACGGCCCAGCAGCGATGCCACTGCCGCCAACTCCGCAGAAGCCAGATAAACGTTAGCACCATTCCCCAAGCGGTTCGGGAAGTTACGCGTCGAGGTGGAGACCACGGTTGCACCGTCGGCCACGCGTGCCTGGTTACCCATGCACAGTGAACAGCCAGGGATCTCGATACGCGCCCCGCTCTTGCCAAAGACGCTGTAGTAGCCCTCTTCGGTCAGTTGAGCCGCATCCATCTTGGTTGGCGGAGCCACCCACAGACGAGTTGGCAGTTGGCCTTTATGCTGATCCAACAGTTTACCCGCCGCGCGGAAGTGGCCGATGTTGGTCATGCAGGAACCGATAAACACTTCATCGATCTTGCTGTTGGCCACGTCGGACAGCAGGCGCGCGTCGTCTGGATCGTTCGGCGCACAGAGGATTGGCTGCTTGATATCGGCCAGATCGATTTCGATCACTGCCGCGTATTCTGCATCCGCGTCGCCTTCCAGCAACTGCGGATCCGCCAGCCATTTTTCCATCCCCTGAATACGGCGTTCCAGCGTACGGCGATCGCCGTAACCTTCGGAGATCATCCACTTCAGCAGCACGATGTTAGAGCTCAGATATTCGGCAATCGGTGCCTTATCCAGCTTGATGGTGCAACCGGCAGCGGAACGTTCTGCCGAGGCATCGGTCAGTTCAAACGCCTGCTCGACCTTCAGTTCCGGCAGACCTTCGATCTCCAGAATGCGGCCAGAGAAGATGTTCTTCTTGCCCTTCTTCTCTACGGTCAACAGGCCCTGCTGGATCGCGTAGTAAGGGATCGCATGCACCAAATCACGCAGGGTGATACCCGGCTGCATTTTGCCTTTGAAGCGCACCAGCACCGACTCAGGCATATCCAGCGGCATCACGCCGGTCGCGGCAGCAAAGGCTACCAGACCAGAACCGGCCGGGAAGGAAATGCCGATCGGGAAGCGGGTGTGGGAATCGCCACCGGTACCAACGGTATCCGGCAGTAACATACGGTTCAGCCAGGAGTGGATCACACCATCACCAGGGCGCAGCGAAACGCCGCCGCGGTTCATGATAAAGTCCGGCAAAGTGTGGTGCGTGGTCACGTCAACCGGCTTAGGATAAGCGGCAGTATGGCAGAATGACTGCATCACCAAATCGGCAGAGAAGCCCAGGCAAGCCAGGTCTTTCAGCTCATCACGGGTCATCGGGCCAGTGGTATCCTGTGAACCTACGGAAGTCATCTTCGGCTCACAGTATTCACCAGGACGCACGCCCGCCACGCCGCATGCACGGCCGACCATTTTCTGCGCCAGCGAGAAGCCTTTGTTGCTTGCTGCAACCGGCTTAGCAATACGGAACACTTCACTGTGCGGCAAGCCCAGCGCTTCACGCGCTTTGGTGGTCAGGCCACGGCCGATAATCAGCGGAATACGGCCACCGGCGCGAACTTCATCCAGCAGCACGTCGGTTTTCAGTTCGAAGCTGGCCAGCAGTGCGCCGGTTTGATGATTACGCACTTCACCTTTGTATGGGAAGATGTCAATCACATCGCCCATATTCAGATTGGACACGTCCACTTCGATCGGCAATGCACCGGCATCTTCCATGGTGTTGAAGAAGATTGGCGCAATTTTGCCGCCCAGTACCACACCACCAGCGCGCTTGTTCGGCACGTGAGGGATGTCGTCACCCATAAACCACAGCACCGAGTTGGTAGCGGATTTACGTGAAGAACCGGTGCCTACCACGTCACCGACGTAGGCCAACGGGAAGCCTTTTTTGTTCAACTGCTCGATCTGCTTGATCGGGCCAACGTTACCCGGCTGATCGGGAGTAATGCCGTCACGTTCATTCTTCAGCATCGCCAAAGCGTGCAGCGGGATATCCGGGCGTGACCAAGCATCCTGCGCCGGGGACAGATCATCGGTGTTGGTTTCACCGGTAACTTTGAACACGGTAACGGTGATCTTTTCTGCCAGCGGCGAACGTGACAGATACCATTCGGCATCGGCCCAAGACTGCATGATCTGCTTGGCGTGCGGATTACCTGCTTTGGCTTTCTCTTCTACGTCGTAGAAGTTATCAAACATTAACAGCGTGTGGGACAACGCTTTGGCAGCAATCGGTGCCAGTTTGGCGTTATCCAGTGCGTCAATCAGCGGATGAATGTTATAGCCGCCCTGCATAGTGCCTAACAGTTCAACGGCTTTTTCGGGGGTAACCAAGGGGGATGTGGCTTCGCCTTTGGCGATGGCAGCCAGGAAACCTGCTTTGACATAGGCGGCTTCGTCGACGCCAGGTGGTACACGGTTAATCAGCAGGTCTAACAGAAATTCTTCTTCGCCTTTTGGCGGATTTTTTAATGATTCAACCAGCGCTGCCATTTGTGTCGCATCTAATGGCTTAGGGACGATGCCCTCTGCAGCACGCTCGGCCACGTGCTTACGGTATTCTTCTAGCACGACTTTCTCCTCGCTCTCATTGTCATTTATGGTGCCTGGCGTTTTATACCTTTCATCGTTCGAGTTGCGCTGTTTTGGCTTCAAATATGAAAGGCATAATCCTGACGGGGCACTGCTGTCGATATCCTGGACTGTAAGGTACAGTGCCCGGTTCCGCTCAGCCAGCATATCAGGATCTGAAACGCTTGTTAATTCGTTCACATAAAAGCAACATTAAATCTTTGCTGAATCGTTCAGCGCAGCGTAATCGGCTGCAACGCAGGCGGGACGTTAGTTACGGTCCAAAAGCTCAGCCAGATGAGAACAACACAACATCCATACTTTTACAATGGTTATTGATTGTGTCGAGGGGAGATTTGCGAGCAGCAGATACAAAAAAACCGCCAATTACGACGGTTCTTTTGTATCCATACGGTGTTAGCAGGCACCGAACGGATTTTTTACATCGTCAGAAACGATACAAGCGCTACCGAGCAGAAACATTGTGCGTAAATCAGGTCAAAAAATCAACCATCAGGATGTAAAACAACTCTTTTTTATGTACTCTGATTTTGGGTCTGTTCTGCCGGTTTAGCAGCCGGTCATCGGGCTTGAGAACAGTACTACAACGACTGCGACACAAGCGCTACCGAACGCTTGTTCCACCGGGGCTTTCCCGGTGAAGTCGCGGTGGTCGTGGTTCCACAAGGAACGCGCAATGAAAAGGAGTTCTTTCTTTATCCTGCTCATTGTACTGGGTTCAGCGTTTGGGGTCAGTAATGGCGGCTGGTCAGTTTCCGGCAACCATCTCAACTTCAACGTCATAATCCAGAACAAGTAAGCTACTGGCCGCTTTTCAAAGCGGCCTTTTTATTGCGTCCAATAAAAACGGCCCCTTTTCAGGAGCCGCTTATCAACCCTTAAAACCGGAAGAATTACTTCTTCTTGGCTTTCGGGTTTGGCAGATCGGTGATGCTGCCTTCATAGATCTCAGCGGCCAGGCCGACTGATTCATGCAGCGTTGGGTGAGCATGGATAGTCAGAGCGATATCCTCCGCGTCACAACCCATCTCGATTGCCAAGCCGATCTCACCCAGCAGTTCGCCGCCGTTGGTGCCGACAATCGCGCCACCGATGATACGGTGAGTTTCTTTGTCGAAGATCAGTTTGGTCATACCGTCTGCACAATCAGAAGCGATAGCACGGCCGGAAGCCGCCCACGGGAAGGTGGAGGTTTCGTAGCTGATGCCTTTCTCTTTCGCTTCTTTCTCTGTCAAGCCAACCCATGCCACTTCTGGCTCGGTGTAAGCAATGGACGGGATGACTTTCGGATCGAAGTAATGCTTCATGCCAGCGATAACTTCAGCCGCAACGTGGCCTTCATGCACACCTTTGTGCGCCAGCATTGGCTGGCCGACGATATCGCCGATAGCAAAGATGTGGGACATGTTGGTACGCAGCTGCTTGTCGACATGGATAAAGCCACGCTCGTCAACTTCCACACCGGCTTTGCCTGCATCCAGCAGTTTGCCATTTGGCACACGGCCAATCGCCACCAGCACGGCGTCATAACGCTGTGGTTCTGCCGGAGCTTTTTTGCCTTCCATCGTGACATAGATGCCGTCTTCTTTGGCCTCTACCGCCGTCACTTTGGTTTCCAGCATCAGGTTGAACTGCTTGCTGATGCGCTTGGTGAAGACTTTCACCACGTCTTTATCAGCGGCTGGAATCACCTGATCGGCCATTTCAACCACATCGATCTTGGAACCCAGCGCATGGTATACGGTACCCATTTCCAGGCCGATAATACCGCCGCCCATCACCAGCATACGCTCTGGAACGGTTTTCAGCGCCAGTGCGTCGGTGGAGTCCCACACGCGCGGATCTTCATGAGGAATAAATGGCAATTGGATCGGGCGGGAGCCCGCAGCAATGATAGCGTTGTCGAAGTTAATGGTAGTCGCCCCATTTTCGCCTTCAACAACCAGAGTATTAGCGCCAGTGAATTTACCTTGGCCATTGACCACTTTCACTTTACGGCCTTTAGCCATCCCAGCCAGACCGCCGGTCAGTTGATTGATGACTTTTTCTTTCCAGATACGCACTTTGTCGATGTCAGTTTTCGGTTCACCGAAAACGATGCCGTGCTCAGCCAGCGCTTTGGCTTCTTCGATCACTTTAGCAACGTGCAGAAGTGCTTTGGAAGGGATACAACCCACGTTCAGGCAAACTCCACCCAAAGTGGCATAACGCTCTACCAGAACGGTTTCAAGACCTAAGTCAGCGCAACGAAAGGCAGCAGAGTAACCTGCCGGGCCCGCCCCAAGTACCACGACCTGAGTTTTAATTTCAGTACTCATCATGACCTCTTAATTGTTTGTCCGGCGGGTCAGACGTCATTTTTATACCCTTCGTCTTTCACCTTGCAGCGTTGTTGGCTTCATTCGCTCACCCCAGTCACTCACTTGTGTAAGCTCCTAGGGATTCACGAACTTGCCGCCTAGCTGCAACGTGAAATCCATTGGGTATATTATTAATCAATCTCATAACGCCCTTCATCCACCGGGACGCTTACACCGCGAGCAGTTTACAGAATTGTTAATAGTCTGCAAAGCATGTTCGGGTGACCCGTGTCCCAACAATTCTGTCGAGTCGTGCAACAACCCGACAAAACCGGTAGTAGGATCGGCAGGGGCGCTACCAGAGCGCCCCTACACAATTACATCACCAGACGGCGAATGTCAGCCAGCATATTGTTGATAATGGTGATAAAGCGCGCACCATCAGCACCATCAATCACACGGTGGTCGAAGGAGAGCGACATCGGCATCATCAGACGCGGCGTGAACTCTTTACCGTTCCAGACCGGCTCGATAGCAGACTTGGAAACGCCCAAGATCGCCACTTCCGGTGCGTTAACGATTGGCGCAAAGTGGGTTGTCCCGATCCCGCCCAGGCTGGAGATGGTGAAGCAACCGCCCTGCATTTCGCCTGCGGTCAGCTTGCCGTCACGCGCTTTTTTGGAGATCGTCATCAGTTCGCGGGACAGCTCTGTGATGCTTTTCTTATTCACATCTTTGAACACCGGAACCACCAGACCATTTGGCGTATCAACCGCCACACCGATGTTGATGTATTTTTTCAGCGTCAGCTTCTGAGCATCTTCGGACAGCGAGCTGTTGAAACGCGGCATCTGCTCCAAAGCGGCTGCAACGGCTTTCATGATGAACACCACCGGGGTGAACTTCACGTCCAGCTTACGCTTGGCGGCTTCTTCGTTCTGCTGCTTGCGGAACGCTTCCAGATCGGTGATATCGGTTTTGTCGAAGTGAGTCACGTGCGGGATCATCACCCAGTTACGGCTCAGGTTGGCGCCCGAGATTTTCTGGATGCGGCCCAGTTCAACTTCTTCGATCTCACCAAACTTGCTGAAATCCACCTTCGGCCATGGCAGCATGCCTGGCAAGCCGCCGCCGGTTGCTGCTGGAGCGGCTTCAGCGCGTTTCACTGCGTCTTTCACATAAGCCTGAACGTCTTCGCGCAGGATACGGCCTTTACGACCGGTACCTTTCACTTTCGCCAGGTTTACGCCGAATTCGCGCGCCAAGCGTCGGATGACCGGTGTTGCGTGAACGTAAGCATCGTTCTCAGCGAACTCGTTCTTGCCTGCGGCAGCAGCCGGAGCTACGGCTGGTGCTTCCTGCTTGGCCGGAGCCGGTGCAGCTTCTGCTTTTTGAGCTGGAGCAGCGGCAGGTGCGGCACCTTCCACTTCGAACACCATAATCAGCGAGCCAGTTTTCACTTTAGCGCCAGTGCTGATTTTGATCTCTTTCACGGTGCCAGCGAACGGAGCTGGGACTTCCATCGAAGCTTTATCACCTTCAACGGTGATCAGTGACTGCTCAGCGGCAACTTTATCGCCTACCTTCACCATTACTTCGGTCACTTCGACTTCGTCACTGCCGATATCGGGTACTTCAACGTTTTTAACTGCGCTAGTGGCCGCAGCTGCAGCCACAGGCGCTGCTGGTGCTGCCGCAGCTGCTGGGCCGGAGCCAGCCACTTCGAACACCATAATCAGCGAGCCGGTTTTCACTTTAGCGCCAGTGCTGATTTTGATCTCTTTCACGGTGCCTGCAAACGGAGCTGGCACTTCCATAGAAGCTTTATCGCCTTCTACGGTGATCAGCGACTGCTCAGCAGCAACGGTATCGCCCACTTTCACCAGGATCTCGGTGACTTCAACTTCGTCAGCGCCGATGTCTGGAACTTCAACCTCTTTGGCTGCGCTGGCGGCAGCGGCTACCGGAGCCGCAGCGGGTTTTTCTTCCGCCTTGGCCGCAGGTGCTGCTGCACCTTCTGCTTCAAAAATCATCAGCAGCTTGCCGGTTTCGGTTTTGTCACCCACGGCAACTTTGATCTCTTTCACCACGCCCGCCTGCGGGGATGGCACTTCCATGGAGGCTTTGTCACCTTCCACGGTGATCAGCGATTGCTCAACGGCCACTTTATCGCCGACCTTCACCAGGATCTCGGTGATTTCAACTTCGTCTGCACCGATGTCCGGCACTTTGATTTCGATAGACATTCTATTTACCTCTTATGCCAGACGTGGGTTGACTTTTTCTGGGTTGATGCCGAATTTCTTAATCGCATCAGCTACCACAGAAGCTTCAATCTCACCGCGTTTGGCCAGTTCACCCAGTGCAGCAACCACCACGTAAGAAGCATCAACTTCAAAGTGGTGACGCAGATTTTCACGGCTGTCAGAACGACCGAAACCGTCTGTACCCAGTACGCGATAATCGCTGGCAGGAACGTAAGTACGAACCTGTTCTGCGAACAGTTTCATGTAATCGGTAGACGCCACCGCCGGCGCATCGTTCATCACCTGGGCGATGTAAGGTACGCGTGGGGTTTCGGTTGGGTGCAGCATGTTCCAACGCTCACAGTCCTGACCATCACGCGCCAGCTCAGTGAAGGAGGTTACGCTGTAGGTGTCAGAACCCACGCCGTAGTCTTTCGCCAGGATCTGTGCGGCTTCACGCACGTGACGCAGGATCGAGCCAGAGCCCAGCAACTGTACTTTACCTTTGCTGCCAGCCAGCGTTTCCAGCTTGTAGATACCCTTACGGATACCCTCTTCTGCGCCCTGTGGCATCGCAGGCATATGGTAGTTTTCGTTCAGCGTAGTCAGGTAGTAGTAGACGTTTTCCTGCGCATCGCCGTACATACGTACCAGGCCGTCATGCATGATCACCGCCACTTCATACGCGTAAGCCGGATCGTAAGAGATGCAGTTAGGGATAGTCAGCGACTGAATGTGGCTGTGGCCATCTTCGTGCTGCAAACCTTCGCCGTTCAGGGTAGTACGGCCTGAAGTCCCGCCGATCAGGAAGCCACGCGCCTGTTGGTCACCGGCCAACCAGCACAGGTCACCGATGCGCTGGAACCCGAACATCGAGTAGTAGATGTAGAACGGGATCATTGGCAGATCGTTGGTGCTGTAGGAAGTCGCTGCGGCCAGCCATGAAGAAGCTGCGCCCAGTTCGTTGATCCCTTCCTGCAGGATCTGGCCTTTTTCGTCTTCTTTGTAGTACGCCACCTGCTCACGGTCCTGCGGGGTGTACTGCTGGCCATTCGGGCTGTAGATACCGATCTGACGGAACAGACCTTCCATCCCGAAGGTACGCGCTTCGTCGGCAATGATTGGCACCAAGCGATCTTTGATCGACGGGTTCTTCAGCATCACGTTGAGGGCACGCACGAAGGCGATGGTGGTAGAGATTTCTTTATTCTGCTCTTCTAACAGGGAGTTGAAGTCTGCCAGCGCGGGCATTTCCAGCTTCTGGGTGAACGCAGGCAAGCGGGTTGGCACATAGCCATGCAGCGCCTGACGACGTTCGTGCAGGTATTTGGACTCTTCAGAATCTTTATCGAAGGTAATCAGTGGCAGCTTTTCGATATCCGCATCGGCAACCGGCACATTGAAACGATCGCGGAAGTGGTGAACCCCTTCCATGTTCATTTTCTTCACCTGGTGAGCGATGTTTTTACCTTCCGCCGTTTCACCCATGCCATAACCTTTGATGGTATGGGCCAGGATCACGGTGGCTTTGCCTTTGGTTTCCTGGGCTTTTTTCAGTGCGGCATAGACTTTCTTCGGATCGTGACCACCACGGTTCAGCGCCCAGATTTCGTCGTCGGTCATGTCTTTCACCAACGCGGCGGTTTCCGGGTAACGGCCGAAGAAGTGCTCACGCACGTAAGCGCCGTCTTTAGACTTGAAGGTCTGATAGTCGCCGTCCAGCGTTTCGCCCATCAACTGCACCAGCTTACCGCTGGTGTCTTTACGCAGCAGTTCATCCCAACGGCCACCCCAGATCACTTTCAGCACCTGCCAACCAGCACCGGCGAAGATGCCTTCCAGCTCGTTGATGATCTTGCCATTACCGGTAACCGGGCCGTCCAGGCGTTGCAGGTTACAGTTGATGACGAACACCAGGTTGTCCAACTTCTCGCGGGTAGCGATGGTAATCGCCCCTTTGGATTCCGGTTCGTCCATCTCGCCGTCGCCCAGGAAGGCATACACGGTCTGGCCAGAAGTGTCTTTCAGGCCACGGTGTTCCAGATATTTCAGGAATTTAGCCTGATAGATGGCGCTGATTGGGCCCAGGCCCATGGAAACGGTCGGGAACTGCCAGAATTCCGGCATCAGTTTTGGATGCGGGTAAGAAGACAGGCCTTTGCCGTGAACTTCCTGGCGGAAGTTATTCATTTGTTCTTCGGTCAGGCGGCCTTCAAGGAAGGCACGTGCATAAACGCCCGGAGAGATGTGGCCCTGGAAATACACCAGATCGCCGCCGTCTTTCTCGTTGCGCGCACGGAAGAAGTGGTTAAAGCAGACTTCATAGAAGGTCGCGGAAGACTGGAAAGAAGCCATGTGGCCGCCCAGATCCAGATCTTTTTTGGACGCACGCAGCACGGTCATCACGGCGTTCCAGCGGATCGCTGAACGAATGCGGCGTTCCAGATCCAGATTACCTGGGTATTCAGGTTCGTCTTCTACCGCGATGGTGTTGACGTAGTGGTTAGCTGCCGATCCTGCTGCAACCTTAACACCGCCTTTGCGAGCTTCTCCCAGAACCTGATCAATCAGAAACTGAGCTCGCTCAACACCCTCTTCACGGATGACCGATTCGATCGCCTGCAGCCAGTCGCGGGTTTCGATCGGATCCACGTCATTGTTTAAACGTTCTGACATGGTGGTATTCCTTATCTGTCTAATGGTTTGTTTGGAGCCTGTCTTCCTGCATTCTGAAGCAAAACACACGAAGACAGGCTCATCAGTTTAGTTGCCGCTTAAGTACTTAATTAAGCACTGCGAGCGTTATCTCTACAGGCTGGTGTACCCTGCCGAGAGCCGCTCTTAATCCTTGCGTTGCTGGAGTCGCCGAAGCGATCTATCGCGCCGGGTATGTTCTCTGCTGAGATCCAGCAAAATTTCCTCGATAAACGCCAAATGGCGATGCGAGGCTTCACGGGCCTTTTCCGGCTCGCGTGCCACAATCGCCTCAAAAATCCCGGCGCGATGGCTGCTCACCTTTGCCAACATTTCACGGCGCGAGTAGAGCAATTCAAAGTTCTGACGGACGTTCTGTTCCAGCATCGGCCCCATGCAGCGCAGCAGGTGCAGTAACACAACGTTATGGGCAGCTTCGGTGACGGCGATTTGATACTGCATCACCGCATCGGCTTCGGCGTCGAGATCGCCGCTATCCTGAGCCTGCTGAATCACATGGTGGCAATCGCGGATGCGCGCCAGATCTTCGTCGGTGCCGCGCAGCGCTGCGTAATAGGCAGCAATACCTTCGAGAGCATGACGGGTTTCGAGCAGATCGAATTGTGATTCGGGATGGTTAGCCAACAGTTCAGCCAGCGGATCGCTGAAGCTCTGCCACAAATTAGTTTGTACAAAGGTGCCACCGCCCTGACGGCGCAGGAGCAGTCCTTTGGCTTCAAGGCGCTGGATTGCCTCTCTCAGAGAAGGGCGGGAAACATCAAATTGTTTCGCCAGTTCGCGCTCTGGAGGCAATTTTTCGCCTGGACGTAGCGTGCCCTCGAGGATCAGATATTCAAGCTGCTGCTCGATGACGTCTGACAACTTGGGTTGGCGGATTTTGCTGTAGGCCATGAGTGATTTCTTCTCTGCGAATGGCGCGTAGTCAATTGGTAATACCAATTTCAAAAACGTGACGGTAAAGTAACAAAGTATTCACCTGCTGTCCATATAGGCCTTGATTGAAATCATGGTTTCCCGCACATTTTAACAACTCAGGCCCCAGGCTGCTGCAAGCTGATAACGCAATCTTGGTAATACCATTTACGAGGTAGATGGCGAATTTAACGTTTGTGAAACCTCTGGTTAGGTGATCATCGGCCACGATTAGGCGATGATTAAACTGCGGGGCGTGACTGATTTCAGCCACAACAAACGCGGTTGAGCGTCCATTATTTCAACAAGCAAAATGACTATTTTTTGCGCTTTATGTGATTTATTGCTTACTTCACGCACGAAACCCCCTCCTTCGTCACACAGCCCGCATTTTGTTGCCTAAACTGCTGCAATCTTCATCACTCACACAACAAAGCAGGTGCAAAGCTTGTCGCTTATCATTATTCTTTGCCAAACGGTAGCGGTTCCGTGGAATTAATCGCGATACCACCGTAAACAAAAAATAACACACATCGTAATCATTGCTTTACAGCTGTGAGAGTTATGCAACAACAGAGGGTTTATTGATGGATGATCAACAACATGGCGATCAGCTGAAACGTGGCTTGAAAAACCGCCATATTCAGCTCATTGCCTTAGGTGGCGCTATCGGTACCGGATTATTCCTCGGTATCGCTCAAACAATAAAAATGGCCGGTCCATCGGTCATTCTTGGCTATGCGATTGGCGGTTTTATTGCCTTCCTGATCATGCGTCAGTTGGGTGAAATGGTCGTGGAAGAGCCGGTTGCCGGCTCCTTCAGCCACTTTGCCTATAAGTACTGGGGAAGTTTTGCTGGCTTCGCGTCAGGCTGGAACTATTGGGTGCTGTATGTGCTGGTAGCGATGGCAGAACTGACCGCCGTCGGTATCTACGTGCAGTACTGGTGGCCAGAAATCCCAACCTGGGTCTCCGCTGCGGTGTTCTTCCTCGCCATCAACGCCATTAACCTGTCCAACGTGAAAGTGTATGGCGAAATGGAATTCTGGTTCGCCATTATCAAAGTGGTGGCGATTATCGGCATGATCGTCTTTGGTGCCTACCTGCTGTTCAGCGGTATGGGCGGCCCGGAAGCCACCATCACCAACCTGTGGGCGCAAGGTGGATTCTTCCCGAACGGCACCATGGGGCTGCTGATGGCGATGGCGGTGATCATGTTCTCCTTCGGTGGATTGGAACTGGTGGGTATCACCGCTGCCGAAGCCGATAACCCAGAGACCAGCATCCCAAAAGCCACCAATCAGGTGATCTACCGTATCCTGCTGTTCTATATCGGTTCACTGACCATTCTGCTGTCACTTTACCCCTGGGGCAAAGTGGTAGAAGGCGGCAGCCCGTTTGTACTGATCTTCCACGCGCTGAACAGCAACCTGGTGGCCACCGTGCTGAACATCGTGGTGCTGACAGCGGCACTGTCGGTGTATAACAGCTGCGTCTACTGCAACAGCCGCATGCTGTACGGCTTGGCAAAACAAGGCAATGGCCCGAAAGCCTTACTGAAAGTGGATCGTCGCGGCGTTCCCGTCATTGCCATCGGTCTTTCTTCACTGGCAACCGCGCTGTGCGTGCTGATTAACTACCTGATGCCAGGCCGTGCTTTCGAACTGCTGATGGCTCTGGTGGTTTCTGCTCTGGTGATCAACTGGGCGATGATCAGCCTGGCGCACCTGAAATTCCGTGCGGCCAAAAATCGCGAGGGTGTGCAGCCGAAGTTCAAGGCCTTCTGGTATCCGTTCAGCAACTATCTATGTCTGGCGTTTTTGTCTGGGATTCTGGTGATCATGTACTTTACACCGGGCATCCAGATTTCCGTCCTGCTGATTCCGGCTTGGGTTGCCATTCTTGGTATCGGTTACGCGATCAAACAGCGTAGCCAGCGGGCAGCAAACACAGCCGCTCGTTGAGATTGCTTTTTAACCCGAGATACTCGGGCCTAGCGCACCAAGGGGCGCTCCGGCGGCTTGCGCCGCTACGCCCCCTTCGGCACGCTCTCCCTAATAACGGGCTTTGTCAGCCATCTGAGGCTCGCACCCGCGAGCCTGTTTCTTAACCGCGATAGCGCGTCATTAATGCGCTTTACGCAGTGCCTTCACCTGTTCGGCGGTGATATCCCCCGGTAAACCTCCCCAGGTTACTCGCAGATAATTGACCAGCTCGGCAATTTGCGCATCATCCAACCGATCGGCAAAGCCTGGCATCGGCTGCATGCTTTCGTTACCAGGGAACTGCTGCGCGGGTAAGCCATCCAACACCGAAACGATCAGATTCTTGCCGTCTGGCTGGCGTAACGTAGCGTTACCGCGCATTGCCACTGCCACATGCGGTTTGCCCGCACCATCACGCTCATGGCAAGCAGAGCACTGGTCAAGATAAGTGATACGCCCGGCTTCGTTGCCCTGCCCGGTTTTGGCAGCCACCGCCTGCGGTGGCTTGTCGCCCATCAGGTAGGTTGCCAATGCCCGGTGATCTTCCGGCGTCAAATGAGCGGTACTGAGCGCGACCACCGTGTGCATTTCGCTGAAAGCGGAACCCTGTGGCGCGATGCCAGTGCTGAGGAAACGGCTCAGATCCTCTGGCGTCCAGCCGCGCTGTGCCAGCCCTTCCGGCGTAAGATCCGGTGCGACAAACCGCCCCAGATCGCCGCCCTGCATCGGCTTGCTCAATTCCATCTGCCCGAACACGCCACGCGGCGTATGGCATTCGCCACAGTGGCCCAGCACATCGGCAAGATAGCGGCCACGCAGCCATTCGGCAGAGGATCCCCGTGAACTGGCTGGCAACGGATCGCTGTTACGGAACAGCAAATTCCAGCCGATCATCGCCATGCGCTGGTTGAACGGGAATGGCATGTCGTTTTTCGGCGTGGCAACATCTACCGCAGGACGCGACATCAGATAGGCATAAATGGCATCCGCATCTTCGCGCGACATCCCTTTGTAGGAGGTATAAGGCATCGCCGGGTACAAATGGCGCCCCCCTGGAGCAACCCCTTGGGTCAGCGCCAGGAAGAAATCATCTTTGGTCCAGCGGCCAATGCCGTGATCTGCCGAAGGCGTCAGGTTACTGCCGTAAATCGTGCCAAACGGCGTATCCATCGGATAGCCACCCGCCAGTGGCGCGCCGCCAGAAGCGGTATGACAAGCCGCACAATCGGCAGCCTGAGTCAGGTAGCGCCCACGGGCAATCTGTTCGCTGCTGGCAGTCACTTGCTGGACTGGGCCGTCATAACGGCGGTTTTCTCGCCACCACAACACGGCGATCACCACCGCCGCAATCAGCACTATCCACAGTGCAAAGCGCTTTTTCATTAAGCCGTCTCCTTAAGCAAACCAGGCGTTTTCAACACCACGTCACGCACCGCTTCGTAATAACGCACGTAGCCGGTGCAGCGGCAAATGTGATTCTCCAAAGCCTGTGCAATCGCGTCTTCCAGCTGTTCACGCTGGATCGGCTCACGCTTTAGCTGCTCAACAAAAATGGTCGCCGCATTGACAAAGCCCGGCGTGCAATAGCCGCACTGGAAGCTGTAATGCTCAAGGAATGACTGCTGGATCGGCGAGAGTTCAACCACTTCCCCTTGACTATCCACTGCAGCATGGCCCTCAACGGTTCGCACTTGTTTACCATTGAAAAAGTGCGCGCCGGTAATGCAGGTGCGAACCTCTTCGCTGGTGCCGCTCGGGTGATCGAGGATCGCCACGCAGGCATGGCAGATCCCTTGGCCACAACCGAGGCGCGAACCGGTAAGATCGAGATATTCGTGCAGAAAATCGATCATCATCAACCCTTCCGGCACTTCGATAGGGCCGAACTGTTTACCGTTAACGGTCAGAGTAATGGGCTGGGTTTTAATGCTCATGGTAATACCTCAAGAATATTCTCGGCGCGGACAGGCAAATCACGGAAACGATGGCCGGTAGCATGGGCAATGGCGTTAACCAGCGCAGCCACCACCGGGATCATCACTACTTCCGCCATCCCTTTCGGTGGATCGGTTTCCGACAACGCAGGCAGGATGTCACCGCTCTGCTTCCAGACCGCCACATCGCTGGCGCGCGGTAAATGGTAACGGTTAAAGTTCCAGGTGCCGTTACCCGGCCCGTCTTCGTATAATGGGTGGTACTCATGCAGCGCATGGCCGATCCCCATCGCTAACCCTCCCTGCAACTGACCAGAAACCAGCTCCGGAACAATCAGGTTGCCGCACTCCATAATCGAATGGTGGTTTAACAGTTCAACCTTGCCGGTAGCGATATCCACGGCCACTTCCGCCAACGTGCCAACGGCGCTGTAATAGGTCACTGCGGCGTTATTACGCTGGGTTGGCGGATAAAAAATCTGCTCACGCGCCAAAGTCTTGAACTCACCACCACCCATGCGCACCGCCAGCCCGTCGATCGGCAAACGCTCGCTTTGATTATTCAGCATGAATTCTGCTTCGGCCCACTGCCAGCGGTTGAACACATGCACTACCGCGCCGGTGAGAACGCCCATCTCGTGGGCTTTCTTCGCTAACAACTCCAGCGGCAAGACCTGCATACCCGCCGCCGTTAACCCCCCTTCAACCCAGCGAGCGTCTTCTTTGCGCACCACCAACGGGGCCGCCTGGCCACCACCAATGCCGAATTGCCAGATCGCCAACGCAGCTGGCCATATGCCTTGTTCAAACACCACGCGTGCTGCTTCACGCGTACTGTGAGAGAAATAGTAAGCGGAGTTACTGGCGCTGGAAGGTGAGCAATAGCTGGGTGTCCAATTGGGGTTGGTTTGCAGCTTGTCCTGCTCTTCCTGCGACATCAGGTAAGGATCGCCGCTGGTCACCATCGGCAGTAATGACCAATCGGTCACCGAGAAATGAGCTTCGTCCGCCGGTTTACCCAACCATTGCGCACACAGCACTGACTGAGAGGTCGACATACCGGTGCCCATCTCTGCCCCGCTGTGGTGTAGAGTGATTCGCCCATCTTCACTCAGTTCCACCCGGGCAAAGGAGGTTTCGGCCCCGGTGCCAAAGTCTTTTTGAACGCAGCCAAAGCCTACGCCGTAGCGTTTACCTGGGTTTTGCCGTTCAAACTCCACCTTGCGCTCGGCACGTTTAAGCCACATTTCATGCTGTGCGGCCTTCTCCAGCACCTCGTCGGCACGAATGGCCCCCGCCGGGATCGCACCTTGCGTATTTTTCATGCCGGACTTGAGCACGTTGCGCAAACGGAACTCGATTGGATCAAACTTCAACTCCTCCGCCAGCTCGTCGATCATCATTTCGGTGGCAGCCATGCTTTGCAGAGTACCATAACCACGGGCAGAGCCAGCATCAATGGCGCGCGATGCCAACCCCACGGCGGAAAGGTCGCTTTTCGGGAAATAGTAAATCGACTGTGCCGCCGTGGCCGCTACCATCACCACCGAAGGCGTAAAGTTGCTGCGCCCACCGCCGTCTGCCGTCATCGCGCCTTGAAACGCTTGCAACACGCCGGTTTGCTTATTTACCGCAATACGGTAGTTCATATCGAAAGCGTGACGCTTAATTGATGTCTGGAACTGCTCGAAGCGGTCATTGGCCAGCCGTACCGGCAATCCATCACCATATAACGCCGCAACGGCACCGTAATACGGGAAGTTATAGTGATCTTTTGATCCATAACCGACGGTATAGCAAGGGTGCAGGATCAGCTGTTTTACCGGCTGATGGCGTTTGGCCAACATGCGCGGCATTTGTTCAGCCACCTCTTGTGGAGACTGAGTCGGGATCACCAGATGCAGAGTTTGGGTTGCAGTATCAAACCAACCATTGGCGTTATCTGGTTCTAAGGCAGAAGTATCAGCAGATTGCGTAGTATAGCGACGTGACATGACCAGCCAGTCCGCAGGTGGAGTTTGCAGTTGCTGGTCGATCATACCGGCGTAATACATGCCCTCCTGATCCAGTTTGCCGCCCTCGCGCCCTTCCGGCCACACAGGCAAGTGCCTTCGCATCGCCAACGGGAAGATCGGGCTGTCTTTCAGGCTGGAGAAGCGATCGTCATCAGAAGATTTATCTCCACCAACGCGCACATAGCGGAAACTGCCCCAAGGATCGCGCTCTAACGGGCCGGTTTCACTGCCATATTGGAGCACTTCATCGCGGAATTTCAGCTTGTCTTTAGCAAAGCGGAAACGGGCAAAATCATGGTAGATCAGGATCGCCACCGCTTGGCCGAGATAGGCTGGGGTTTTCCCCGTCGGCAGCAGCATGTCGTCGCCATAGAATTCTGGGAAAGCCAGGCCGTCACGCGCCAGATCTTCTGCCGTTACCAGGCGATCCGGTTGCAGATCGTCACCTAGCAGAGAAAGGTCGATGCCGCTAAACAAGCGATCGGCTTTCGTTACTCTGAGAATAAAGGCATGCGCCTGCTTTTGCGGCCAGTGCGGCATATCAACAGCACGGATGTCGCGGGCAAACACTTTCTGCCCCATGACCTTGGAGCGGCCATCAATACGGTAGCGGATGCGTCTGGCATGCGCATCCCAATTGGGCGATTGCAGGATCCTCTGCTCAAACAGCGCAGCATAAGCACGGCTGTAGAGGGGGGCGAGGTAAACAGATATCCCTGCAATCACGGCACCTTTGATAAAGCGGCGCCGCGACGGGTTAAAATTGCTCATAAAATATCCTTCACATCTTTATGTACCCACAATCACCCCATACGGCTAATAACACCGTTACTGGGGGATAAAGGGTAATTCTTTTTTTATCAACAGGTTCGTTGCGCAAACGCGAGCAACCTTGCTGCAGGCGCTATAAGCATATGCTTATAAGCGATTTCATGTAAGAATTAACATACTGGTTTCAAAGAAATTACAGATAAAAAACACTTGAATTCTTTGCTATGAGCGTAATTTGCGCAACAACAGGTAGACGAGATGGCAACAGACATTGTGATGATGCCTACCGAACGTAGTGAACGCTTTATCCAGGTGGGTAAATTCAAACCGCAACATTTGAACATAAACTTCTGCCATCACCGCTGGCAGCCAACGAGTCAATTCACTCATGCAACACCTTGATATCACCGTAGTCAGCCAGGCGATAAATTGGCTAGAACAGCAGCCGGTGTGGCTGTGTACCGTACTGAACACCTACGGCTCCTCCCCACGCTCCCCCGGAGCGCTGATGGTGGCAACCCGCGACGGACATTATTGTGGTTCACTGTCCGGTGGTTGTGTGGAAGAAGACTTTCTACGCCGCTTGGCGGCCGGTGAATATCAAGCCGCCAGCCAGGTGATCCGCTACGGCGCAGAGGGGCTGGCCCCCAGCGTTGCCCTCCCTTGCGGCGGCGTTCTGGACGTTTTGATCGAGCACCTGCCCGCTGGGGCGGCCAGCATCAATTATATGCGTACCATTGCCGAAGCATTGGCCGGTCACCATACATTGGTCAAACGCCTGGCCTTACCCGATGCCTGTAGCAGTTTGGAAACTACCCACTTTGCCAGTACAACCCAAGTCATGCGCGACCAGCAGACGATCACCTTACATATCGCCGCTGCGCCAAGGTTGCTGATTGCCGGGCTTTCCAGCGTCGCCCTGTTTTGCGCCGATTTTGCCAGCGCATTAGGCTTCGAGGTTCTGGTATGCGAAAACCGGCCAGAAGCGCTGGAGAACTTCGCCAGCCAGCTAAAACCTCACATCACTTTACTGCGCCAATTTCCGGCAAAATTCATTGAAGAAGGGGGCTGCCACGCCAATACGGCGATCGTGGCGCTGACCCACGATCCGCGCATGGATGATTTAACGCTGATGGAGGCTATCTACACCCCGGCGTTTTACATTGGTGCTATGGGGTCCCAACGCAACAGCGATCGCCGCCGCCAACGGCTGCAACAGATTGCTGAGTTCAGCACTCAAGATCTCGCACGTATCCACGCCCCTATCGGCCTGCCGCTTGGCAGTAAAACTCCGGCGGAGATCGCGCTGGCCGTGATGGCAGATATTGTGCAACAGAAGAATCAGATTCGCTGATGGATTGGTGTTTAGGCGGGGTTTAACTGCGGGTTTATCCATAAGCCGCCCGCTACCGGGCGGCTATCTATCGGGTTATTTCACGCAACGCGTGCACTGTGATTCCTGGATCTTCTGGAAGAAGTCATTGCCCTTATCATCCACCAGGATAAAGGCCGGGAAGTCTTCCACTTCAATCTTCCAGATCGCTTCCATCCCCAGTTCAGGATATTCCACACACTCCAGGCTCTTGATGCTCTGCTGCGCCAAAACTGCCGCAGGGCCGCCGATGCTGCCGAGGTAGAACCCGCCGTGTTTATGGCAGGCATCAGTCACCTGCTGGCTGCGGTTGCCTTTGGCCAGCATGATCATGCTGCCACCGTGCGACTGCAAAAGATCGACGTACGAATCCATACGGCCTGCCGTGGTTGGCCCCAACGAACCGGAAGCGTAGCCTTCTGGGGTTTTGGCCGGGCCCGCGTAGTAGATCGGGTGATCTTTCACGTACTGAGGCAAACCCTCACCGCGATCCAGGCGTTCTTTCAGTTTGGCGTGCGCAATATCGCGCCCAACAATGATGGTTCCGCTGAGAGAAAGACGGGTAGAAACCGGATACTGCGACAGTTGCTTAAGGATCTCGGCCATCGGGCGGTTAAGATCGATCTTGACCGCTTCCCCTTCGCCAGCCTGACGCAGTTCCTGCGGAATAAATTTGCCTGGGTTGTGCTCCAGTTTCTCCAGCCAGATCCCTTCGCGGTTGATCTTGCCTTTGATATTGCGATCGGCCGAGCAGGAAACCCCCATCCCGACCGGACAGGAGGCACCGTGGCGCGGCAAACGCACCACACGCACGTCGTGCGCGAAGTATTTACCGCCAAACTGAGCCCCCAACCCCAGGTTTTGCGCTTCTTTCAGCAGTTCCTGTTCCAAGGCGACATCGCGGAACGCCTGACCGTGTTCGTTACCTTCGGTTGGCAGGCCATCGTAGTATTTGGTCGAAGCCAGTTTCACGGTTTTCAGCGTCGCTTCAGCGGAAGTACCGCCGATCACAAAGGCGACGTGGTACGGCGGGCAAGCGGCGGTACCGAGCGTACGCATTTTATCCACCAGATAATCTTTCAATTTACCCGGTGACAGCAGCGCTTTGGTTTCCTGATACAGATAGGTCTTATTGGCCGAGCCACCGCCTTTAGCGATGCACAGGAATTTATACTCTTCGCCATCCACGCTGTAGAGATCGATCTGCGCAGGCAGGTTGCTGCCGGTATTGACCTCTTTATACATATCCAACGCGGCGTTTTGCGAATAACGCAGGTTATCTTCGATAAAGGTGTTATACACCCCGCGCGACAGAGCTTCTTCATCCCCACCGCCGGTCCAAACGCGTTGGCCTTTTTTGCCGACGATGATCGCGGTGCCGGTATCCTGACAGGTTGGCAAAATACCCTTGGCGGCGATCTCTGAGTTACGTAAAAATTGCAGCGCAACGTACTTGTCGTTTTCACTGGCTTCGGGATCGCTGAGGATATCCGCTACCTGCTGTTGGTGCGCCGGGCGCAGCATAAACGAAGCGTCGTGGAAAGCGTGCTGGGCGAGGAGGGTCAGGGCTTGCGGGGCAACTTTGAGGATTTCCTGGCCTTCAAACTCGCCGACAGAAACGTGCTCACGGCTTAGCAGATAATATTCGGTATCGTCTTTGTTCAGCGGGAACGGATCTTGATAATGGAACGGTTTATTCGACATTAATCTCTCACTTGCAACATCAGCTGCGTTAAATTCACACTCACTCAGCGTACTCGGGCGCGCTGCGTCAAAAAAACTTCCCACACCTTACGTATTTTTAGGTAGTCAGTTATTGCGCCAAATCGCAAAACCGCCGCTATACCTTTATTAACGTAGGGAATTATGACTATGGGCGCTTTTCTGACTTCATCCGGTGAGCACTGCGGGTACAGACTCATCCTGCACGCTTTATTATCCCGCAGTTAACACATTGATTACAATCCACACGGGTCGATCGGGTTATCATTGTGGGGAAATAACGGCTTAACAGGTTCTACTGTTGCCAGCCGTTACGCCATTGCTTAAGCTAACCACAATGAACAGAGTAAGAATCCCTATTGCGCTGCAACAAGCAGTGATGCGCTGCCTGCGGGCCAAACTGCAGTTGGCATGCCAGCATTTTGCTATCGAATTCCCAGAGCCGAAGATAGTCTACCAGCAACGCGGCACCAGCGCGGGTACCGCTTGGCTGCAAGCCTGGGAAATCCGCCTTAACCCGGTCTTGCTGATCGAAAACCAGCAGCCGTTTATCGACGAAGTGGTGCCCCATGAACTGGCCCATCTGCTGGTATTTCGCCAGTTTGGCCGTGTGCCACCGCATGGCCGCGAATGGCGCTGGATGATGGAAAACGTGCTACAAGTGCCCGCCAGCCGTACCCATCAGTTTGCAATCAGCTCGGTACAGAGCAAAACCTTCCCCTATCAGTGTGCCTGCCAGCAGCACCAGTTAACCGTGCGTCGCCATAATCGCGTGTTACGCGGCGAGAGTGAGTATCGTTGCCGCCAATGCGGCGAAAAACTGCGCTCTCTGCTTAACGAAAACCGTTAATAGACAATCTGATACCTTACAGGAACAAGCCGTTATCACCATTTGCGCCCACTGGTTACTTCCGCTACCCTGCCCGCTTTTCCGCTTTCAGGTGTTTTTGGAATATGCTTCGCAAAATTTTATTTATGGTGGTCTTGATTTCCTCAGGCAGCGCGCTGGCGCAAATCAATAACTTCACCCAAGCCAAAGCCGCAGCGGTCAAGATCAATCAGGATGCCCCCGGCAGTTTCTATTGTGGCTGCAAGATCGACTGGCAGGGCAAAAAAGGTATTCCCGATCTCAACAGCTGTGGCTATCAGGTGCGTAAAAGCGCCCAGCGCGCCGAACGGATTGAATGGGAACACGTAGTCCCGGCCTGGCAGTTCGGCCACCAGTTGCAATGCTGGCAAGACGGCGGGCGTAAAAACTGCAACAAAGACCCGCTTTACCGCCAGATAGAAACTGACCTGCATAACCTGCAACCCGCTATTGGAGAAGTGAATGGCGATCGCAACAACTTCATGTATAGCCAATGGCGCGGCGGTGAAGGCCAGTATGGCCAGTGCCCAATGAAAGTGGATTTCAAAAATAAACAGGCCGAGCCGCCGGCACGAGCGCGCGGTGCCATTGCCCGTACCTACTTTTATATGCGCGATCGCTATCAATTACAGCTCTCGCGTCAACAAACCCAACTGTTTGAAGCCTGGAACCGCCAATACCCGGCAACCTCCTGGGAATGTACGCGAGAAGCACGCATCGCACAGATCCAGGGCAACCATAACCCTTATATTCAACAAGCTTGTCAGCAGCGAAAAGGCTGACCTACTATAGAGCTTTCGCGCTGCCCGCTGGCAGCGCCGTTTCATCGAGCCAGGATCTGATAATCACTATGCGTATACCCCGCATTTACCATCCAGACCTTTTAAGCGCCAATGCCGAAATCGCGTTGAGCGAGGATGCCGCCAACCACGTTGGCCGCGTGCTGCGTATGAGCGCCGGGCAGACATTGCAGCTGTTCGATGGCAGCAATCAGGTGTTCGACGCCGAAATCACCCAGGTGAATAAAAAGAACCTCCTGGTTCGCGTCAGCGCCGGGCAGATTGAGGATCGCGAATCGCCACTCAATCTGCATCTTGGCCAAGTGATCTCGCGCGGTGAAAAGATGGAGTTCACCATCCAGAAATCCATTGAGCTGGGGGTGAACGTGATTACCCCGCTGTTTTCCGAACGCTGCGGCGTTAAGCTGGACGGCGAACGTTTGGCGAAAAAGCTGCAACAGTGGCAAAAAATTGCCATCGCCGCCTGTGAGCAATGTGGCCGCAACCGCATCCCGGAAATCCGTGAAGCGATGCAGCTAGAAGCCTGGTGCGCCGAGCAGGATGGCAGCCTGAAACTGAACCTGCACCCACGAGCCAGCCAGAGCATCAACACGCTACCGCTGCCGGTGGACCACGTTCGTCTGTTGATTGGGCCGGAAGGCGGGCTATCCGCCGAAGAAATCGCCATGACTACAGGTTACGGATTTACTGATATTCTGCTGGGGCCACGCGTTTTGCGTACAGAAACCACAGCGCTTACCGCAATTACCGCTTTGCAGGTCCGTTTCGGCGACCTGGGCTAAGAGCCTGTTAATACCGGCTCGTAAGGAGAGAAAATGATTAAGCTCGGCATCGTGATGGACCCTATTACCTCCATCAATATCAAGAAAGACACCAGCTTCGCCATGCTGCTCGAAGCACAGCGCCGCGGTTGGGAACTGCATTACATGGAGATGAACGATCTCTACCTGCACGCCGGTGATGGCCGCGCCCGTACGCGCCTGTTGAGCGTAAAAGAAGATAAAGAGAGCTGGTTCAGCTTTTCAGCCGAACAGGATCTGGCGTTGCAGGATCTGGACGTGATCCTGATGCGCAAAGATCCGCCTTTCGATACCGAATACATCTACGCCACCTACATTTTGGAACGCGCCGAAGTGAAAGGCACGCTGGTGGTCAACAAACCGCAAAGCCTGCGCGATTGTAACGAGAAACTGTTCACCGCCTGGTTCCCGGAACTGACGCCAGATACGCTGGTCAGCCGCAGCGCAGCGCATATCCGTAAATTCCACCAGCAGCATGGCGACATCATCCTGAAACCGTTAGACGGCATGGGCGGGGCTTCGATCTTCCGCGTGAAGCAGGACGATCCTAACCTGTCGGTGATTATCGAAACCCTGACCGAGCACGGCAGCCGCTTCTGCATGGCGCAAAACTTCCTGCCAGCCATCAAGGACGGGGATAAACGTATTCTGGTGGTGGATGGTGAACCGGTGCCTTACTGCCTGGCGCGTATTCCTGCCCAGGGCGAAACCCGCGGCAATCTGGCGGCCGGTGGCCGTGGTGAGCCTCGTCCACTGAGCGAAAGCGACTGGAAAATTGCCCGTGCGGTTGCGCCAACGCTGAAAGAAAAGGGCCTGATTTTCGTTGGCTTGGATGTGATCGGCGATCGTCTCACCGAAATCAACGTCACCAGCCCAACCTGTGCCCGTGAAATCGAAGCCGCCTTCCCGGTTTCCGTCACCGGTATGCTGATGGACGCCATTGAAAAACGTCTTGCGACCAAATAAGCCATCGCCTGTCTAACCTAAGCTTCGTGAACCTCAGGACCCTCTTGGGGTTCACATGCCACCACCCCAAATAACGCAACTTGAAGTATGGCGGGTATAACCGCATACTGACGGTTGTTTATTCTCTAATCGATAACGCCTTGTATAACGACATGAATTTACAGCATCACTTCCTTATTGCCATGCCTGGGATGCAAGATCCGCGCTTCAAACGTTCGGTGATATACATTTGTGAGCATAATGAAAGCGGCGCCATGGGGTTAGTCATCAACAAACCCGTGGAGCAGTTCACGGTGGAGTCGGTGTTGAGCAAACTCCAAATCGAGCCTTCACCGCGCGATCCCGCTATTAACCTGGATAGACCAGTGTTTGCCGGTGGACCATTGGCCGACGATCGTGGTTTTATTCTGCACTCGCCGCGTCAAGGATTCGCTTCAAGCATTCAGATATCGCCGCAAACCATGATCACCACCTCCAAAGACGTGCTGGAAACCCTCGGAACCCCAGATCAACCCAAAGACGTATTAGTGGCACTCGGTTATGCTGGCTGGGAAGAAGGCCAACTGGAACAGGAAGTTTTGGAGAACGCCTGGCTGACCACCGAAGCCGACGTCGATATTTTGTTCCATACGCCGATCGCTAGCCGCTGGCGCGAGGCAGCGAACCGCCTTGGCATCGATATTCGCAGCATTGCCAACCAAGCAGGACACGCCTGATGACCAGCCGCACCATTATTGCCTTCGATTTCGGCACCAAAAGCATCGGTGCCGCCATCGGCCAAGAGATTACCGGCACGGCTCGGGCGTTAGCCGCCTTTAAAGCGCAGGACGGCACGCCAGACTGGCAGAAGATTGAGCGGTTGCTGAAAGAGTGGCAGCCGGATCTGGTGGTAGTCGGCCTGCCGCTGAACATGGACGGCACCGAACAACCACTCACCGAACGCGCACGTAAATTTGCCAACCGCCTGCACGGCCGGTTTGGCGTGCAGATCGCCCTGCATGATGAACGCCTGAGTACCGTTGAGGCTCGCGCCCATCTGTTCGATCGCGGTGGTTTCCGCGCGCTGGACAAAGGCAGCGTCGACTCTGCTTCCGCCGTGGTTATTCTGGAAAGCTGGTTCGAACAACAACTGGGTTAACCACCTCACCTAAGCTGACCCGCTGAGCAACCCGGCCTGAATACGCTGCTGCAACCCCTGTTCAAAGGTCTGCATGCCTGACTGCGCACCGGTTTGCAATACGCTGGCAAGCTGGTGCGTTTTACCTTCGCGGATCATACTGCTCACGGCGGCCGTGGCGGTCAGGATCTCATAAATAGCAACTCGCCCTCCCCCCGGCTTGCTCAACAGCTTTTGCGCAATCACCGCCTGCAGGCTGCTTGCCAACTGTGCGCGGACATAGGGCTTTTCTTCTGCCGGGAACACATCCACCAGCCGTTCTACCGCCTGTGGCGCACTGCGGGTATGTAGGGTTGCCAGCACCAGATGGCCGGTTTCTGCTGCGGTCAGTGCCAAGCGGATGGTGGTGGTATCACGCAGTTCCCCCAGCAGGATCACATCAGGATCTTCACGCAGCGCCGCCCGTAACGCTTCATCAAAGCTGTGCGTATCGCGCCCCAACTCGCGCTGCTGGATCAGCGAACGCTGGCTGTGATGGATAAACTCAATAGGATCTTCCAGCGTCAGTATATGGCGGCGCTGATGTCGATTGATAAAGTCGATCATCGCCGCCAGCGTGGTGGATTTACCGCTGCTGGTGGCTCCGGTGACCAGGATCAGCCCATCTTCCCGCTGCACTAGCGCCGGAATAATTTCGGGAGTGCCCAATTCGACCAAGGTCGGGCACTCGCTGGCAATCCGCCGTAACGCCACGGACAGCCCGCCGCTTTGCAAAAAGAAATTGGCACGCAGGCGAATCCCACCCGCCAATGCCAGCGCCAGATCGAGCTGGCCATGGTGCTGTAACTGCTGCCGCTGTTGCGGAGTTAACAAGGCTTCGCACCAGCTTGCCATCTGCGATGGCGAAACGGTTTCGGCCTCTTCCACGGCCCTAAGTTCACCATCAATGCGTAACATAGGCCGATGACCAGTACAAAGGTGCAGATCGGAGGCATTATGCTTTACACTAAGCGCCACAAATTCATCGATATCCATACCAATCTCCTGGGTCAACAATGAGCACTATCCAACAGAATCTGCAGGATGTCAGGAGCCGTATTGCTGCGGCAGCTCAACGCTGCGCACGTGCTCCAGAAGAAGTGATATTGCTTGCAGTCAGCAAAACCAAGCCTGTGGCGGCGATCGCAGAAGCCATCGTCGCTGGCCAGCTCGCCTTCGGCGAAAATTACGTGCAGGAAGGGGTGGACAAGATCCTGCATTTTTCCTCATTGCCGGAAGGAGCAGGCTTGGAATGGCACTTTATCGGCCCGTTGCAATCCAACAAAAGCAAACTAGTGGCAGAAAACTTTGCCTGGTGTCATACCCTTGATCGCCTGCGCATCGCTCAGCGCCTGAATGATCAGCGCCCGGCGGGGATGCCGCCGCTCAATGTGCTGATCCAAATAAATATCAGCGATGAGCAGAGCAAATCTGGCATTGTATTGGATGAACTGCCGGTATTAGCCGAAGCCGTCGCTACACTGCCTAATCTGACGTTGCGCGGCCTGATGGCGATCCCGGCCCCAGAGGCTGATTATCAGCGCCAACTGGCGGTTTTTGGCCAGATGAATGAAGCTTTCCTGGCCCTCAAGCAGCGCTATCCGCAGGTGGATACGCTGTCGATGGGCATGACCGACGATATGGCCGCCGCCATCGAGGCTGGCAGCACCATGGTGCGTATTGGCACCGCTATTTTTGGAGCCCGTGACTACTCGCAGGCTTGATAGGCACAACCAGATAACGAGGAATTTGATGCAACATCGCAAGATTACCTTTATTGGTGCCGGTAATATGGCACGCGCTATCATTGCTGGCCTGGTTGCAGGGGGCTATCCGGCAAAATCCATCAGCGTTTGCGCCCCTTCTGCCAAAAATCGTGACGCGCTGGCCGCTGACTATGGCGTTATCAGCAGCGCGGATAACATCAGTTGCGCACAGGCCGCCGACGTGGTGGTGCTGGCGGTAAAACCGCAAATGATGGCGGATGTGTGTAATTCGTTGCAGGAGCAGGTTCATTTTTCTGGCAAGCTGGTGCTGTCTATCGCCGCTGGGATTCTGGTCAGCCGTTTCTATCAGATGCTGGGGGAACCGCTGAACATCGTGCGCATTATGCCCAACACCCCTTCTTTGGTGGGGGAAGGTATGAGCGGGCTGTATGCCCCTTCTCAGGTCAACCAGCAGGATCGCGATTACACCCGCGATCTGATGAGTTCGGTCGGGAAAGTGTGTTGGGTTGACGACGAAAGTGGGATTAATGGGGTGATTGCCGCCGCAGGCAGCGCTCCGGCCTATTTTTTCCTGTTTATGGATGCAATGCAGCAGGAAG
The DNA here is from genome assembly GCA_049288585.1 of Chania sp. Taxonomy (GTDB): domain Bacteria; phylum Pseudomonadota; class Gammaproteobacteria; order Enterobacterales; family Enterobacteriaceae; genus Chania. Next base: position 29,203 of record JBAQHZ010000328.1, read on the forward strand.
CCGAACGCATGGGCTTTAGCAGCACCGCAGCACGCGAACTGGTGCAGCAGGCCGCCATCGGTGCCGCCGCGCTGGCCGCAGCCAACCCGGAAATACCCTTGTCTACGCTGCGTGAGCAGGTGACATCCAAAGGGGGAACCACCGCTGAGGCACTGCGGGTGCTCAACGAGCAACAACTGCCTGAAACCGTCGCCAAAGCGATGCAGGCTGCCGTTTCCCGCGCGCAGGAAATGGAAAAACTATTTTAACGCTACCGACTGAATTTCTGGCAGTTACTGCCCGAAAGACACAAGGGATAACCAAGAGTTAAGGAGAAGGGTAACTCACATGCTAACGCTGACTTTCCTGGTCAAAACCGTTGTTGATATTTACGTGATGGTGCTGTTGCTGCGCATCTGGATGCAATTAACGCGTACTGACTTTTATAACCCATTCTCGCAGTTTGTGGTGAAAATCACTCAACCGATAGTCGGCCCGTTGCGCCGCATCATTCCGTCGCTTGGGCCGGTAGACAGCGCGTCGTTGCTGGTGGCATTTTTGCTGATGACCATCAAGTATCCGCTCCTGTTGCTGATTCAGGGTGGAGCCATATCGCTCAGCCCTTACAATCTGCTGTTTGGCCTGATCTCGCTGATTAAATCCGCCGGTTACCTGATCTTCTGGGTGATGATTATCCGTGCGCTGATGAGCTGGATCAGCCAGGGCCGCAGCCCGATCGATTATGTGATGCATCAACTCACCGAGCCACTGATGTCGCCAATCCGCCGCGTGATCCCAGCAATGGGCGGCATTGATTTTTCCGCGATGGTGGTGATTCTGATCCTGTATCTCATCAACTACCTGGGGATGGATCTGTTCGGCGAGCTCTGGTTCCTGCTGTGAGTGCAGTGACCCCCGTGCTGGACGGGCTGGCTATCAGGCTTTATATTCAGCCGAAAGCCAGCCGCGACCAGATTATCGGCCTGCATGGCGACGAGATAAAAGTCGCCATCACCGCCCCGCCGGTTGATGGCCAGGCCAACGCTCACTTGATCAAGTTTATCGCCAAACAGTTCAAGGTGGCGAAAAGCAACGTTATCATCGAGAAGGGCGAGTTGGGGCGGCACAAGCAGTTACGCATCATCAATCCGCAACAGATCCCTGCCGCGATCGCCGTGCTTATTGAATAATTTTCAAGGTAATCATCATGCAAAAAGTCGTTCTTGCCACCGGAAACCCCGGAAAAGTGCGTGAACTCGCCAGCCTGCTCGCCGATTTCGGCCTGGATGTGGTGGCACAAACCGAACTGGGCGTAGACTCTGCCGAAGAAACCGGCCTGACGTTTATTGAAAACGCCATTCTTAAAGCCCGCCATGCCGCGCAGATCACCGGTCTGCCGGCCGTTGCCGACGATTCTGGCCTGGCGGTAGATGCTCTGGGTGGCGCACCGGGCATTTATTCCGCTCGCTACGCAGGCGTCGATGCCAGCGACCAGCAGAATCTGGATAAACTGCTGGTGGCGTTGAAAGATGTGCCAGCAGGCCAACGAGCGGCACAGTTCCACTGCGTACTGGTCTATATGCGCCATGCGGAAGATCCAACCCCGCTGGTGTTCCACGGTACCTGGGCCGGTGTAGTGACCTTTGAGTCTGCGGGCGAAGGCGGCTTTGGCTACGATCCTGTTTTCTACGTGCCGGAACTGGGCTGCACGGCGGCTGAACTGTCGCGCGAGAAGAAAAGTGCAGTATCACACCGTGGTCAGGCATTGAAATTGATGTTGGAAGCCCTGCATAATGCCAGCTAAAGCCGTGCAACTGCCGCCGCTCAGCCTGTATATCCATATTCCCTGGTGCGTGCAGAAATGCCCATACTGTGACTTCAACTCGCACGCTTTAAAGGGCGAAGTGCCGCATCAGGAATACGTCGATCATCTGCTGGCCGATCTGGATGCCGATCTGCCGCTCACCAGCGGCCGTGAAATAAGCACCATCTTTATTGGCGGTGGTACGCCAAGCCTGCTGAGTGCCGAAGCCATGCAGGCCTTGCTGGACGGAGTACGCGCACGCATTCACGTGGTTACCGATGCGGAGATCACCATGGAAGCCAACCCCGGCACCGTGGAAGCCGATCGCTTCAGCGGCTATCAACGCGCCGGTGTGAACCGCATTTCGATTGGCGTGCAGAGTTTCAGCGCCGAGAAGTTAACCCGTCTGGGGCGGATCCACGGGCCAGATGAAGCCAAGCGCGCGGCGCATCTGGCCACCGGTTTGGGCCTGCGCAGTTTTAATCTCGACCTGATGCACGGCCTCCCTGATCAATCGCTGGCAGAAGCTCTGGACGATCTGCGCCAGGCAATTGCCCTGAATCCGCCGCACCTGTCGTGGTACCAACTCACCATTGAACCGAATACCCTGTTCAGCTCACGCCCGCCGGTGCTGCCGGACGATGACGCGCTGTGGGATATCTATCAGCAAGGGCACGAACTGCTGAGCGCCGCCGGTTATCAGCAATACGAAACCTCGGCCTATGCCAAACCGGGTTATCAGTGCCAACACAACCTCAACTACTGGCGGTTTGGCGACTATCTGGGGATTGGCTGCGGCGCACACGGCAAACTGACCTTTGCCGATGGCCGAATTCTGCGCACCAGCAAAACCAAGCATCCACGCGGCTATATGCGCGGCGAATACCGCGACAAGCTGCACGAAGTGGCAGATCACGATCGGCCCTTCGAGTTCTTTATGAACCGTTTCCGCCTGCTGGAAGCCGCTCCGCGCGCGGAATTCGCCCGCTACACCGGGTTGGATGAAAGCGTGATCCGCACGCAATTGAACGCAGCGCTGGCGCAAGGTTACCTGGCTGAGACGGCAGAACACTGGCAGATCACCGAGAAAGGCAAGCTGTTCCTCAACTCGCTGCTGGAGCTTTTTCTACCGGAAGAGTAACGAGAAAGCGCTGAGAGTTCAGCGCTTTTTATTGATTAGTCAGGGTAAAACTCTGGAGAGAGGAGCTCTTTGCTGCTCCAGATCCCAGCCTCTGGGTAAACGTCCAATCCGGTTTCGGTGGTAGCTAAAGCTACCGCTTTCGACCAGATAACATCTAGCCAGTCTTCATCTTCAAGCTTGGTTTTCAGGCTTGGTGATTCTTTCAGACTGTAAAGCACCTCTTTCCTTTGTGCTTTAATGGTTCTTTCCCAACTGGTTCCGCGGCGTGCAGGCTGATATTTCCATTTCAGCAGATGGGCGATCAGCACCGTCATACGGCTCGCAAGCTCCCTTTGCTCGCTTTTCCCCACGTCCTCAATCTCCTCGGCGATCCTTTCTATATCGATTTCAGACAATTTTCCGGAGCGCAAAAGAGAAGCCTGTTCACAGGCCCAGGCGACAACATCTGTTTCATAACGGGTATGGCTCATAGTGCTCTCCGTCAACACGAATGAATCAGTACAGAGTTCAGTCTGTCAGATTAGCGCCAGTAGGTCAAAAAACCAGCAAAAAAAAAGAATATCCTCTGTTACTTCAACGCATTAATCAGATTCTTACGCTGAGTTTCCAGCGCAGTAACGCGGTTGCACACATCGCGGCCAAAGTTCTGGAAGCTCTGCTCCTGCTTGCTCCACTCGCCCTGAATCGCCTGTTGCAAGCCGCCCAGGTTGCCCATCAGCGCCTGTAGCGGATTACCATTGGCATTGGCAGCCTGTTTAATGCCCATTTCATTCAGGCTATCTTGCAGTACGCCACCCATGCTTTGCTGAACCAGATTGCGCCCGTCCTGCTCCACCTGTGCGATCGCCTTATGGTGGAACGCCAAGCCGTCGCTGCGATGCTCGATAATCCGGCTCATCTGCTGCTTGAGCTGCGTATTGAGCGTAGTCAGGCGGTTACGTACGTTACTGCTGCTGCCCAGTTGCTGTACGATAATGCTATCTAGTGCGACACGTGCTTTTTCCAAATGCTGCTGCGCGCCCTGATCGATCCAGGGCAGATCTTTACGCAACGCACTCTGGTAGCTGAAGGCTTTCTGGCGCTGAGCATCATTCAGGCTTAACACCTGCCCGTTACGGGTGACATCACCATCAGCGGAAATCTGTAGGTTACCGCTGGCGCCAGTCACCTGTACGTTCTGCGGGCTGATAATCACATCGTCCTGGGGTCTGACGCTGCACTGATATTCGGCATGCGCCTGACAAGCCATTAACAGCAATAAGGCCAACCCGCTTTTCTTTAACATCATTTCTCCTGACTCCCTTCCACCTGCATCTGCGATGGAACTAAAAAATCGAACGGCTAATGCGTTGAGACAACAGTTCCAGTGCCGCAGTTCCCGCCAGCGAGTTGCCAGACGCATCCAGCTCCGGTGACCAGACGGCAATCGACAATTCGTCCGGCACAATCGCGATAATGCCGCCACCTACGCCAGACTTACCCGGCATCCCTACCCGGTAGGCAAATTCACCGGCACCGTCATACATACCGCTGGTCATCATCAGGGCGTTGATCTGCCGTGCCTGCAACGGGCTGATGATCTCATCACCGTTAAGCGCACGCCCTTGATTGGCCAGATAAGCAAAGCTGCGTGCCAGTTCCACGCAGCTCATGCGCAGTGCACAATAGTGGAAATAGGTATGCAGCACGGTCAGCACATCATTTTCGAAGTTGCCAAACGACTTCATCAGATAGGCAATAGCGGCATTGCGATCGGAGTGTTCGAATTCAGAGCGCGCAACGCGAACGTCGTACGCCAGATCATTCTCCCCCGCAAGCTGGCGAACCACTTCCAGCATGCGCTGTTTGGGGGCGCTAAGCCGCGTTTGCAGCATATCGCACACCACCAGCGCGCCGGGGTTGATAAACGGATTACGCGGCTTGCCCTGTTCCATTTCCAGTTGCAGCAACGAGTTGAACGGCAGGCCGGAAGGTTCTTTGCCGACCCGCTGCCAGATTTCGCTTTCCTGATAGCGCGTTAGCGCCAGCGTCAGGCTCAGCACTTTGGAAATCGACTGGATAGAAAAACGCTCTGTGGCATCTCCCGCCTGGAACATTTCGCCATCGACGGTGCAAATAGCGATCGCCAGACGATCGGCCGCCACTTCTGCCAAGGCAGGAATATAGTCCGCGATTTTACCTTGGCCAATCAGCGGGCGCACTTGTTGCAAGATCTCGTCCAGCAACGCGTTATCCAACGTTGTTACCACTGCGGTTGTACTCCAGATAAAACAAAGGTGCCGTGAAGGCACCTTGCATCAACGCTTATCGGGCAGAAATCAATCCCACCAGATATCGAACAGATCGCTGACCTTCACGTCACTCAGCTTACGCGCTTCCAGCCAGTTTTTAACCAGTTCACGCTGTTCGTCGGTGCAATTACCGATTTTCTGCAGGCAGATCAAACCTTCCCACTGCAAGTAGCCGCTGCCGTCAAATGCCAGGCCGTTTGGCTCGATCACTTCGTCAATAAAAGCATCTACCGCGCTGTCGATCTCTTCAACATCAGTGCCTTCGGCAAAACGCCAGGCAACGGAGAAACCCAGTTCCTGAAACTCTTCAATGTGCATCTTTTTACGTAAACGACGACTGCGATTCTTAGCCATTATTCCACCCTCTCAAACATAAGATCCCAAACGCCATGTCCCAGACGCTGGCCACGTAATTCAAATTTCGTTACCGGGCGTGAGTCTGGGCGCGGCACGTAATCATTGCTCTCGGAAAGATTACGATATCCTGCGCTGCCGTTCATCACTTCCAGCATGTGTTCCGCATAAGGTTGCCAGTCGGTGGCCATATGGAACACGCCACCCACTTTTAATTTACTCAGCACCAGTTCAACAAACGGCGTCTGTACGATGCGGCGTTTGTTGTGGCGCGCTTTGTGCCACGGATCCGGGAAGAACAGCTGCACCATGTCTAGTGAAGCATCCGGGAGCATGTTCTGTAGCACTTCTACTGCGTCATGGCACATGATCCGCAGGTTGCTCAATTCGGCTTCGTGGGCGTCCGCCAGGCAGGCACCAACGCCCGGCGAATGGACTTCAATCCCCAGGAAGTTCTGCTGCGGGTTATGGCCCGCCATGGTCACCAGCGAGGCCCCCATGCCAAAACCGATCTCCAGCACGGTTGGCGCTTCGCGCCCGAACAGGGTGGAGATATCGACAGGTTCAGCCTGATATTCCACGCCCATCACCGGCCAATAGTGGTCCAGCGCATACTGCTGGCCTTTGGTCAGCCGCCCCTGGCGGCGAACAAAACTGCGGATACGGCGCATCGCGCGGCCGTTCTCATCAAATTCCGGAGAGATGACGTCATTAATCATAGTGCTTTCTGTCTGTTTGGCTGCCAGTTAGGAGATACTCTAAATAATCCGAGTTACAAGCAGGCGGCAAGCTCGAGAGTCCCCAAGAGCATAGATAACTCTGTGACTGGGGGGAGCGAGCGCACATGTAACTTGAAGTATGTCGAGTAGAAACGCGCATTATGCAAAGAAACCCTGGTTTAGCAAGCATTCATCCTGTGCCGCTGAGGAAAGTTACGGTTTACAGCACTCTCACTCTATGCTGGAATCGCGCATCAAATATCAGCCGAAGAGCGAAACCCGCTTATGATGCAAGCGCAGCAGTTCTCGCACGTGGTGCTTGACTGGTACCAGCGCTACGGCCGCAAAACGCTACCGTGGCAAATCGATAAAACGTCTTATCAAGTATGGCTCTCTGAGGTGATGTTGCAACAAACTCAGGTTGCCACCGTTATTCCTTATTTTCAGCGATTTATGGCACGTTTTCCGAACGTGCGCGCACTCGCCGAAGCGCCGCTGGATGAAGTATTGCATCTGTGGACCGGGCTGGGTTACTACGCCCGCGCCAGAAACCTGCACAAAGCGGCTCAGACTATTGTCGCACAGCATGGCGGCGAGTTCCCGACAACCTTTGCAGAAATCGTTGATCTGCCCGGCGTGGGCCGCTCAACCGCCGGTGCGATTCTGTCTTTGGCGCTGGGGCAGCATTACCCGATCCTCGACGGCAACGTAAAGCGTGTGTTGGCTCGCTGCTACGCCATTGAAGGCTGGCCGGGCAAGAAAGAAGTGGAGAACCGCCTTTGGCAGATCAGTGAAGAAGTGACACCCGCGCAAGGCGTGGGCCAGTTCAACCAGGCAATGATGGATCTGGGAGCGATGGTCTGCACCCGCTCCAAACCGAAATGCGATTTATGCCCGCTCAATACCGGCTGTATCGCCAATGGCAACAGCAGTTGGGCCAAATATCCGGGCAAAAAGCCCAAGCAAACATTGCCAGAAAAAACCGCCTACTTTTTATTGCTGCAACACGGCGACGGCGTTTGGCTAGAGCAGCGCCCCGGCAGCGGGCTGTGGGGCGGCCTGTTCTGTTTCCCACAGTTCACTACCCGCATCGACCTGGAGTTTTGGCTACAGCAACGCGGCCTGAAGGGTAACCACCTGGAGCAACTGACCGCTTTCCGCCACACCTTCAGCCATTTCCACTTGGATATTGTGCCTATGTGGCTGAATATCGACAAAGCCACCAGCGCCATGGATGAGGGTGCCGGTCTCTGGTATAACTTAGCGCAGCCGCCATCGGTCGGGTTGGCCGCACCGGTCGAACGCCTGTTGCAACAACTGGCGAAGCAGCCACCGATCCAATAAGGTTTATACACTATGGATTTCAAGATGCAGGTAGGCGGCAAGCGAGCGAATCCCCAGGAGCCTACTCCAGTAGGTGACTGGGGTGAGAGCACAGCCAACACCCCTGCAACTTGAAAGACGACGAGTATATTTGGCAACAGCGCCATTGACGAGGAATTAGCATGAGCAGAACCATTTTTTGTACCTTCCTACAGCGCGATGCCGAAGGGCAGGACTTTCAGCTCTATCCAGGTGACGTCGGCAAGCGTATTTTCAACGAGATCTCCAAAGAGGCCTGGGGCGAATGGATGAAAAAGCAGACCATGCTGATCAACGAGAAAAAACTCAACATGATGAACCTCGATGACCGCAAACTGCTGGAGGCAGAGATGATCCGTTTTCTGTTCGAAGGGCATGACGTTCATATCGAAGGTTACACACCGCCAAGCGAATAATATTTTCCGGGCCAGGCGCTGGCCCTTTTGATCTCGTAGACGGCTTTAAAATGAAGAAAATTTTAGCTTTGTTAGTTATAGCGCCTTTGCTGATCTCCTGTTCCGGCCAAAAAAGCGAAGAAGCCAGCGAGGCCTTGGTCAAAGATACCAACGGCTTCGAGATTCTGATGGGGCAGTTTGCCCACAACATTGAGAATATCTGGGGCCTGAAAGAGGTCTTGATCGCTGGGCCAAAAGATTACGTAAAATATACCGACCAATATCAGACCCGTAGCCACATCAACTTTGATTCGGGCACCATCACGGTCGAGACTATTGCCACTACCGATCCTGCCAGCCATCTGCGCCAGGCGATTATCAGCACCTTGCTGATGGGCGACGATCCGGGGTCTATCGACCTGTATTCCGACGTCAATGATATCCAGATCAGTAAAGAGCCGTTCCTGTACGGCCAGGTGCTGGATAACAACGGCCAGCCGATCCGCTGGGAATGGCGTGCGGCGCATTTCGCTGACTATCTGCTGCAAACCCGCTTGCAAAAGCGCACCTCCGGCCTGCACGTGATTACCTCGGTCACCATCCAACTGGTGCCTAACCACTTGGATAAACGTGCGCACAAATATCTGCCGATGGTACGTAAAGCCTCTGAGAAGTATGGGATTGAAGAATCGCTGATCCTGGCCATCATGCAGACCGAATCCAGCTTTAACCCGTATGCGGTGAGCGGTTCCGATGCGCTAGGCCTGATGCAGGTGGTGCAGCATACCGCCGGTAAAGACGTGTTCCAGATGAAAGGTAAATGGGGTACGCCAAGCCGCAGCTATCTATTTGATCCAGAAAATAATATCGATACCGGTACCGCATATCTGGCCATTCTGCAGAACAACTATCTGGGCGGAATTCAGAACCCGACTTCACGTCGCTATGCGGTCATTACCGCTTATAACGGCGGAGCAGGCAGCGTGTTGCGGGTGTTCCACAGCGACAAGGCCAAGGCGGTGACAATTATCAACGGCATGCAGCCAGGTGATATTTATCAAACGCTGACCACCAAACATCCGGCGAGTGAATCGCGCCGCTATCTGGTGAAGGTGAACAACGCGCAGAAGAGTTATCGCCGCAAGTAATGTGGTGCCATAAACCATCAGGGCCGATGCATAATCTCATCGGCCCTGCTGGTTTACTGCTTGATCATATAGCCGAAAATGCGCTTCCAGCCGTGATCCTTCTTCTCGATATACACGCCCTGCAACTCAGGGGAAAAACCCGGTAAGCGGTTGATGCCCTCTTCCAGTGCCAAGAAATAGCGCTGAACCGCCCCGCCCCACACTTCCCCCGGCACCACACACAGCACGCCCGGCGGGTACGGCAACGCACCTTCCGCAGCAATACGCCCTTCCGCCTGGCCGATGGGCACCAGTTCGACGTTGTCGCGGATAAACTCCACGTTGGCATCCTGCGGGTTCATCACCACCGGCGGGAAATGCTCTTGGCGGAACATCTCTTTCTGCAGTTGCTTCACGTCGAAGCTGACGTACAGATCGTGCATCTCCTGGCACAATTGCCGGATGGTATAACCCCGATAACGCTGCTCGTTCTTGCGGTACACCGTCGGCAAAACCTCGCTCAACGGCGCATCCTGCTCAATGTAGCGCTCGAACTGCACCAGCATATCCACCAGGTTATCCATCTTGGCCGGATTTTCCGCCGGGGTCAGTAGGAACAGGATCGAGTTAAGATCGCACTTTTCCGGCACAATGCCGTTCTCACGCAGGAAGTTGGCCAGTATGGTGGCCGGTACGCCGAACTCGGTGTATTGCCCCGTTGCGGTATCAATGCCCGGCGTGGTCAGCAGCAGTTTGCAAGGATCCACCAGATACTGATCCTGCGCATAGCCCTCAAATCCATGCCATTTCTCGCCCGGCACAAAGTTAAAGAAACGCGCATCGTTGGCGATAAGCTCGGTATCGTAATCCTGCCAGTCTTTGCCAGCCACCTGCTGCGGAATAAAGGGTTTCAACTGCGTACAACGTGCCAGCAACTGTTTGCGCGTTTCAATCCCCAGTTTGACGCACTCCATCCACATGCGGCGGCCAGCGGCCCCGGCGTGCATTTTGGCGTTAACGTCCAGCGCGGCAAACAGCGGGTAAAACGGGCTGGTCGACGCATGCAACATAAACGCATTGTTGAGGTGTTTGTGATTGCAGTGACGTTTTTGGCCTTTAATATGATCGTCTTTCTTGTGGATCTGCGAAGTCTGCGAGAACCCGGCCTGCTGTTTATGCACTGACTGAGTGACAAAAATGCCGGGATCGAGTTCATCCAACTCCAGCAGCAGCGGCGAGCACTCTTTCAGCATCGGAATAAACCCTTCGTAACCCACCCAGGCGGAATCAAACAGGATGTAATCGCACAGGTGGCCGATGGTGTCGATCACCTGGCGGGCGTTATAGATCGTGCCGTCATAGGTGCCAAGCTGGATGATCGCCAAACGGAAAGGCCGCGCCGTATTAGCTTTCTCTGGCGCGATGTCACGGATTTGCTCACGCAGGTAGCGCTCATCAAAACAGCGGGAGTCGATCCCGCCAATAAAGCCAAACGGGTTGCGCGCGGTTTCCAGATACACCGGCGTCGCTCCGGCCTGGATCAACGCACCGTGATGGTTAGATTTATGGTTGTTACGATCGAACAGCACCAGATCGCCGCGCGTCAGCAGCGCATTGGTCACCACTTTATTGGCCGCCGAGGTGCCGTTCAGTACGAAGTAGGTTTTATCGGCATTGAACACTTTGGCGGCATGCTTTTGCGCATCTTTCGCCGAGCCTTCATGGATTAGCAGATCGCCAAGCTTCACATCGGCGTTGCACATGTCAGAGCGGAAAATCTTCTCACCGTAGAATTCAAAAAACTTGCGCCCTGCCGGATGCTTACGGAAAAACTCACCACCTTGGTGCCCTGGGCAGGCGAAGGTCGAATTTTCCATTTCCACATAGGTTTTCAGCGTTTTGAAAAATGGTGGCAGGAGCGCCTGTTCGTAAGCATCGGCGGCAGCTTCCAACTGTGCCATATAAAACGCTTTGGTCGCCGCAGCAAGCGCAAACACGCCGCTAATCAACGGCAGGTAATCCGGGGAAAGATGTTCATCCCCCTCCACAGCAACAAACGTCGGGATGCCAAAACCGGTCGTCTTAAGCGTTTCGAGAATGCCGGCATTCACGTCCTCAACGGACACCACAGCCGCCGCCACATCGGTATAGTCAGTCTGTTCCACGCGGACAATCTGGCGTAGGGTTTCGATGCTGGCAACCAGGCTGGCACTTGTTGCTATTTTCAATTCTTTCATAGTGCTGACTCTCAAACGGTTAAGGATGAGGGTGTGCCGTAGGGCACATAATGAGATAACCAAGGTTATCCCGGCAAAGTGATGCACAGTGTTGTAGCCAGAGGCGCAAACAGGGTCGGCTGATGCGGGTCAACATCAGGCAGCTATCGAGGGCTGGGATCGGCAGCGACCGATAGACATCAGTAAAATCAGAGCATTAGCTCTATTTTTAATAATGCCTAACAGCGAGCATAAAGTGGCCTTACCGCATAGTGTGCAGCGGTAATCGCGGGAATATTATGCGGGAATAACGACGGCGGGATAACGGCATCATCAGATGTCTGGCGCACAGCAATGCTTGAATAACGAAACCAGTCATGTCTGTAACCCTCTGATTTTGATGAGCGTGATCACCATTGTGCAATAGATGGGTAGCAAAATTCGCGCAATGATTGCACGTTTTTTTATGAGGTTCAAGTAACTATTAAGAGGTTCACCCTGGGATGATAGTTATAGCAACTCTTTGTAATTTAATACAATAAAAATAAAATCCAGAAAATAGGATTATATAAATACACGATTTTATTGCATATCTATTTGTCTTATGACGACAGAACGCCTCCACAGACTGAATGAAAATAGAGCAACCGATCGGGTTTATGACAGAAAGCGATTGACGAGATACGGGCAAATACGGTTTAATGCGCCCCGTTGCCCGGATAGCTCAGTCGGTAGAGCAGGGGATTGAAAATCCCCGTGTCCTTGGTTCGATTCCGAGTCCGGGCACCATCAAATTCAGAAGCGCTTGTCATTGATT
>JBAQHZ010000329.1:0-1779 GCA_049288585.1 Chania sp.
CCGCAGGGGAGCAAGGCAAGGTTTCGGCCTGCCTGTCAGAGGATATACTGCTTGAAGCGGGTATTTTATCTAGCGCAATCAAAGCCAAAGCTGAGAATGTGCCCAATTGCTTGAACCTGGAACAACAGGTCGATGGCGCATCCAGCCGTTTTGATTTTGCACGCCTGCGCCTGGATCTTTCCGTACCACAATTGTTGATGAAGCGCGAAGCGCGTGGCGCCGTGCCGACCAGCGATCTCTCTTCGGGTGAAACCGTGGCGTTCACCAATTACGACAGCAACTACTACCAGACGAGAGCATCAGGCAATACTACGGACTCAACCTATCTGGGGCTGAACTCGGGTATTAACCTTGGCCTGTGGCAATTCCGCCAGCAGTCGAGCTTTACGCGTTATAACAGCGATAAAAGCACCAGCAGCAGCCAGTGGAACTCGATACGCACCTACGTACAGCGCCCACTGCCGTCGATCGGAGGGCAGTTGACGCTCGGTGAAAGCTTCACCTCTGGCAGCCTGTTCAGTAGCCTGGGTTTTCGCGGTATTTTGTTTGAAACCGACGATCGTATGCTGCCGGAATCACAACGTGGCTATGCGCCGACCATTCGCGGCGTGGCATCTACCACAGCGAAAGTCAGCGTGCGCCAGTCAGGGGTCCAGATTTATCAGACCACCGTTGCACCCGGTGCATTCATCATTGATGACCTGTATCCGACCAGTTTCCAAGGCGACCTGGTGGTGGAAGTACAGGAAGCCGATGGCCGCATTTCTTCATTTACGGTGCCATTCTCTGCCGTACCAGACTCGATGCGACCAGGGCATTCTAACCTGAGCATCGCTGCCGGGCAGGTCCGCAACATCGGTAACAGCAATGCGACATTTGCCGATTTGACCTATCAAGCCGGTTTGACCAACGCCATTACCACCAATTCAGGTATCCGTGTTTCTGACGGCTACCAGGCATTACTCGGTGGGGCCGTGTTCAGCAGTCAGCTTGGTGCGGTGGGCGTCAATGCCGTGTATTCGCGGGCAGACATGTGGGGCAAGACCCTGGATGGTTGGCGTCTGGGTACAACCTACAGCCGGACCTTTATTCCGACCTCTACCACGCTGGCGCTGGCCGGGTATCGCTATTCGACTCAGGGCTATCGCGACTTGAACGACGTCCTGGGATTACGCAATGCGTATGAAAACAACAACGTCTGGTCATCCAGTACCTATCAGCAGAGCAACCAGTTTGTCGCTACGGTGAGCCAAAGCTTAGGGGAATACGGCCAGATCTATTTCTCCGGCTCCACCAGCACTTACCGCGGAAACCGTGGACGTGATACCCAGTATCAGATGGCCTATTCGCACAGTTTTAACAATATCAGCTATAACCTGTCACTCAGCCGCCAGCAAACCGGCAGTACACGCTATGGTGTGCAGTCAGCAGGAGATGCGGCCAACGGTAGCACACAGAATATTGTTATGTTCTCAGTTTCCATCCCGCTGGGTGCAGGCTCACGCTCGCCGATCCTGTCGTCAGGTATCAGCCACTCCACCGGTGCTAACGGCAATACTAACTACCAAAGCGCATTGGCAGGGACTCTCGGGGAAGATCAGAGCCTAAGCTATACTGTGAATGGAGCTTTCGACTCTGGCGGTTCCGGAGCCAGTTTTGGCACCAACCTGACCAAACAGATGTCTGTAGCCACCGTAGGCGGCAACTTCTCACAGGGCAAGAATTATACTCAGGGTGGTGCCAGCGTGCGTGGAGCCGCCGTATTGCACAGCGGTGGTG
>JBAQHZ010000330.1:0-3903 GCA_049288585.1 Chania sp.
GTGTAGATATATCCGTCAACGGCGGCACGGAATCCGTTATCCACTTTGGCGGTGACATTGGTACGAAGATTATCGTTACCACTCCCTCCCTTACCATCAGACCAGTGAACGGAGTTATCACTCACCCATTTCATTCCACCTGTAATTTCTATTCGCACCTGACCATCAGGATCATTTACTTTCGGGGAAGGAACACCAGGGTCATAACTCCAGTAGCCGTTACCTCGATCTCCAGCATTACCATTGGAACTTCCTGACCCCATATTGACGCCCCCAGTTGGCCCGCGGCCACCGCCGCCAAACTGGTTGTTATGGGCATTGTCACCACCATTTCCACTCATATCGTTTTCCTCAGTATGTTTTAATAAAATGCACACAAATACTGTATGCATATACATGTTAAAACTGTGGTAGGAAGGTCACGAGCATCATGGGTTGTGTGAAAGTTGGCACACTACATAGCAGTTAGTCAGTATGCGAAATCAATCAGCTGTCAGTCTTGAAGTGGATTTTTCCCAATATTTTGCCACCCGTATAGATACACATCTGGTATCGGTCAGATTCGATAAGGGATTAGTGTTGGCTGTAAGGCTGCTGATGTGATGATTTCCATTGGTGGTTGTTGTGAGTTAGGAGTGATGGAATACGATTTGAAAATATAAATGTCCAGATTGATCATCTTCACAAAACAGACAATAAAAAAAATTATAAATTGATATTTAACTGCAATGTTTTCACTCTTATGTGGAACCGGTTACCTATCTATGAGAGTAGTCCTCATGTCAAAGAATTATGCGGCGGTATCAAGATCGATAGTAGATGCAGTTGGGGGAGCGAGTAACGTCGCGGCGGTGACGCATTGCATGACGCGCTTACGCTTTGTGCTCAACGACGATAGCGTGGTTGATAGCGCAAGACTCAAGGCCATCAGCGGCGTGTTGGGCGTGGTGAGAAGCGAAAACCAGTGCCAGGTGATCATTGGCAATACGGTTTCACAAGCCTACGCTGAAGTGCTGAAATTGCTGCCAGAAGGGGCGGTGGCCGAGCGGCCTGCGCCAGAAAAAAACAAGATTACCCTGAAACGCATTGGGGCAGGGATCCTGGACGCGCTGATCGGCACTATGTCGCCGTTGATCCCGGCGATCATCGGCGGATCGATGGTGAAATTGCTCGCCATGATCCTGAATATGACCGGTGTGTTCGGTAAAGACTCCTCAACGCTGATTATTCTCAACGTGATCGGCGATGGCGCATTCTTCTTCCTGCCGGTGATGGTGGCCGCTTCCGCCGCCATAAAATTCAAAACCAACCTGTCGCTGGCGATTGCCATTGCCGGGGTGCTGGTGCATCCCACCTTTATCGATCTGATGGCCAAAGCGGCGCAGGGCCAGCAGGTTGAATTTATCGGCCTACCGGTCACCGCGGTGAAATATACCTACACGGTGATCCCGGCGCTGTTTATGACCTGGCTGCTCTCCTACATTGAGAAATGGGTCGATCGCATCACGCCAGCGGTGACCAAAAACTTCCTCAAACCGATGCTGATCGTGCTGGTTTCGGCACCGATCGCCATCCTGCTGATTGGGCCGCTGGGCATCTGGATTGGTAGCGGGATTTCGGCGCTGGTCTACACCATTCACAGCTATCTGGGCTGGTTATCCGTCGCCATTATGGGCGGGCTGTGGCCGCTGCTGGTGATGACCGGGATGCACCGCGTGTTCACCCCAACCATCATTCAGACCATTGCGGAAACCGGCAAAGAGGGCATGGTGATGCCGTCAGAAATTGGTGCCAACCTCTCGTTAGGCGGCTCATCGCTGGCGGTGGCCTGGCGCACCAAAAACCCGGAACTGCGCCAGACGGCGCTGGCCGCAGCGGCATCCGCCATTGTTGCCGGTATTTCAGAACCGGCGCTTTACGGCGTGGCAATACGCTTGAAACGCCCGCTGATCGCGGCGTTGATCAGCGGCTTTGTCTGCGGCGGCGTGGCCGGAGTAGCAGGATTGGCAAGCCACTCGATGGCCTCTCCAGGCCTGTTCACCAGCGTGCAGTTTTTTGATCCGGCCAACCCGATGACCATCGTCTGGGTGTTTGGCGTGATGGCACTGGCGATCGTACTTTCCTTCGTCCTCACGCTGCTGATGGGGTTTGAAGACATTCCCGTCACCGAAGAGGCGGAAAGCGAAAAAGCCAAACCTGTATCTGAGTTGTCTGTAACTAATTAACAAGAGGTATCTTATGTCAGCATCTGTTTTCCCCGCAGATTTTTTATGGGGTGGTGCTCTCGCTGCCAACCAGGCCGAAGGCGCTTATCTTGAAGGCGGCAAAGGGCTGACCACGGTGGATATGATCCCTCACGGTAAAGATCGGCTGGCGGTCAAGCTAGGCCAGGAAAAACGCTTTGCCCTGCGTGAAGAGGAGTTCTACCCGAGCCATCAGGGCATCGATTTTTATCATCGTTATAAAGACGATATCGCCCTAATGGCGGAAATGGGCTTCAGCGTATTTCGTACCTCGATCGCCTGGAGCCGTATTTTCCCCAACGGGGATGAAACCGTGCCGAATGCCGAGGGCATTGCCTTCTACCGCGATGTGTTCGCCGAATGCAAAAAGCACGGCATTGAACCGCTGGTGACGCTGTGCCATTTCGATGTGCCGATGCATTTGGTGCGCGAATACGGCTCGTGGCGCAACCGGCAAATGGTGGGTTTTTTCACCCATTACGCCCGCACCTGCTTTGAAGCGTTCGATGGGCTGGTGAAATACTGGCTGACGTTCAATGAAATCAACATCCTGCTGCACAGCCCGTTCTCCGGCGCGGGCCTGGTATTCGAACCGGGCGATAATCAAGAGCAGGTGAAATATCAGGCCGCGCACCACGAACTGTTGGCGAGCGCATTGGCGACGAAAATCGCCCATGAGGTTAACCCGCACAATCAGGTCGGCTGCATGCTGGCCGGTGGCAATTTCTACCCCTGGTCGTGTAAACCGGAAGACGTGTGGGCCGCGCTGGAAAAAGACCGCGAAAACCTGTTCTTTATCGACGTTCAGGCGCGCGGAGCTTACCCTTCGTACACTCAACGCCTGTTCAGGGAAAAAGGCATCACCGTCGAAATGGAACCGGGCGACGCGGAGATCCTCAAAAACAGCGTCGATTTTGTCTCGTTCAGCTATTACGCCTCGCGCTGTGCCTCGGCAGAGATGAACGAGCACAACAGCAGCGCCGCCAACGTGGTTAAATCGCTGAAAAACCCGTACATCCAGGCCAGCGATTGGGGATGGGGGATCGATCCTCTGGGCCTGCGCATCACCATGAACATGATGTATGACCGCTACCAGAAACCGCTGTTCCTGGTGGAAAATGGCTTGGGCGCAAAAGACGAAATCAACGAACAAGGTGAAATTGACGACGAATACCGCATCAGCTATTTGCGTGAGCATATTAAAGCGATGGCGGAGGCGATCAGCGACGGTATTCCGGTGATGGGTTATACCTCCTGGGGCTGCATCGATCTGGTTTCTGCTTCTACCGGGGAAATGAGCAAACGCTATGGCTTTGTCTATGTCGATCGTGACGATCAAGGGAATGGCACCTTAGCCAGAACCAGAAAGAAATCGTTCTATTGGTATAAGAAGGTCATTGCCAGCAACGGTTCGGATTTAAGCTAATAAAGAAAGGGAATATTGGTGTTATACCCAAAATAATTTGAGTTGCAGGAAGGCGGCGACGCAGTGAATCCCCAGGAGCTTACTCAAGTAAGTGACTGGGGTGAGCTAGGAAAGCCAACGCACAGGCAACTTGAAGTATGAAGGGTATAGGCCTCCTCGCCCAAAAAGGCGAGGAGGCTAACAACAGCCAATCACTTAAAAACCGCTCGGCACTTCGCGCATATCCGGCAATTT
>JBAQHZ010000331.1:0-3369 GCA_049288585.1 Chania sp.
AAACCGCAGTTTATGCGGTTTTTTTTACGTACTTTTACGTAAGAAAGTGCTTTTTTTATGCTAAGTGACCATAAAATCAATTTAGCCATGCATTATCTTGGTAAATCAGACAGAAATTAACCATCAGGCGTCAATGTTATCCATAATCTCATGCCTTTTATGATGATAACCCTCCTCATTTAGCCCCTCACGCCAGTAAGGTACGGCATAAAGCTGATTACGATCGCATTTGCACTCGCGGCGCAGGTAACGGCGCAGTTCTACCACCAGACGATCTTCACCCGCCAGCCAGAAATGCGTGCCCGCTTGCGGTAGCGCTTGCGAGCAGAATTGGGTGATGAGTTCTGCGGTTTTCTCGGTGCTGCCAATAATCCAGCTCAGTTCAACACCGGCCGGTTTTTTCAGGTCAATCATGTCCGCAGGGGTATCGACGCGAATAAACGCTTGGCCTGCGCTGTGGGAGGGCAGGTTTTCCAGCAGAGCGGCGATCGCGGGCAGTGACGACGGGTCACCTGCCAGGCAATAAAAATCTGCGGCTGGCAGCATGGGTTTCGGGCCACCAGGGTTACTGATACCGATCTTATCGCCCGGTTTGGCCTGGCGAGCAAAATTCACCGCCGGGCCGCTGTGATCGTGCAGTGCAAACTCAATATCGATCTCCGCCTGCTGTGGCCGCACGGCACGTATTGAATAGGTACGGATTATCGGGCGCAAAGCGTCGGCAGCCCATACCGGCCCATTGTCGCTCAGCGTGGGGAGATCTGGCTGTGTTTGGCCTGCGAGTGGCAGAAAGACCTTAATATGGGCAGCGGCGGCGTCTGCTGGGTAATGGCATAAGTCCGGAGCGCTGAAGGTGATACGGCGCAGGTGTGGCGTAATATCGCGCAGACGGGTTACTTCGATCAAATAGGGGGCGCGGATGCGTGGGGTATCGGCAGTCACAGTGTTCTCCTTTATCATTCTGCGCCGAGTATATCATGTCATATGATAATGAGAATCGTTTGATTTTGGTTTATGTCTGCCTCCCGAGAGGGAGACAGTTTTTTGTACGGGTCACTTTGTTGAAAAAAACGTCGGAGATATGAATGCAGGAGTAAAATATTACCGCTATTAATATTATCGCTGTTACATCCCAATACTTTCTCACACTTAATTGGCTTGGAAACTTGATTACGCTGCAAGAACCGAATAAGGTTATTTATATAACAGCGGTGTTATTGAATTAATAAATTTCCGCAAAACTAAATTTCAAAGATACAGTGGCGAAAAGGGATTAGGGCAATCCTATTCCCAGGAGGTTGTAGTCGGTGTTAACACGAGATTTTCTGCAAAAGGCAGATTGCAAAACTGCATTCGGCACGATTGAAGAGTCGCTATTGCTGACACCAGAACAGCGTTTGGCATCATTGGAGTGTACGCTGTCACGCCGGCCGGATAATAGCCCGGTGTGGATATTTGGCTACGGTTCACTGATGTGGAACCCGGTATTTGAATCCGACGAAGTCCGGCCTGCCACCTTGCAGGGCTGGCATCGCGCGTTCTGCCTGCGGTTGACCGCCGGGCGCGGCACGCTGCATCAGCCTGGGCGCATGCTGGCACTGAGCGAAGGCGGGCAGACCACCGGCCTGGCATTTCGGTTGCCGGAAGAAAAACTGCGTGAAGAGCTGGAGCTGTTGTGGAAACGCGAGATGATCACTGGTTGCTATCTGCCAACCTGGTGTGACCTGACGCTGGAAGATGGCAGAGTGGTGACCGCGTTGGCGTTTGTGATGAACCGCCAGCACCCATTGTTTGAGGAAGATACGCGCCATCAGGTGATTGCGCCGTTGATCGCCAGTGCCAGCGGCCCGTTGGGCACCAATGCGCAGTACCTGTTTGCGTTGGATAAGGAGTTAAAAAACTACGGCATGCAGGATGACTGCATCGGCGATCTGGTCAACACGGTGCGCCAATGGTTGCAGCAGCACAACAGATCAGGCTCGATCGGTGGTGAAGCCACCGCCTGAACAAGATCGCTCAGGGTTTATCTGCATGGCGCACTTTGTTGCGCCATGCTGGTTTTTATCTCACGGCTTATATATCTAATCCCTCTATTTAATAACTTTTCCCTGCAAGGCTTTTTTAATTACACTTAGATTAAATGACTTAATCCATTGATTTACAGTGCTTTATTTATTCCTTTAAAGGGAAAGGATTAATCAGCCACGCGGCAAGAGGCATTTAGTATTAAAAGGCATAAGTAAAGGTTATTTCTTATTTGTCCCTTCTGAGCAGATTCCGTATCAATGTTGTTAACAATATGGGTCGCAAGAGGGCGTTGGATGAACTTTCAGCAATTAAAAATTATCCGTGAGTCGGCACGTTGCAACTACAACCTGACGGACGTTGCCAACACTTTATTTACCTCGCAATCTGGGGTTAGCCGCCATATTCGTGAGCTGGAAGAAGAGTTGGGGATCGAGATATTTATCCGTCGCGGGAAACGGTTATTAGGCATGACGGAGCCGGGTAAAGAACTGCTGGTAGTGGCCGAGCGTATCCTGAACGATGCGAATAATATTCGCCGCCTTGCCGATGTTTTCAGCAACAATGATTCCGGCCAGTTGCATATTGCCACTACCCATACTCAGGCGCGTTACAGCTTGCCGGGCGTGATCAAAGAGTTTCGTGCGCTGTATCCGCGCGTACGAGTGGTGCTCAATCAGGGCAACCCGGAAGAGATTGTGGCGATGCTGGCTTCCGGCGAGGCAGATATCGGTATCGCCAGCGAACGCTTGATCAATGATGAGTCGCTGGCGGCTTTTCCTTATTACCGCTGGCACCATGCCATTCTGGTGCCGGAGGGGCATGAACTGACGCGCCAGCCACGGGTGACGCTGGAAATGCTCAGTACGCTGCCGTTGATTACCTATCGCCAGGGGATCACCGGGCGTTCGCGGCTGGATGAGGCATTTAAGGCGGCAGGGCTGGCGCCGGATATTGCTCTGAGCGCCCAGGATTCTGACGTGATCAAAACCTATGTTGAATTAGGGCTGGGAGTGGGCGTAGTCGCCGATATCTCTTTTGAAAAAGAGCGCGATCGTGGTTTGGTTTTCCTTAATGCAGAACATCTATTTGCCGCGAATACCGTCTGGCTGGGGTTGAAGCGCAGTCAGTTACAACGCAATTATACCTGGAAATTTATCCAGCTCTGTAATCCCACGCTTTCATTAACGGAAATTAAAGAGAAAGTGTTCTCAGCCCAACTGGAACCGGCGATTGATTATCAGATTTGATGCCAGAAGCGTTCATCATGGCGAATGTTGGCAGGTTTGCCTTCGCGTGGTGCAACACATGCATGACTGTTGTGCAGTTGTATAGGGTTTATAC
>JBAQHZ010000332.1:0-25474 GCA_049288585.1 Chania sp.
GACGTGAGGGTTCAAGTCCCTCTCTTCGCACCAATTGATGCCCCATCTCCTGCTGTTTTCTGCATTAATCTCCCTCAAAAAATCAACATGCTGATGTGTTATTTTGTCGTTTTAACTGAAGTTAAAACGCAGGCTGATGGCTGCAAGCCCGCCCGCCAAGGCCATAAACGAAGGTAACAACAGATAATGGCGCAAGTGGCTGTTAAACAGCATTGCCAACGTAACCAGCATGGCAATGACGATCAGAGTACGCAATTGCATCATATTAAGATCAGCCAGCGCGATTAGCGGCATCAGGGCACAAGGCAGCAATACACCCCATGCACTGGTCAGCCGCTTACCCAGGCAAACACTGATGATCCATAACCCACATGCGGTGATTATCGCGGCAATCATGGTAGCCCACTCATAGGTGATAATGATAAGCAATATCATATAATACTTCTTTTCACTGTGCACCATTTACCCCATCAGACCGAACACAGATAGCCAACGGGTGATAAATCGCTACAGTCATACCATGGACGATCAGGTGCCATATCGAGCGAAAAGTAATATCCAATGCGCCAGCACCCGTAGGTCAGCACGTTTTCTCTGTGCACACGGCACTGCAAGCCAGCTACCATCGTAAAAAATTCGCTATCGGGCCTTTTTCCATATGCCATTCTGGCAATCGCGCATTACACTAAGCGGCGACTTTTGCCTTTCCCTGCAGCATTTTAAAATGGAAAACGACCGTTGAAGACCTCACTCTCCGCTCTATTGCTGGCGCTGGGCCTGTGTGCCGCGCCGCTGGTCAGCCAGGCCGCCACTCAACTGACGTCACAGATTGTCGATCAGTATGCTGAACATATCTTTTTCAATAGCGGTGCAACCGGCATGGCGCTGGTAGTGATCGACAATAATCAGGTCGTTAACCACAGTTTTGGCGATACCAAACCGGGTAACGATCAGCGTCCACGCCCGGATTCCCTGATCCGCATTGCTTCCATCACCAAGCTGATGACCAGCGAAGTGATGGTCAAGATGGCGGAAGAAGGCAAGATAAAGCTCACCGATCCGCTGCGCAAATACGCGCCCAAAGGGGCGAATGTGCCGTCTTACAACGCCGGTCAGCCGATCACTCTACTGAATCTGGCCACGCACACCAGTTCCCTGCCGCGTGAGCAGCCCGGTAAGAAACCGCCCAAAACGCCGGTGTTTACCTGGCCAACCAAAGCTCAGCGCTGGCAGTGGCTGGCGCACGCCAGCATTACCGTGCCGCCGGGCGTGCGGGCCTCCTACTCCAACCTGGCATACGATCTGTTGGCTGATGCCCTGTCGCGCGCCGCAGGAAAGTCCTACAACGCTCTGCTGCGTGAGAAAATCACCGTTCCGCTGGGGATGGTGGATACCACGCTGACGCCCAGCGCCGAACAGTGTTCACGCCTGATGATTGCCGCTACCGGGTCAAGTGCCTGCCGCGATACCACAGCCGCCGCTGGCAGCGGTGGCGTCTACTCAACCCCGCGCGATATGCAGCGCTGGATGCAGCAGTTCCTGTCTTCCAACCTCACCGGTTCGAGTAAACTGACGGCACAGAGCGAGCAAACCATGTACTTCCAGCGTAGGGAGCTGGCCTCGCTGACAGGGATGGATGTTCCGGGCCAGGCGGATGCACTGGGGTTAGGTTGGGTGTATATGGCCCCGAAAGATGGCCTGCCGGGCATTATTCAGAAAACCGGCGGCGGCGGCGGCTTTATTACCTATATGGCGATGGTGCCGCAGAAAAATATCGGCGTATTCGTGGTGGTGACCCGCTCAGAGTTGACCAAATTCACCAATATGAGCGATCCGGTTAACCGGCTGGTGGGCGATCTGGTGGCGAACAAGGGCTGATTCTGCAAAAATTTCGGGCGAACTTGTTCGCCCGAAATACTTTAGCGGGCACGATAAACCGACGGGGAGCAGCCTTCTAGCCGGTTGAAGAAGCGAGCAAAATAGGCCGGATCTTTAAACCCCAGGCTGTAGGCGGTTTCATGCACCGTACAGGCACTGAACAGCAGCATACGTTTGGCCTCACGCAGCATGCGATCGAAAATCAGCCGCTTGGGCGATCGGTTGGCGTAACGGCGGCACAAATCATTGAGCCGCGACTCCGTCACCCCTAGCGTTTGCGCATATTCCGGCACCGGCAGATGTTCGCGGAAACGTTCATCCACCATCTTATTGAAACGCTGAAACAGCTTCAGTTCACTGCGCATCCCGCTGGCGGCTTTATCTTCCAATGAAGTATTGCGCAGCAACAGCGTCAATACCGCCTGCGCCAGCAACGCCAGCGTCTGCTCGCGCCCTGCCATTCTCTGGCTGAACTCACGGCGGATCAGCGCCCAGTAATGGCTGAGCGCCGCCAACTCTTGCGGCGCATCGGCCAATGAAAGGCAAATCCCCGGCATCTCCAGTTCTAGCGCCAGATTGCTGCCGGGGTACAGCCGTTCCAGCACCGGCCAAACCAGTTCCTGGCGCACCGTCAGCACGTGTCCGTCGCTGTCCGGTTCGGTGAAGAAAGCATGCGCCACCGAAGGGGGCGTGAGGATGAACAACGGTGCCTGCACCGAATAGTGCTGATCGTCGAGCTGTAGCTCTATCTTGCCGGTTTCCAGAAAGTGCACCTGAAAGAAGCTTTCATGCCAGTGCACCTGCATGTCACGGCCGAAAAACGCCGCCAGCCCCGCGAAGGTTTCGTAGTGCACTTCATCGGCGGCATAATGCGCGTCATACTCTTTGCAAATATCGATATTGACGATAAAGCCGGTATTTTTCTGCACGCTGTCCTCCGAAAATGAGAATAGCGGGGCTCAACATTTTTTGAGCCCCTTGGTTTTGAGTTTTAAGGCGTGGCACGCGGCCGTGAATCTTTCATCGGGATACGCCATACCAGCACGGCACCAATAATCAGCAACGCCGAAACAAAATACAGCCCGGAGTTGAAGCTGCCGGTCACATCCTTGAACCAACCGATCAGCAGCGGGCTGACGGCGGAGCCGATATTCCCGGTGGCGTTGATCACAGCGATCCCCACCGCACGCGCCTCAAAGCTGATCGACTGATCCGGCGTGGTCCAGAAGATCGCCATAGCCGTAAAGGATCCCACCGACGCCATCACAATCCCCAGCAACTGGATCATGCTGTGGTTGGTGGCCGAAGCCAGCAGCCAACCCGCAGCGGCAAACAGGTACGGCAACGCGGTGTGGTATTTACGCTCCTGCAACCGATCCGAACGTTTACTCCACCAAATCATACCGGCGATGGTACAGATCTGCGGGATCGCCGCCAGAATGCCGATCACAATATTGCTGCTGCCCTGGTTAAAGCTTTGCAGGATCTGCGGCGTCCAGATATTGATGGCGCTCAGGGTGTTGGTCAGGCAGAAATAGGCCAGCGTATACATCAGCACCACCGGCGTCAGCACTTCGCGCCACAGGCTGCGCTGCTGCAAAGCGCGATGGCTGCTCGGCCCTTCTGGCTGCACCAGTTGCAGTTTGTCCGCGTCCATCATCGCCTGTAGGCTGCTTTTCTCTTCGTCGGTCAGCCATTTGGCTTTGGCTGGCGTGTCGTCGAGATAGAACCACACCACCACGCCCAGGATCACTGAAGGGATTCCTTCCAGCAGGAACAGCCACTGCCAACCTTTCAGGTTCATCATGCCGTCCATCGCCAGAATGTAGCCGGACACCAACGAACCCAACGCCATCGTGACCGGCATGGCAATCATAAACAGCGCATTGGCCCGGGCGCGGTAGAACGCCGGGAACCAGTAAGTGAGGTACACCAGGATCCCCGGTAGGAAGCCCGCCTCGGTAATACCGACAATCATCCGCAGCACGTACAGGCTGGTTGGCCCGGTGGCGAACATGGTGCAGGTAGAAGCAATGCCCCACAGCACCATGATGGTGGCGATCCAACGCCGTGCCCCGACCCGGCTCAACATGATGTTACTGGGGATACCGAAGATCACGTAGGTGACGTAAAACAGCGTTGCCGCCAGGCCGAACATGGTGGAGCTAAGACCGAGGTCCTGCTTCATGGTCAAACCGGCAAACCCGATGTTGATGCGGTCAAGGAACGAGAAAACAAACAACACAAATAAGAAAATAATCAGGCGCCGAAATAACTTTTTAATCACCGATTGCTCGGTGGCGGTTAACGCTTTATGTTGCTCAGCCGGGTTAAGCGGCTTGAGCGAATCGACGTTGCTCATAGTGACTCCGATTAGTAGACGCCCGGGGATTGCACTGCCGGTTTGCCCCGCTTGAATTGGCTTGCCAAGGATTCAGCCGCCCGCGCCAGCAGGGTGGTATCCACCCCAACGGCGACAAACAGCGCACCGGATTCCAGATAATGCTGTGCCAGTTCCCTCTGTGCCGTCAGGATGCCCGGAGCCTTGCCCGCAGCGCTGATGCGCGCAATCGCATCATCAATGGTGCGCTGCACTTCCGGGTGCTGCGGATTACCCGCAAAACCCATATCGGCACTCAGATCCGCCGGGCCGATAAACACCCCGTCCACGCCTTCAACCTGCAAAATGGCATCCAGATTGTTCACCGCTTCACGGGTTTCGATCTGCACCAGCACGCACATCTGGCTGTCGGCCTGTTGCAGATAGTTGGGTATCCGGTTCCAGCGCGATGCCCGAGCCAGCGCGCTGCCCACGCCACGAATGCCGTGCGGCGGATAACGGGTGGCACGCACCGCGGCCTGCGCCTGTTCGGCGTTCTGGATCATCGGGATCAGCAAGGTCTGCGTACCAACGTCCAGTAGCTGTTTGATCAACACCGCATCGTTCCAGGCCGGGCGCACCACCGGGTGGCTGGGATAAGGTGCTATTGCCTGCAATTGGCCAAGCACCGTCTGCACGTTGTTTGGCGCGTGTTCACCGTCGATCAGCAGCCAGTCAAATCCGGCTCCGGCCAGCAGTTCGGCGCTATAGCTGCTGCATAGCCCCAGCCACAGGCCAATCTGCGGGCGTTTTTCCTGCAAGGCCTGTTTAAATTGGTTAGTTAGCATTGTGTTCTCCATTAGGTATTTCCCCCTCACCCCAGCCCTCTCCCTCAGGGAGAGGGAGCAATCGCTGCACTTGATTAGCCTTTGCACAACGGCCTCAACAAACTCCGGCCGTCCCCACAGGAGAGGGCAACCGCTGTTCTTGTTAGCCTTTGCACAACAGCCTCAACAAACTCGATCCGTCCCCTCTCCCTCGGGGAGAGGGTTAGGGTGAGGGGGATCGATCAGACAAACCGGCAGCTGATGCAGCCCATCGGGCCATAGTCCGCATGGAAGGTATCGCCGCGCCGTGCGGGCACCGGCCGGGTAAAGGAGCCGCCGAGGATGATCTGCCCGGCCTCAAGTTCCACATCATACGGGAACAGCTTATTCGCCAGCCACGCCACGCCGTTGGCCGGATGATTAAGCACCGCCGCCGCCACGCCAGACTCTTCAATCACCCCGTTGCGATACAGCAAGGCGCTGATCCAGCGTAGATCCAGCGCATCCGGCTTGATCGGCCTGCCACCCATCACCACGCCAGCATTGGCGGCATTGTCAGAGATGGTGTCGAACACCTTGCGTGGCCGCTGGGTTTGCGGATCGACGTTGTGGCTGCGCGCATCGATGATCTCCAGCGCCGGGATCACATAGTCGGTGGCGTTGTACACGTCGAATAGCGTGCAGTTCGGCCCACGCAGCGGTTTCGCCAGCACGAACGCCAACTCCACCTCCACGCGCGGCACGATAAAGCGATCGAAAGGAATATCGCTGCCGTCGTTGAAGAACATGTCGTCCAGCAGCGCACCGTAGTCAGGTTCGGTGATCTGCGAGCTCATCTGCATGGCGCGCGACGTCAGGCCGATTTTGTGGCCTTTCAACGTGCGCCCTTCAGCAATCTTCAGCTCAACCCACTGGCGCTGGATGGCATAGGCATCTTCGATGGTGATCTCCGGGTGATCCAGCGACAGCGCGCGGATCTGCTCCCGGTTCTGTTCCGCCTGATGCAGGCGCTGTACGGCTCGGCTCAGTACGTCTTTATCCAGCATTGATGGCCCTTCCTCTTATTCAATTTTTACTAAACAGCGCGTGGACGTTGTTCTGCTTGTAATTCAGCACCGGATCCAGCTCTTCCAAGGTGAAAGAGAGCGCCAGATAACGGTTGGCCATCAGCGCGGCGAAGTGCTCCTTGATCAGGATGAACAGCATTTCCGCCACCTGTTGGCGGCTTTCCAGGCTGCGGCCGTGGCCGATCTTCAACGTCATATGCACAAAGGCATAGTTCTGCTTGCCATCGGCCATCTGCCAGGTATCCAGCCAGATGGCGCGGCTGCGGATGCCCGCCAGCGGGAAAATGCCGGTTTCTGCCAGCGCGTGGTGCACCTTGGCAAACAGCGCGGGCAAATCCGCCTCCCGGCGGATGTTGTCAGTACATTCAGCATAGAAATGGGGCATCAGGCACCTCAGGCTTCAGCAGGGAGTGGGAACACGGCATTCACCTGCCCGGTACCAGAACTGGCAAACAGCGGGGTGACAAACTCCACCTCACCTGCGTACTTATCCCAGCCCAACAGACCCAGCAGCATCACGGTGTCGTGCATGTTGCCCTCGCCATAGCAGTAGTTGGCATACTCCGGCAGCATTTCGCAGAACTCGCTGAAGCGCCCGGCTTTCCACAGCTGCACCACACGTTCGTCCATCTGCTGATCGAACTGACGGGTGTAGCTGTTCATACCTTGTTCGGCACGTTGATCGTCGATAAAGCGGTGTGACAGCGAGCCGCTGGCCAGCACCGCCACGGTACCGTCATATTTCTCGATCGCGGTTTTGATCGCCTCACCCATGCGGCGGCTATCGGCAAAGTCATGCACGGTGCAGAAGGCAGAAATGGACACCACCTTGAAGTGCCGATCGCTATTCATGTAACGCATCGGCACCAGCGTGCCGTATTCCAGCTCCAGGCTTGGGATCTCATGCGCCTTGGCGCGCACCCCGAGCTTGCAGGCTTCATCAGCAATCAGGTGGCCCAGTTCCGGGTTACCGTCGTACTCATAGGTCATATCGCGGATAAAGTGTGGCAGCTCGTTGCTGGTATAGACCCCTTTGAAGTGCGAGGTGCAGTTGATGTGATAGGCGCTGTTCACCAACCAGTGGGTGTCGAATACGATAATGGTATCAACGCCCAGTTCACGGCAGCGTGCGCCAATCTCTTTGTGACCGGCGATCGCCGCTTGGCGGCAGCCGTGGTGCTTGCCTGGCAGCTCAGACAGATACATTGAAGGAACGTGTGTGATCTTTGCGGCTAATGCTAACTTACCCATATCGATATCCTCACTTGAAAACTTATCGGGTTTTCATAGTCAAAGCCCACACGGAACCGTAGAAAGTAGGGAGTATTGGCCAGTCAGGCTAATGCTGGTCAGTTAAGCGCAAAGCAGCATAATAATGCATCAATGGCTCAAGGCATCGCCCCCTCTCCCTATGGGAGAGGGCCGGGGTGAGGGGCAAGTCGTGCGGTGATTGTCCCCTCACCCTAACCCTCTCCCCAAGGGAGAGGGAACTGGTTAGCCTTAACTGATGAGAATTAGCCGGTCAGGCCCCCATTTATCGGTATCCGGTTCCGCCTGTGGGGGAAATGTCTGTTACACCCCCCAGCGTGGGATCGGGTGATCCCCCATGGAAATACAGACGTTTTTCATTTCGGCAAACACTTCGAAGCTGTACTCGCCCCCTTCGCGGCCGGTGCCGGAGGCTTTCACCCCGCCAAACGGCTGACGCAGATCGCGGACGTTCTGGGTGTTGACGAACACCATGCCCGCTTCAATATTGCGGGCCAGACGCAGTACCTTGCTCACATCCTGCGTCCAGATGTACGACGCCAGGCCGTACTCCACATCGTTGGCCATGCGCAGGCCGTCTTCTTCTGATTTGAACGGCAGCAGGCAGGCCACCGGCCCGAAAATCTCCTCCTGCGCGACGCGCATACGGTTGTCGACATCTGCCAGCACCGTCGGGCGCAGGAAGTTGCCGTGGCTCAGGCCCGCCGGTTTATCCGGGCCGCCCGCCAGCAGGGTGGCCCCTTCTTCGATGCCCAGGCGGATATAGCCAGAAACTTTGTCCCAGTGTTGCGGGCTGATCAGCGCGCCCACCTGGGTATTAGGATCCTGCGGATCGCCCACGCGCAGGCGGTTGGCGCGCTCGGCAAAGCGTTTGACGAATTCCGGGTAGATGCTTTCCTGAATAAAGATGCGCGAACCGGCGGTGCAGCGTTCACCGTTGATTGAGAAGATGGTGAACAGCGCGGCGTCCAGCGCGCGCTCAATGTCGGCATCTTCAAAGATCAGCACCGGCGATTTACCGCCCAGTTCCATCGAGAATTTCTTCAGCCCGGCGCTTTCAATAATGCGGCGGCCGGTAGACGTACCGCCAGTGAACGACACCGCGCGCACATCTTTATGGCGCACCAGCGCATCCCCTGCGGTAGCACCGTAGCCCTGCACCACGTTCAGCACCCCGGCAGGGATACCGGCTTCCAACGCCAGTTCGCCCAGGCGATCGGCGGTCAGCGGCGACAGTTCGGACATTTTCAGCACCGCGGTGTTGCCCAACGCCAGGCAAGGCGCGGTCTTCCAGGTGGCGGTCATGAACGGCACGTTCCATGGCGACACCAGCGCACACACCCCTACCGGCTGGATCAGGGTGTAGTTGAGCATCTTGTCGTCCACCGGATAGGTGCGGCCATTCATCTGCTGGCAGATTTCGGCAAAGAACTCAAAGTTGTGCGAGGCACGCGGGATCAGCACGTTTCTGGTCTGGTGGATCGGCAAACCGGTGTCGGCGGTTTCCATCTCGGCAATCTGCGGCACGTTCTGGTCGATCAGCTCACCCAGGCGGCGCATCAGGCGCGCGCGCTCTTTCATCGGCGTATTAGCCCATTTCGGGAAAGCCTCTTTGGCGGCAGCTACCGCCTGATCGATCTCCAACTGGCCGCCGGAGGCCACTTCCGCCAGCACTTCACCGTTGGCCGGGTTAACGGTGGTGAAATACTCTTTACTGGCAACGTTCTTGCCGTTGATCCAATGGTTGATGGTTTTCATCTCAGGCTCTCCTCGTAATCTTTTTCACTGATAATGTGGTTAACCAAGCGGCCAATGCCTTCGATCTCCACCACCACTTCGTCGCCCGGCTGCACATCGGCCAAGCCTTTCGGCGTGCCGGTGGCGATCATGTCGCCCGGTTGCAACGTCATAAATTCGCTCAGATAAGCGATCAGGAATGGGATGTCGAAGATCATATCGGCGGTGGTGCCGCGTTGGCGCAGTTCACCGTTGACGTAGGTGCTGAGCGCTAGGTTGTGCGGATCGTTAACATCGTCACGATCGACAATGTAAGGGCCAATCGGCGTCAGCGTGTCGCGGCTCTTCACCCGCAGGTTTGGCCGGTAGTAGTTTTCCAGGTAATCGCGGATCGCGTAGTCGTTACACAGGGTGTAACCGGCCACGTATTCCATCGCCTGTTCGCGGCTGACGTTGCGAGCGGTTTTGCCAATCACCGCCACCAGTTCGGCTTCGTAATGCATATAGTCGACGCCCGCTGGGCGAACAGAAACCTGGCGATGGCCGGTCAGCGTGTTTGGCCCTTTCAGGAACACCAGCGGTTCTTCCGGCGCTTTAAACTCCAGCTCACTGGCGTGATCGGCGTAATTCAGGCCGAGGGCAAACACCGTGCCCTGCGCGGGCGGCAGCCACTCGACGCCATATTCATCAAGCTTGCTGCCGTCCGGCAGCGTGACCTGCAACTGGTCATCAACGGTGACGTTCACAATCTGGCCATGATGGCGGATACGAGCATGTTTCATGATTATTCTCCTACCTGCATCACGCGGTTAGTCAGAGCTGGCAAAGGCGCACCTGGGGCACGCACCGTAACCTGATCGCCCGGTTTGATTTCCACCCGCTGGTGCGGCGTGCCAACCAGCACCGCGTCGCCTGGTTGCAGGGTAATAAAATCGCTGATGGCGGCGATCAGTTCTGGCACCGAACGCACCAGATCGGCCATTGACCAGCGGTCCTGCTCTACGCCGTTGATTTCGGTAACGATCTCCAGTTGTTCCACATTACTTAACGGCACCACCTCGCCGAGCGGGCAGAAACCGTCGCGGCATTTCGCTTTGATCGCCGGGCGGTAAAAACTGGTTTCCGGCAGGCTGACGTCATTCGCCAGCGCATAGCCAGCAATGTAGTCAGCCACCTTCGCAGCCGGAACCTTACGGGCAATGCTGCCAATCACCACCGCCAGCGTCGCGCCACTTTGCACGGTTTCACCGGCCGGGAAGGGAATGCTGCCGCCGTTGATCAGATGGGTGTTGCGAGGTTTGATAAACCACACCGGCGTCTTCGGCGGAGTTTGATACGGGGCCGCGCGAAACGCCTGATCCCAGGCATCAAGCTGGCTGCGGTGATTCAGTGCAACGGAAAATACGGTGCCTTTCATAGAGACTCCTTCAATGGCAAAACAGCACAATCACTATTCGTTAATATATTAATGATTAGTTTTATACGCTGTTCAGCTTTTACGCAACGCGGTTAATTTAATTTGTGATCGCGATAACGAAATATTCACAAAACAAAAACATTGCTGCTATTATTCAATCCGTTAACCTTTTCTAGTATTTTTTTTCATCACGGCAGGTACTTTTGCTTCCTTCATCGCCGCAAAGTTGGCTACTATTAAGTTGTTAACAAACTCCTCTCACAGACAGAACGTTTTGAAAGTTAAAGGCCATACACATGCATGAATCGCTCACCATCGCCCTGTTGCAGGCGCGTGAAACCGCCATGGGGTTCTTCCGCCCGATCCTGAAAAGCCATAATCTGACGGAACAGCAGTGGCGTATCATTCGCGTCTTGGCCAACAGCCGTTCGATTGAGTTCCATGAATTAGCCGCAGAAACCTGCATCCTGCGCCCCAGCCTGACCGGCATTCTGTCGCGCATGGAGCGGGATAAACTGATCTTCCGCCTCAAGCCGGTCAACGATCAGCGCAAGCTGTATGTCTCGCTGACCCAGCAGGGTCAGGAGCTGTATGAATTGGCACGCCATCAGGTGGAACAGGGCTATCAGGAGATCGAAGCGGCGTTTTCGCGGCAGAAAATGGAACAACTGATGGGGTTGCTGGGTGAATTGACCCAGCTAGGTGCTAAACAGCCAGACGACGTGGCGGTGGATTCCAGCGAGCAATAATGAGAGTTGCAGCCAACGGCGCTGCAACGTGCAATTTCTCGGCTCAGGCCAGCGGATGCTGAGTGATATTGAGGATCTGCGCATGCGCTCCCACGGCAAAGTTACTCAAGGCGTTGAAATCACTGCCCTGATAACCGAGGATTTTGCCATCGGTGCGCATCCCTTGCAGATCGATCATCACCACGCCGAGCGTTGGTACAATCTTTTCGCGCCAGACGAACAGATAGAGCTTTTCCGCCACTTTGACGTAATGGCAGCGATCGACATCCGCCAGCCCTTGCTCCACACCATCCAGGCACTGCCAGGCGTAAAAATTGTTATTCAGATAAATGTGTTCGTAACGCTCGGTCGGGCTGTAGGTGTACAGATTACGCATGCCGATCAGTTCATCGGTCAACTGCGGCAAGGCAGCAGCGCTGTGATCCAGACGGCCAAAGCGCAATTGCACATTCACTGCCGTCAACGGTAACCCCTGCTCGACCCGGCTAAAGGCATCCAGCCGCACCTGGGGTTCATCCGGCAATTGGCCGTATACCGCAGTAAAGTTGCCCTGCTGGCGATCGCACACCAGCGTAATACTGCCGTTAGCGCACTGCGGATCAAGAAAATCGATAAACAGGATCCCCGGGCGAATGCTGGTAGCACGGTAGTCAACGCGCCGATCCTGCCACAGCAAGGTTTGATCGTCCTTGAAACGGCAGCTCACTGAATCCCCTTCGGCAAAACAGAAAGCCAGCTCAAGCCCCGCCAAATCCTGTTGCTCCAGCGTATGGCTGTGCGGGGCGAAACCTTCTGCCAACGCGCCAACCTGAATAAATACCGCTTCTGAACTCATCTGCTGCTCCTTATAAAGAGGTGAACGCTAAGGTAGGGACATCGACAATCGTCGAACCGCCATCGGCCACCAGCGTTGCGCCGGTAATAATCGATGCCTGCGGCGAACAGAGAAAACGGCACACCTGCGCGATCTCTTCGGCGCTGGCCGGGCGGCGCAGCGGCACATCGCGGCAGACGTGTTGGTAGGCTTGCTCCAGGGTTAAGCTATGCGCCGCCATTAACGGCTGCATCTCTTCATCCGCCATCGGCGTGGTCACCCAGCCGGGGCATACCGCGTTGGCACGCACGCCCTGCGGACCGTAATCGCGAGCGATGGAGCGCATCAGGCCGATCAGCGCATGTTTGGCGGTAACGTAGCCGCACACCTCCGGCCCGGCGGCCAATGAAGCGATCGACGCCACCAACAGCAGGTTGCCGCCGCTGTTCACCAGTTCTGGCAGGCAGGCCCGCGCGCTGGCAAACGCGCTGTTGAGGTTGCTGTCCAGCGCCTGTTGCCACTGGCTGTCGCTCACGTCGGTGATCCGCCCCAGCCCCATGCCACCGGCGCAGCCGATCAGGCAATCAATTCGCCCGGCCTGTTGTAAAATTGCCGGTAAGACTGTCTTTTGCCAGCTTTCACCGCTGGCCGCATCGCCGACCACCGCCTGAACGCCAATCTCATCCGCCAGCGCGTTCAGCGGTGCATGGCGGCGGCCAACGATAAACACCCGATCGCCCTGCTGTGCCAGCAAGCGCGCGCAGGCGGCACCAATGCCGGTGCCGCCGCCGGTGATCACCACCACTCTACTCATCACACTTCTCCATCAGTTGGCCGATCATCAGGAAGCTGCTCAGCAGCAAACGGCGCTGCTCGGCCTCCAGCCGCAAATAGCGACGACTCGCGGGCAAACGGCTGACCACTTCAGAAGCCGCGAAATGCTCAATCGCCAACTGCCAGCCACCGTCTTTCACCTGGAGCGTAACGTGGCGGAAGTCGAGCTTCTCCAAGGTGGCCCCGATTTGTGGATATTGATGCAGCATGGCCAGCAGCCGCTGGGCACTCGCATGTTTGGCTTTGGTGCGATAAATCACGCCGCTGCGGCGCAGCCAGCCGCCGGTAATCACCTTCAGCACCAGCGGTTCAGCAAGCGTGGTGCGGCCCTGCAAGCGAAAACGGTGGGTGACGATATGCGCCAGAAACAGCGATTGCACCTGCTCACAGATATCAATGCTCGGCCCCTGCGGCAGCGTCAGCCGCAGTTGGTTGGCCGAAAGCCGTTCACAGGCGTAGGGTTGCAGATTATTAGCCAGCCGGTTCAGCGCCGCCCCCGGTTGATAACCGGGAGGATCGCGCCGCCAAGCGCGATTAAGTGAGGGAAGTAAGCCGATCAAATTCCACCTCCTCGTTTTCCGCTCTGGCAAAGGCGCGTTCCAGCACTTCTTCCACCGGCACCGGTTTAAACGGGTTAACTCGCTGCACGCACAGGGTCCAGAACAGCGCATAAGCAGCGGTCAGGCCAATCATGATGCCGAACGGGATATAGACGTCACTCGGGTTCATACCCGGTGGGGTAATATTGAAAATCGCCAGCAGAATACCGATGCTGGAGACGATCTGCGGCAGTGGGAACCACGGCGATTTATAAGCACGCGGCAGATCTGGGCGGCGGACGCGCAGGATCACCACCGAGCAGGTCACCAGCAGATAAGCCACGCCCCAGGCGCAGACGGCGGCCAGCACCATCGGAATGATGCGATCCAGATTGCCCTGAATGGCAATGGCATGCACACAAGGGATCAACACCGCCGCCGCAATCGCCACCACCGGGGTTTTAAAACGCGGATGCAGGTAAGCAAAAATGCGCGGTAATGCCCCGTCCAGCACCATGCCGTACATAATGCGTGGCACCGCCGCCATCAGGGTGTTGATGGTGGCCGCACCGGCCAGCAGCAGCCCGATACCGAGCCAGTATTTACCAAAGTCCCCCATCACTCGGCCAGCAAACGCCGGAATGGCCATCGGCGTATCCAGCAGATGCACGTTGTTGGCCGCATCCAGCACCACGTTTTCCACCTGATGGCTGAGCGCTGCGCCGTACAACGCCATACAGGTCGCCACACCACACAGCCCTAACGACATCGCGCGTGGGATGACGCGGTGGGAGCGTTTAATCTCCGGTGCCATCGGCGTCACCAGTTCGCAGCCGACGAACATAAACATCGCCATGCCAATCAGGCTGAATACCGCCCAGGGATCGCCGACGCTGAGCGTGCTGCCGAACCAGCCTTCCAGCGGCACTGCGTGGGGCAGCAGCAGCCCGGCGATCGAGAAGATCATCAGCGTGGTCCACATGCAGAACGTCAGCACCACTTCCGCTTTGCCGAAAGCCTCAATGCCCAGCGCATTCAGCAGGCCGAAGATGATCACCAAGCCGATGCCGATCATCCACGACGCATTGTGGCTTTCCACCAGGGTATTGAGATGCTCAAAGTTCACCAGCGCCATGATGCCGGAGAGAATGGTTTCAGCGGTGCCAGCAAAGATATGCACGATCAGATAGGCCGACAGGGTGCCGGTAATGGCAAAAAACCGCCCCATGCCGCAGGAGATATAGTCATACACTGAACCGGTGGTCGGCATGATCGCCGCCGCTTCAGAGAAGGTGGTGAGCTGCGCTTGCATCATGATAAAGGCGATCAGCATCGCCAATGCGAAGGTATCACCACCGATACCAAAACCGCTGGTCACGGTCAGGATCACCGGGCTGGCCATTATCACCCCCACCGAACTGGCTAACGTGGTGGGGAACCCGACCTTGCCCCTTTCAAGCTGGGCATGGAGCCGTGATGACAGGTTCATGGTTACTTCCTCTTTATAGTTTTTGACCCGGTGTTGTGGCCGCTAAAAGCGGTAATCTCACTATAAGAAGGAAAGGAAAAGACTGACTATCGTCCTTAAGAACGATAGGGATTAACTTGTGGGTAATGTCACGCGAGCGCAGCGTATTTGCTTCTCGGCGTCGGTATCAATAATGTAAACGTATTACCACAACATATTTAAGGATAAATCAATGACGATGCAGGGATTTAAAGCCACTTTGCTGTGCGCCTCGCTAGTTTTAGCCTACCCAGCCTATGCCGAAACGCAGATACAGGACATTAAGCTCAATGACGTGACGGTGTTTATTCGCGGAGCCGAGTTATTCAATAGCGCGAAAGTCACCTTACCGGCGGGTGAAAGCGAAGTGATATTTACCAATATCGCCAGCGGGGTGAATGAACAAAGCCTGATGCTGGATGCCGATAACGGGGTGGTGGTTCAATCCTCCAGCGTAAAACGGGACTTTCTGACCGAGAATATCTCACCAGAAGTGGTGCAACTGACCACGCAGATTGAAGCAGCCACCCGTGAGCAGAGTAAGCTGAACGTGCAGCGGGAAGTGATTCAGGCTCAGCTCTCGGTGCTGGAAAGCAATAAAGCGCTGGGCGGCGAGAAAGAAGGCGCTTCGGTTGAACAAATTAACCAGATGCTTGAACTGGTCAGCAAGCGAATGAGCGAAGCTTTGCTGGCGGATATTGATCTCAAAGAAAAGATCGCCGCCATCGATAAAAATATCGAAAAGTTGAACAGTCAGCTCGAGGAAGCGCAGCAAAAAACCGGCCAGGCGGTTAATCAGGTGGTAGTGAAGTTTTACACGCCGAAAGCCGTGACCAGTGATATTAAATTATCCTACGTGATTCAGGATGCGGGTTGGGTTCCAACCTATGATGTGCGGGTGGAGAATATTAATCGCCCGGTGAAGCTCAGCTATAAAGCCAACGTCTTTCAGAACAGCGGGATTAACTGGAATAAAGTGAATCTGACGCTTTCCAGCGGTAACCCCAGCGAGGGCGCACAGGCTCCGCGCTTAAATCCTTGGTATCTCGATCTGTATAAGGATTACTCGCGCAGCAAAATGGTGGCGCAAGAAGCGCCGATGCCGGCCATGGCACCCGCGCCGATGGCTGATGAATCTGTCGATACCCTGGCAGGGGCGCAAGAGCGAAAAGTTAAGAGCCAATCGTTGTCAGATTATGTGGTAACCGATGTCGGCGGCGTTAATACCCGCTTCAGCATTTCCTTGCCCTACAATATTGCCACTGACGGCAAAGGCCATGCGGTATTAATTAAAGATGTCGATGTGCAAGGCGATTACCGTTATGTGGTGGTGCCGAAATTAGAGCAGGATGCATTTTTACAGGTTCAGCTAAAAGAGTGGGAAAACCTCAATCTGCTGCCGGGTCAATCCAGCATTTTCTTTGAAGGTTCCTTTGTTGGGCAAGGCTATATCAATATCAAGAACGCCAAAGAAACGCTGGATCTGTCTTTAGGCCGGGATAAGAAAATAATGATTAACCGTGAGAATGACAAACAGCTCACTTCTAAATCCGAGTTTTTTGGTAATTCCGTCAGCCAGCAATATTCCTACGTTATGGAGGTCAAAAACACCCGTAAAGAGCCGGTTAAATTGGTGGTGCTGGATCAGGTGCCGATGAGCCGTGATTCCTCCATCACGGTCGATAACCTCAACTATGACGGTGCCAATTACAATAAAGATACCGGCGAGGTTCAATGGTCGCTGGATCTGGCACCAAATCAATCCCGTAAATTAGGCTTATCCTATACGGTGAAATACCCGAAAGACCAACGGATTAACGGCCTGTAGAGCGCATTTAAGTCACCCTTTCCCCCGCAGAAAACCACGAAAAGGCCTGGCTATCGTTCTTAAGAACGAGGCCAGCCCACAAGCGGTGCTATTTGTAGCACGCCGCTACGCCAAATATGGCAGAGATAGAAATCACAGAAACCGTTGTAAATTCAGCGGGAAACTGCCACATCATTTTTATTAATGTATTAATGAAACTGCTATTAATCAAAGGTAAAAAGCCTACCAAACCAACACCGAGATGTTGTTATTAATGTGTTTTATTGCAATAACGCTCACGTTGTTAATATGTTCTTATTGTGTTAATTATTTGCTGCAACTATGCTTGCAGCGTTCATATATTGCACAAGCGGCAGATCAAGAAAGGGAGGGAAATGAATCATGCAAACCACATCATCCCCCGTGCGTAACGACGCTTTTATCTCAAGCTGTCTGAATACCATTGCGCATCTGATCCCGGTTTCTGCGGCGGTATTCTATCTGGTCGATCCGGATCTGCGGCCCGAACACTATATCCTGCACGGCATTTCTGATAACACCCACCAGCAATATCTGAATCACTTTCAGCAGTTGGATCCGCATAAACCCGCCAATTTCCACCAGCAGGAGATCACCATGGTGGGCATGAGCCCGGCGGCGTTCGCCAATAACAGTCACTACTATCACGACTTTATGTTACCGAACCAGATGCGCGATATGACCGAGATCTTTATTCGCCAGCGCAAGCGGATCATCGCCGGGGTTTCGCTGATCCGCGATACGCCGTTCACCGAGCCAGAACGCAGCCGGCTGCGGGCGATCATGCCTTTGATCGAACTGGCCACCCGCGATCTGCTGCCCGACGCAGAGGCACCGCTGCTCACCGCCAAAGAGCAGGAGATCGTCAATATGGTGCGCGAAGGGGCGAGTAATAAACGTATTGCCTTGAAGCTGGGTATTTCGCTCTCAACGGTGAAAACGCATATGCGCAATATCTTTGCCAAAACGGCGGTGGTTAACCGCACTGAGCTGGTTTCCAGCGGTTTTATCGCTCACGGCTGATCGTTTTACTCAAAATATCACAGCACAAGATCCGCCAAACCTGGCCCGGCTTCCGCATGCTCAAAAAACGGCGTGGCGGATATTTATGGATGAAAATCAAGGATATTAACGATGTCCAATAATTCACTTTCAATATCTGTTCCCGCTGCGGCGCTCCCCTGCCCACCCGCGCTGTTAACGGCAATTATTGTTTTTGCGGCCATCGCACCGGGCATATTAATGACCGCACCGGCCGTTGCCGCGCAGTTGGCACTGCAATGGCAGCTCAGCCCCGGCCAGATCGGCCGCTTATTCTCCACCGAACTCGGAGCCATGAGCCTGGCAACGCTCCCGGCCTGGTGGTGGATCGGCCGCATCAACTGGCGCCAGATCGCTACGCTGGCAGCCACGGTGTTTATGCTTGGCAACCTGGCCTCGGCGATGGTCAGTGATTACAACCTGTTACTGATACTGCGCTTTATCGCCTCGCTGGCTGGCGGCACGCTGATGATCCTGTGCATCACCTGCGCTGCCAGAACGAGCAACCCCAGCCGGGTGTATGCCTTCTGGGTGTTGGGCCAGTTGTTGTTGGGGGTGATTGGCCTGTTGGCATTGCCGCCGCTGTTTGCCCATTTCGGCCTGATGGTGGTGTACCTGATTCTGGCGGCGATCATGCTGTGTTGCCTGCCGCTGATCCGCGCGTTCCCCAGCGGCTTTCACCCAACCAGCGGCACTTCCAGCCCGTTCCCAGCGGCCCCGCTCAGCCGCAAGCTGTACGCCGTGTTAGCGGTGTTAACCTTCTATATCAGCCTGAGCGCCGTCTGGACCTTTATCGGCAATATCGCCGCCACCGCCGGCCTTTCGCTGGTGCACAGCGGGCAGGTGCTGGCGGCTGCTACTGTGTTTGGCATTATCGGTGCCGGATGCGCCTCGTTGATTGGCGCACGGCGCAGCCATAAACCGCTGTTGTGGATCGGCTATGGCCTGCTGATCGCCAGCATCGTGCTGCTGAGCCGCGATCCGCTGCTCATTCGCTTTACGCTGGCTGCGGTGATGTTCAAATTCACCTGGACCTTTGTGCTGCCATTCATTCTGGCGCGCGTCGCTGCGCTGGATAACAACGGCAAGCTGATGAACAGCATCAACCTGGTGATCGGCGGCGGTATGGCGATTGGCCCAACGCTGGCGGGTTACCTGATCGAATCTTCCGGTGGGATCGGCTCTTTGCTGGGCGGGGCGCTCACCTGCGCGCTGCTGTCTTTGCTGCTGATCTCACTGGCTTCACCGCGCACGCCGCGCCGTTTAACAGGAGTTATAAGGTGAAAAGAAAAACCGGTTTCTT
Source organism: Chania sp. (assembly GCA_049288585.1). Classification (GTDB taxonomy): domain Bacteria; phylum Pseudomonadota; class Gammaproteobacteria; order Enterobacterales; family Enterobacteriaceae; genus Chania. The sequence continues at coordinate 19,149 of JBAQHZ010000332.1, forward strand.
CTTTGATGAACGCTGCTTCTGGCACAGCACTGGCCTGCACGCCACCACGCTGCCGGTGGGCGGCTGGGTGCAACCGCCATCGGGCGCAGGCCATGCGGAATCGCCGGAAACCAAGCGACGGATGAAAAACCTGATGGACGTTTCCGGCCTGTCGCGCCAGCTCAGCCTGCTGAGCGCAGAACCGGCGGAAGAAGAGGATCTGCTGCGCATCCATCCCGCATACTACCTGCAACGCTTCAAGCAGCTGAGCGACAACGGCGGCGGCATGCTGGGGGAAGAAGCGCCATTGGGGCCGGGCAGTTATGAGATCGCCAAACTCTCCGCCGGTTTGGCCTGCGCCGCCGTCGAAGCGGTGCTGCAAGGCCAGTTGGACAATGCCTACTCGCTATCGCGCCCGCCGGGCCACCACTGCCTGCCGGATCAATCGATGGGGTTCTGTTTTCTGGCTAACATTCCGATCGCCATCGAACGCGCTCAGGCCACGCTAGGGCTGGGCAAGGTGGTGGTGATCGACTGGGACGTGCACCACGGCAATGGCACTCAGCATATCTACTGGCAGCGCGATGACGTGTTAACCATTTCTTTGCATCAGGACGGCTGTTTCCCTGCGGGTTACGCCGGTGAGCAGGATCGCGGGGAAGGTGCCGGTCGCGGTTATAACCTCAATATTCCGCTGCTGGCCGGTGCCGGTGACGACGGCTATCAATACGCCATGCAGCAGATAGTGATCCCAGCGTTGGAGCGCTTCAAGCCGGAATTAATCATTATTGCCTGCGGTTACGACGCCAACGCCCTCGATCCGCTGGCGCGTATGCAACTGCACAGCGACAGCTTACGCGCCATGACCGCACAGGTGCAAAGCGCTGCCGAACGGTTATGCGAGGGTAAACTGGTGATGGTACATGAAGGCGGTTATGCCGAAGCCTACGTGCCGTTCTGTGGGCTGGCGGTGATGGAGGAGTTGAGCGGAATACGCACCGAAGTGCAGGATCCGCTGCTGGGGTTTATTCAGCAACAGCAGCCTAGAGAAGCCTTCAACCAGTTCCAGCGCGCGGCTATTGATAAGCTAGCACGGGAGTTCGGTCTGTAATGCAGACCAGGGCATTAATATCGCGCCCTATACCATACCGTCGTCACAAGGGCCGAGCGGGTTCAGGCAATGCCGCCGGGGCTATTGTCGTTCAGTGAGGGGAATTATCAGAAAACCTGCTAACTTCAACAAATCAGATAGTCTTGCGAAGCGGAGAAGAAGCTCTATGTCGCAAGTTTAGAGGTTAAGAAAATATCATGCCTTTAAAGGGGGACGGATCAGCATGATGCCTGAGGTGAGATATCACGAATTATCAGAGACAACGTCCTGCAGAAGCCAGTCGTGAAATACTTTTACTTCATGACGTATGACGTGGTGCTGCGGGGTCACCAGGTAATAAGACCATTTAAGCGACCAGCGATGGTCGGGATGCAACTGAACCAGTTGTCCGGTTTCGATAAGCTGCTTCACCAGAGCGTAACGCACAATGGCCACACCTCGGCCGCTGAGGGCGGACAAAATGACTGCTGAAGTGGAGTTAATATGGAGCCCGCTTTCAAGAGCTTCAGGCGCACCGACAACCCTGAGAACATCTTCCCATGAAGGAAAATCCGCGCCGGGATGCGGCGTGTCATCATGAATTAATTTTTGTGTGGCGAGCCATTCACCGCAGGCCGTTTTCTCCGGAGGCACCAAACGCGGGCTGCACACAAGTAGCGCTTCTTCATCCATCAGCCAGGTTTTATTCACGCCAGGCCAGTCTCACTGCCCGCAGCGAATGCCGATATCCGCCTCGCCGTGCGACACGTCCATCAGCCTCTCCGTGACGTTAAGCCGCATATCGATAGCTTCATGCGTTTCAGAGAACCGGTTCAGTCGCTCCATCAGCCAGTTCATCATCAGGACCTGCGAGGCGGTTACCACCACGACAGAACGCGCACGACGTCCGCGCAGTTTGTTTAACCCGGTTTCAAGCTTGTCCAGCCCCTGGGTGATGTCCTGCAGCGCTTCCTGCGCTTCATCAACCAGCGTCAGGCGCTCCTTACCTGAACGGGTGCGGTGAAGAAGCGGGTGTCCTACCCAGTCTTCCAGTGAACGGACAAGCTGGCCCACGGCGGCAGGCGTGACGCCCAGCTCCAGTGCCGCGCCGGTAAAGCTGCCGTGCCGGGCGGTGGCTTCAAAGGCGTGCAGCCATTTAAGTCGGTTTAGCGATCGCATTACAGGTATCCTGACTCATCGTTTCTTTCAGTATATCTGAGCGAGAAAGATTTTCTTTCCTGTGTCGCAATTTCTTCTCAGTCGTCAACCTGGATCCAGGGTGGCATTCTGGTTTCACACGATGAGGAGCCATGCTTTTCATCAATGACAACCAGATGATTTTAAAGAGGTTAGCGATGAACGCATCTTTTTCCGGTAAAAAACTGTTAGTGGTCGGTGGTACAAGCGGTATGGGCTTCGAAACAGCGAAGCTGATCCTGAAAAACGGTGGTAGCGTGGTGCTGGTAGGTAATCGCCAGGACAAAGCAGAGCAGGCTAGCCAGGCGCTGGCTGCAGACGGACAGGTTTCCATTATCGTTGCCGACCTGATGAAAGAAGAAGGGATGCAGCACGTGGTAAAGACCATCAACGCTGAACATAAAGACATCAGTCTGCTGGTGAATGCCGCCGGCGTGTTCTTCCCGAAACCATTCACCGAACATGACATGTCTGATTACGACATGTATATGAACATCAACCGCGCGACCTTCTTCATTACCCGCGATGTGGTGCGCAATATGGTCGAAGCCGGTATTAAGGGTTCAATCGTCAATATCGGCTCTATGTGGGCACAGCAGGCAATCGGCGCCACGCCGTCTTCCGCCTACTCCATGGCGAAAGCCGGTTTGCACGCGCTGACGAAAAACCTGGCGATTGAACTGGGCGGGAAAGGTATCCGCGTCAATGCCGTCTCTCCGGCTGTCGTTCATACCCCGATTTACGAAGGCTTCATTCCTAAAGACGACGTGAAAGATGTGATGAACAGCTTCGACAGTTTCCACCCGATTGGCCGCGTGGGCACGCCAGACGATATTGCTGAAACCATTGCCTTCCTGCTTTCTGACAAAACGGGCTGGGTCACCGGCGCTATCTGGAATATCGATGGAGGTGTGATGGCAGGCCGTAACGCCTGATAAATTTCACATTTTGCAGCTTCGCTTCCATTAAGCCTCATCCCAAGTGACCCACTGTGCGGCCTGACATATCAAGCACGCACAGTGAGTGGATCCTGAATAAAATTACGTTATAACCCCCTAGCGAATAAACCGGAAAGTCTTCGACTGGCACGGCGCAAGCTGGCCGAAATCCCCGCTCGCTGCATTCTGCTGCGCTAGCGGTTGTTCATCCATACCGGTTTCCAACCACTCCTGCGACGGTGTTTCCAGCGTTAATTGCCCGCCGATCGTCACCTGTTCTGAAGGGTTGTAGACGCGGATGATCAGGGCTTCGGCATCTTCGGCCTTCTTCAGCACGCTGAGCACCGGGCCAGATTCCGCCATCGACAGCAGGCTGAAACGCAACGGGGTGCGGAACGCCGCCAGGTTCAGCTTCATCGCATCGAACGGGATCTTGTTGTAGCAACGCACCGGCGTGACGTAGGCCCGCGCCTGCTGCATCACGCCCGCCTGATGTGGCTCGCCCGCAAAGCTGAACAGGCTGAAGCGACAGTGCAATTTGCCACGCATCTGCGAATCCGGCGTCGGCAGTTTGATGCCGGAAGGGCGGCCTGGGCGCAGCAGTAACTCTTCCTTGCCCAGCACGCCGACCGAGCGGAACAGCGTCAGCGCAAAGGTATCGCGGCTCTCCCCGACAATCTCAAACTCGCGCAGCCCTTCGGTGAACAGCGCCAAGCCATGGTGCCGATCGTGCAACGCGGCAAAGTTCATCAGTTGCCACACCGGGATCGGCGCTTCCTTCCAGCCTTCTTGCTGCCAATACGCCATCGCCGGATCGTCCACCGGGCGGGTAATGCTGCCAAACTGGTTATCCGCCAGCACGGTTTCACTGGCAAACGGCGTCGGGATCAGCACGCGCACGCGGTGATCGTCGGCCTGGTTATCCAGTTGCAGGTCAATGTCGATGCGGCGGCTGTCGTGCGCCAGCGTGATCTGGCACTGCACGTCCAGATAGCCGTCGGTTTGGCGTTCGGCGCGCTGTTGCAGATTGGCAGGCAGCGCCATGCGCAGTGCCAGCGTGGCGGTGCTTTGCCAGGCTTCGTGGCGGATGGCGGTGGTCACAGCGCTCTGCGTGGAGTAGATCACCCATTCCTGGCGGGACGGGGAATAATCATATTCGTCACCATCGTCCGAGCCGTCTTCCAGTTGCAGCACCTGCTGATAGCGGCAACCGGTCTGCTTATCTTCAATATCCAGCGTGCCGTTAGCATTCAGGCCGATGCGGTAATAGCGGTTTTCCAGCAGGTCCGCTGGCTGCGCCGCAGGTTGGCGCAGAACTCCAGTCTGATTGGCGTGGATATGCAGGGTGCAGTAGCCCATTGCCGGTAAACTTTGGCGCAACTGAATATCGTATTCCATAAACGGATCGTAGTTGCCGTAATGGACGATCTGACGATCCACCAAGCCTGGGTCGATCTCCCGTGCGGCACGAATAAAGTATTCCACCGGCTGACCCTGGTCGTCCACCAGCGAGAACTGCTGGGCACGAATGCGGATCGTGGTGTTGATCACCTCTTCACGGGCGTAAGGCAGCAGGTTGAAGAAGGTCAGTTTGTCGGCCACCTGACCTTCCGCATCGCTCTGCTGCACCGGCATGTTGTCGACAATCTTGCGCATATAGAAGCGCACCAGATTCTCGGCCATATCATCCGCCAGGATAAAGCGCGTCATGATCTCCTGATGCACCTTGTCGCTACAGCAGCAGCCGATGCTGTCGTGCGCGTGGTTTTTCAGGATCTCTTTCCACATTTTCTCCAGCAGACCGTGGTGATATTCAAAGCCCAGCGACCAGGCGATCGCCGCCAGCGGTTCGAGAATATTGACGATCTTGTTCTCGATCTCTGCGTGGGCAATCTTGATGTCCATGCGGGTAGAGGAGATGGTGCGGTGCACGCGCATGTACTTGCCGTCGTTGAACTCACCTTTCAGCGTCGCCAAACGTTCACGGCTGGCTTCGATGCGCTCAAACACTTCTTCAAAACGGCTCATGACAAATTCGCGCTGCGGGTAGATCTCGCGCAGCTTGGCCATCACCGCAAAGATATTCTGTTGCAGCGGCATCTGATCGTGGCCGTTGGGCAGCAGGATGTCTTGGGTAACCGAGGCGTTTTCCAGCACCTTGAAGTAGCTGTCCAGCCGTTTGCGCAGCCCGGCTTCATCCTCTGGCAGATATTTACCGATGGCGTAGCCCAACGGCAGCACCTGTGCCGCCACTTCGCTGCCGTCATTACTCTGCCACAGGAATTCGGTTTTGTCGGTGCCGTGGCGTTCGGAACAGCCGCGCCAGAACATCGCACGCGTGATGCCAAAGCCGTTGAAGATGTGCGGTAGCTGCGAGGACATGCTGAAAGAGTCCGGCAGATAGCCAATCTTCATCGGCTCGCCGAAGGCCAGGCAATCGCGCATGCCGTACATCAGGTTGCGGACGATGGATTCACCGGAGACCACCATGGTATCGGTCTGGGTATACCACGGGCCGATAATCAGCTTGCCCGCCTGCACCAACGCCTTCACCCGCTCAGTGTTTTCCGGCTTGATGGCGAAATAGTCTTCCAGCACCGCCGTTTGCCCATCCAGCACGTAGAACCGGTACTCGGGATCGGTTTCCAGCCGGGTCAGGATCTCTTCCATATTGTTAATCAGCAGGATGCGTGACTCCTCGGTGGTAAAATACCACTCACGATCCCAGTGCATATGCGGCGTAATATGAACTCGTGATACTGCTTTCATCTTCAATTCCTAAATAGGGCAGCGCATTCAATAGACTGCCAATCAGTTAACGCTAAACCGTCCAAGGTGAGGCTGCTAACACCCCGGCCCTCTCCCGAAGGAGCTGTCTCTTATACACAACGTGTTCGTCTCTGTAAGTCAGGTGTAATGGGAATTGCCGTAAAAGATCATCATCCGATGGAACAATAATGGACGGCAATTGCAGGGCCCAAGGCGGGGCCCTGCCCCCACGCCTACGCTTAACATGGCCTGCCCGCTGCGCGGGTACCTTCGCTACGCCCCCGTTGCCTGACGGGTCGGCTCAATTCACGTCCCTGTTCATATCGCCTCAACCGGCCATCCATGGCCGGTTG